>NZ_CM001555.1:309363-618726 GCF_000275865.1 Methanofollis liminatans DSM 4140 | reverse complement strand
ACCGGGCTACGAGATGGTCTGGGCGAAGCCATTCGCCCGACCGTTTCCAGGAGCAGATGGGAGCCTTTACGCCTCTGCCGAGGGCCTGCTGCCCCTCGAAACTGCGATTGGGGTAGGAACCCACAAAACACTCCGGCACGTCCATCAAGAATTTTCATCGAGAACCACACCGCCCTGCCCGTTCCCTGCATATCCAGGGCAATCGCATGCAGGGGTCCGGGGTGCAACCCCCAGGCAGTGTCCGCTCCACTCACAGAACGAGTTCCAAATCTTCGCGCTGAGAGCGTGAGGGTTCCTGAAAATCGAGATGAGGCCACCTCTGGGGGGGGGGCGCCCCGCCCCCCCCCGTCCCCCCGAAGGGTGAGTGGGGGGGGAGGCAGGGAAACCATACCGGCACGAGCACCCAGAATTTTCATCGAGAGCCATACCGCCCGGCCCGTCACCCGCACATCCAGGACAATCATGCGCGCGGGGTCCGGGGGTGAGAGACCCCGGCGCGAAGATGGGGGAAAGAGCATGGATCACGCTCGCATCCGGAAAAGTGATGATTTCTACAAAGCCGATTATCCAAGGAAATGCCTGATATTCGCAGCCCTCAGAACACCCTGTCTGATATCTGCTGTCCTGTTCTCCTCAAGGGCCTGGCAGGTCCCGGCGGTGATCTCCAGATGGTCGGGATCAGGCTGCGCATCGGTGAGGTCGGATACGGCTTTTTTCAGCGCGGGAGGGACAAAGGAGGAGTCGGGGTTGAAATAGCGGACGGCATCGGCGATATCGGCATCGAAGTTGACATAGGCCCTCCTGAGAAATGCGATATCGTCTGATGCCAGGGCATCGAGGCCAAGTAGTTCGGGAGGGAGACCAATCGAATAGAGCGCGGACGTGAAGGTGATCGCGCGGGGAAGGGTGACGCCGCCCATGCTCCGTGAATACCCGAAGAGTCCGATATGGAGTTTACGTTTTCTCCGGCTCGGAATGAATGCCGCCACCCTGTTGATCACGTCCGAGAGCCCGGCAACCTCGCGCATATAGGCCGCCGTGCAGGTCTGCACGACTTTCAGGGCCTCTTTTTCGTCAATCTCAGACGGCCTCTCGACCGTCCTGCCCTCAAGACCGGCGACGGCCTGCCTGACATCGTCGAGGGGGTAGTCGTACTTGAAGGCGGACTGGATCGTGAAGGTATGCACGCTGGGGTACTCGGCCGCGCACCTCTCCACGGTGTCTGGCCTCAGGTTGCCCCGGAATGGGGCCGAACCCACACCGATGATCGGATAGATCGGAACACCCGTCTCCTCGGCAAGGAGGTGAAGGCGGAAGAGGGCGATCTTGTTGAGGAGGATTGCCGGGATCATCCCGTAGTTCATCGCCGGGTCAGAGCGGGCAAGAAATACCCGCTGGTAGGCGAGGTCCTTGTCCTGCATATACCGGCCGACGATCCCGGCCGCATTGAGCATGCTTGCCTGGTCCTCAAAGAGGGGGATGACATCGATCTTCTGCGGCGCAAAACTGCCGATCCAGTCGGCGATGGTCAGGTCCCTCCCCCCGAGCCGCTTGTACTGCTGCCCGACCACGAAGTCGCAGTAATACTGATAGATATTGTCGATCCCGATATGCGACGAGGTCATCGGGAGGATGACCTGAAAGATCGGCGGGACCGCATTGCCGTAGAAGAGGTGCGCGATGTCGAACGAGCGCGGTATGCTGTCAAGGGTCTCGAGGAGGATCTTTGCCTCAGCCCGCTCGATATCAGGATTGGGCACCCGCAGGGTAAGAAACACGTCAGAGCCAAGCTGGTGCTCTCTGAAAAACGGCTCATATCTGGAGAGAAGTTTCTTGACGACGAAGTTGTCGACTTCTTTTCCCTCGCAATCCCACATCTGTTCCCTGCATCCCAGATGGGAGTAACTGTAATAGGCCTCCTGCACCTCGTCCTCCCCACCGAGTTCAGAACTTTCTGCAAAGAACGGGAGGTGGACGTTATCAGGGTGCTGGGTGCTCATGCATTTTGCTATCTTCGGAATATCATCCATGAAACTGCTCCACTAGCGGATCGTCAGATAACAACCCCGAACAGAATAATAGAACGTTATTCAGGATATACTTTAGGTCAGGCGAATCCGCCTTTTCCATAGACCAGATGAATCAAGAGAGAAGAAACGAACGGATGTTCAATGCGTTCTAATAAGAGAGGGGATAGCAGCGTATCGCTGTTCCCGAGTGCTCCCGCAACTCAGTACCGAGCGTTACGTGAGTGGGCTTAACTGCTGGGTTCGGAATGAGTCCAGGTGTTTCCCCACTGCTATGGCCGCTATCACCCAAAGCCAAGGCCCGGAATCGAACCGGGATGTAGTTGATCTGCAGTCAACCGCGTAGCCACTCCGCCACCTTGGCGACCGTGTGTGCTCTATAATGTTAGCGATTATAGATTTTAAAGGTATGCACAGCGGGTTTCGTCTGGGTTCAACGGAAAACTGGATTTGGACGTTAGTACTTGCGGACTGAACACGTCGTTGCCTTCGTGCGTACATCCCAAGCCTATTAAGCGGGTCTTTTACCCATGTCCTGTAACGGAGTCTCTTTTTGGGCCGGGTTTCAAGCTTAGATGCTTTCAGCTTTTACCCCTTATCGCGTAGCTGCTCGGCATTGCCCTGTCGGACAACCGATCGACCAGTGGCGACGAAAGAAAGTTCCTCTCGTACTATTTCTTTCTTACCCTCAGACTCCTGACACCCCAAATAGATAGTAACCGACCTGTCTCACGACGGTCTAAACCCAGCTCACGATCCCCTTTAATAGGCGAACAACCTCACCCTTGGCTGCTGCTGCACAGCCAGGATGGAAAGAACCGACATCGAGGTAGCAAGCCGCCGGGTCGATATGTGCTCTTGCCGGCGACGACTCTGTTATCCCCGGGGTAGCTTTTCTGTCGTCAATAGCCCTCATCAAAAGGGCGTATTGGTTCGTTAGACCCGAGTTTCCTCTCGCGATTATTTGCTATTCATAATCGCGTCAGGCCAACTTTTGCTCTTGACACTCTTCTGTGAGTTTCTGACTCACATGAGTTGACCTTAGGGCACCCTTGATATTTTTTCGAGGGTGTGGCGCCCCACCCAAACTGCCTACCTATCGGTGTCCTCGTAAGAGTGAGTAGTACAACAAACCAAGGATGGTGTCTCATCGACGGCTCCCCGTTCCCCAGAAGGAACGGATATAACGCCTCCCATCTACACTGCGCAAGGAATATCGTACTACAGCGACAGGCTGCAGTAAAGCTCCACGGGGTCTTCACTTCCCATTTGGGGTCCCTGGCCTCTGCACCAGGATAAAAGGTTCAACGGATTCGTGTTAGGGACAGTAGGACTCTCATTAATCCATTCATGCAAGTCGCCAATTAAGCGACAAGGTACTACGCTACCTTAAGAGGGTCATAGTTACCCCCGCCGTTTACGAGTCCTTCGTCCGGTTGGAACCGGTGTTCAGATACTCGCACTGGGCAGGAATCACCGACTATACTAGTCCTTACGGAGTTGCAGTCAGCTATGTTGTTATTAGACAGTTAGAGTCCCCTGGTCACTGCGACCTGCTTGATCACCAAGCAGGCACCCCTTCTTCCAAAGTTACGGGGCCATTTTGCCGAGTTCCCTTAACACGATTGATCCGACACGCCTTAGCCTATTCAGCTAGGGGCACCTGTGTCAGTTCTCGGTACGGACATTCAATCGCCTTTTCATGGGCTCCAGGAATTTACCAAGTTTCCCTATCACACTTTCACCCGGTTCTCACCATTACGGTACTCCCCGGACTTACATGCTTAGACGGGGCGACGGACCCGCCCGGTATATCCCGAAGCGTCAGCGCTTATTGCTAAGCAAAGATTGAATGGTACAGGAATATTAACCTGTTTCCCTGTTGACACACTCGCATTACGGTGTATCTTAGGACCGACTAACCCTCAGCTGACGAACATTGCTGAGGAAACCTAGCCCCTTCGGCGGATGGGATTCTCACCCATCTATGCTTCTACTACTGCCAGAATTCTCATTCCCGCACGGTCCACAGGAACTTACGACCCTGCTTCTACCCATGCGGGACGCCTTCCTACTAGATCACCTTACGGTGCTCCGTGGTCTCTGTAGTAGGCTTTAGCCCCGTCCATTTTCAGTGCCCTAAACCTAGACTGGTAAGCTGTTACGCACTTTTTGAAGGATAGCTGCTTCTGAGCTCACCTTCCAGTTGTTTTTGGCCTAGGACGCCTTTCAGTGTTGACACTGAGCCTACATTGAGGGACATTAACCACGGTCTGGGTTGTCTCCCTTACGCATTACAAGCTTACCCCGTAATGCGGACTTCCAGCCGTCTTAGATGTCGGGGAATTTGGAGTTTGACAGGAGGACGAGGAATTTCTCCCCCGCTACCCCCAATCAGTGCTCTACCTCACCGACGATCTCAGGCCAGGTCATGCTACGGCATGTTTCGGAAGGAACCAGCGGATGCCGGGTTCGATGAATCTTTCACTCCTATACGCAGGTCACGAGAATGATTTGCATATCAAAACCTCAGGCGGTCCTCCACGCAACTTTCGTCACGCTTCAACCTGCCCACGCATAGATCACCCGGCTTCGGGTCTTATCCCACTGACTTCGCGCACTTTTAATACGCCGTCCCATGCCCGAAGGCTACGGACTTGTTGCTTTCGCTCCGGCTCCCCTCTACGGTTAACCTTCGCCAATGAGATAAACTCTCTGGCCCGTTCTTCAAAACGTAAGTTACGACACTGGCAACCATACCCGTACTACCGCCTCGCGACGGGTTCCTTCGCATGGAAGATCCTTTGGCGCCGTAACACACTATAACCTGTCAATTTCAGGCGCTTTTAACCACCTTTTCAGGGTTACTTTTCAGCTTTCGCTCACGCTACTAATACGCTATCGGTTTCGAGGTGTATTTAGTTTTGGAGGTTGATGACCCCCAGATTCCCGCGAGAATTCCAACCCACGGTACTCAGGACTCTGCCAGGTTGCATTGACATACGTGTACGGGACTATCACCCCCTATGGTACCTCGTTCCAGAGGACTTCCACTTCGTCGCAACAACCACACGGCAGGCCTACCACACCACATCTCCCCGGAGGGATTCAGTTTGAACTCTGTCGCTTTCGATCGCCTTTACTTACGACATCTCGATTGATTTCTTTTCCTCCCCCTACTAAGATGTTTCAATTCGGGGGGTTCCCGATCCTGACGGATCAACACCGAAGTGTTAGGATGTCCTATTAGGGTATCTCCGGATCGTAGATTCCATGCCTCTCCCCGGAGCTTATCGCAGCTTGGCACGCCCTTCATCAGCACTCGAACCGAGCCATTCACTGACAGGCTTCTGTCCAGCTTTCCGCTGAACCCATTTGACGCCCGTTGTGCATACCTTTACACGGCCTCCTCAGGTCAGGGTATCTGACCTTCAGCCCTTCCCTGCAGATTCGCATCTCCAGGTGCATTGAAATGGACTCAGGGGGATTTGAACCCCCGGCCTCCGCCTCGCAAAGGCGGCGATCTCCCACTGATCTATGAGCCCGATTTCCCTTGGCTGGCATTGGCAACTTTACGGTCTGTTCAGTAACCGCATCAATCCCCTAGAGTTCATTAGGAGGTGATCCAGCCGCAGATTCCCCTACGGCTACCTTGTTACGACTTAACCCCCCTTGCGAAACCTAGATTCGACTACGGCAACAACCGCAGCCTCATCCAAACCTCACTCGGGTGGTTTGACGGGCGGTGTGTGCAAGGAGCAGGGACAGATTCACCGCGCTATTTTGAAACGCGATTACTACGGATTCCAGCTTCATGCGGGCGAGTTGCAGCCCGCAATCCGAACTAAGGGCAGGTTTAGGAGATTGCCTTCACCTTTCGGTGTCGATACCCATTGTCCTGTCCATTGTAGCCCGCGTGTAGCCCGGGTAATTCGGGGCATGCTGACCTACCGTTGCCCATTTCTTCCTCCTCTTTAGCAGAGGCGGTCCCAACAGTGTCCCCACCAGTCCGGAGACTGTGCTGGCAACTGTTGGCGTGGGTCTCGCTCGTTGCCTGACTTAACAGGATGCTTCACAGTACGAACTGACGACGGCCATGCACCTCCTCTCAGCTGATCAAGTAGAGTCTTCAGCCCGACTATCATATCGCTGTCCTACCCGGTGAGCTGTCCGGCGTTGAGTCCAATTAAACCGCAGGCTCCACCCGTTGTGGTGCTCCCCCGCCAATTCCTTTAAGTTTCAGCCTTGCGACCGTACTTCCCAGGCGGCGCGTTTCACGGTTTCCCTTCGGCACCTCGGTAACTCGTGGTCACCGATACACCTAACGCGCATCGTTTACGGCTGGGACTACCCGGGTATCTAATCCGGTTTGCTCCCCCAGCTTTCGTCCCTCACTGTCGGAGTCGTTCTGGTGAGACGCCTTCGCCACAGGTGGTCCCCTGAGGATTACAGGATTTCACTCCTACCCCCAGAGTACCTCTCACCTCTCCCGATCCCTAGGTCGCCAGTTCCCCTGAGACGCCTTCCGGTTAAGCCGGAAGATTTCCCCAGAGGCTTAACGACCAAGCTACGGACGCTTTAAGCCCAGTAATAGTGGCCACCACTCGAGCCGCCGGTATTACCGCGGCGGCTGGCACCGGTCTTGCCCGGCCCTTTCTCCAGGTGGTTTTTAAGCACCTGAACAGCCCGTCCATACGGGCACTCGGGGTTCCCTTATCACAGTTGCCTGCATTGTAAAGTTTTCGCGCCTGCTGCGCCCCGTAGGGCCTGGATTCGTGTCTCAGAATCCATCTCCGGGCTCTTGCTCCCACAACCCGTACCGATTACAGGCTTGTTGGGCCGTTACCCCAACAACTACCTAATCGGCCGCAGACCCATCCTGTGGCGGCGGACCTTTGGCTTACCAGGCATTCCAGCGATGGTAAACTATGAGGTATTATCTCCAGTTTCCCGGAGTTATCCCTCACCTTAGGGCAGGTTGTCCACGTGTTACTGAGCAGTATGCCGAGGGCTTGACCCCTCTCGACTCGCATGGCTTAATCGAACCCCGATAGCAGTGACCTCTGGCAGGATCAACCAGAATTTTGAAGTAGGCACACTATCAGTTGTGTTTTAACTAAAGGAATTAGCGGTTACTAAACAGATTTCCGCATTGCCAATGCCAACGTCAGAATCAACACCGACACTTTCGGTGATTTTGATTCTCCATCAAAACGCAGAACAACCTCTGCGTCCCTTGTGTGGAAGCGAACGCATGCGTCGCTTCCGAGTGATTTCGTGGGATTACAGTATTGAACGCCCGAGGTTATTAACCCTTCGCAGCGCCCTGCATCCGACGATTTGGCGTCGGGTGCAGACATCCCGTGAGGGAACGATATTTGTGCTCCGAGCATATAAACCCTTGCAGCCTCGGTCGGCTGCGGGGATTTCGCCCCGATACACTCCGCCCCCTGCCGATGCCGGTCTCACCGGCGTGCTCGGCAGTCAGTCACTCGTGTGCCAACAACATAGGACACGTCAGGATATATACCTTCGCACCCCGGAAGGCGCAGAAGAATATCCGTCAGGACCGTTGCTGACCGTGTGAGGTAACTATCTTGGACGGTGCGGGATATATACCTTCGCAGTCGACCCCCGAAGGGGACGTTAAAGAAAGGCATCACCCGTATGTTCCCTCTGAAATCTCAGGTCCGATTCCGGTCTCGCCGGTGTCGTCGGACCCGCATAGTGCAAGGCAACAATGTTGTTCTTTTCACGATATATATCTTCGCAGTCGACCCCCGGAGGGGACGTTAAAGGAAGAGACAGATCCCGAGGAACCATCTCAAGACCGATCGCTTCAGGACCGGTCCTGCCGCCGTTGCGTGCCAATAGAATCTGGCATTGACACATATATACCCTTCTTCGGTCATCGCCGGGAAGAGAAAAAGACCCCCACATAACACCACCCCAGAGAGAACAAAGAAACGCCGTTTTCATCGCCGTACCAGCCGCGGGGATCTTCACACTCCACCCCCGTATCACAGATTTAATCGATATCCAGGCGCCCCTGGCCCCCGACAAGGTCCGAGGTCTTGAAATAGCGGGAAAATTCAGGCGTCGTCTGGAGGAGATAACTTCGCCCGCTCCGGTAGCGCGCCACCAGATCGCGCTTGACCAGCTCCTCCACATGGGCATATGCCCCGCCCCCCCTGATCTCGATCAGGTCGCTCTGGAGAATCGGCTGGCGGTATGCGATCACCGAGAGGGTGCGCAGGACTGCACGCGATATCTCGGGGCGCATGACCGGATAGACCAGAACGGCATACTCTTCCTTCAAGACCATGAACACGCTCTCGCCTGAGTCGATCACTTCAAGCGGGGACGAGCGCGCCGAAAGCCTGCCTGAAAGCTCTTGAGCGAGCGCCGGGACCTCGCCCGGTTTTATGCCGAATATCTTTGCCAGGTCCCCATAACTCACCGGCGCATCGGCAACGAAAAGGGCCGCTTCAAGCATCGCCGTTCTGTCCACCATCAACCCTCCTCACATAAAGGTCGCCAAAATACTCCTCCTGTCGGAGATCAACCTTTCCCTCAAGCATAAGAAAGAGCAGGGGGATATAAACCTCCATCGTCGCCTTCTGGAGAGAGGAGCAGATATCGCACAACTTCACCTCGCCGCCGGAGGCGATGGCGTCGCAGCAACCGAGCACCGCCGAAGCAGCAGCCTGATAGTCTTCATCATGGGCCACCGAGACCACATCGGCAGCGCGGATCATCCGCTCATCCACGCTCTCCGAACGCTGGCGCTGACGTCTGCGCTCCTCCTTCTCCGCGGACTTCAGCTCGGTGATCAACTCGTACAGGGTAACCGGGCGGCGGCGAACCTTTTTCCGCCCGATCCGACGCTGGATCTCGCGCTCAAGCTGCTCGATCGGCTCGGCAAGATCAAAAGACCCAAAGTTCGCATCCTCTTCGTCAGGGACGGCCTCCTCCTCAGGGAGCTCGTCAGGGATCTCGGCAGCAAGATACGCGGACTTCATCCTCAACAGGGTTGCCGCAAAAAAAAGGGTCCTTCCTGAGATCCGCAGATCCAGTTCCCGGCACCGTTCAAGCTCGGCGAAGAACCGGTCGGTCACCTCGACGATATCGATGTTCCATGGATCGATCTCGCCGCGCTCGGCGAGCTGGACCAGGATCTCGACAGGCTCTTCATGCATGATTTTCGACACCGGTCACAAGGGTGCTCTTGTCCGGCCTGATGGTCACGCCCATGATCCGATCGGCCCGGTCGATCATCGGTTTGCGCAAAGAAACCGAGATGAACTGCGCAGTGCGGGAAAGCTCCTTGATCATGGCCGCGACCTGCTCCACATTCGAACCGTCCAGGAACATATCCACCTCGTCAAAGGCGTAAAACGGAGCGGGCAGATATTTCTGGATCGAAAAGAGGAATGCAAGAGTCGTCAGGGATTTCTCTCCGCCGGAAAGCGCCGAGAGCAGTTGCACCTTCTTGTCGCGCGGCTGCACGGCAAAGGTGAGTCCGCCTGAAAACGGATCTTCAGGGTTTTCCAGCACAAGGTGCCCGCTCCCTGCCGTCAGCCGCGCGAACGTTTCCCTGAAATGGGTATCGATCTCCCTGAATGCCGTGGTAAAGGATTCAAACTTCATCTGGTCAAAACGCTCGATCCGCTCCAGGATCGAGGTCCGCTCGACCGAAAGCACCTCCTTTTTGGCGGTCCGATCGCTGATCCGGTCGCAGACCCGCCCATACTCCTCGATCGCAAGCATGTTCACCGCCCCGATCGCCCGGAGTTCGCGATCGGCCGCGGCGATCCCTTCCTCGATCTCGGCCAGAGAGAGATCGGTCTCCTCACCGGCATGTCCTCGCAGGCCCTCGATCTCGGCCAGAAGCGCATCGGCCTTCTCCGAGAGGGAGGCGATCTGGAGGCGGAGGCGATCGGCCTGCGCGTTCAGTCCGGCCACCTGTTTTTCGGCCGCACCGATCGCCCCGGCGATCACCTCCCGCTTCTTCCGGAGTTCGTCGAGCTCTGCCGAGAACGACTTCTGACGCTCTTCCAGTACGGCAATCTCGGCACGGGCGCCTTCAATTTCTTCGGCAGAGGAGGCGATCTCGGCATCGATCTCTGCGTTCTTGCCGACAAGACGCTCGCGCTCCCCTGAGAGTTCTTCGACGCGCTTTTCGAAGTACTGCCGCTCCCGCTGTGCGTCGGCGATATCTGCCTCCTTATTTCGCAGGCGCCGCTCAACGCCCTCATGCTCCCGCCGTTTCCGTTCGAGTTCCTCGGTGAGACGCGGGATCTCGGTGTCCTCAAGTTTTTTCTTCAGATCCCCGATATCAGCATTCAGGATGGAGAGGGCGTCAGCCACTCCGTCAAGCCCGGTTTCGATGGCGGCAAGATCGCCAGCGCTCTGCTGCACCTCGGCCTTCAATGCAGCAAGCGAAGAGGAAAGGGACCCCTCCTCACCCTTCTGCACAGTGATGCGCCCCTCGTAGTCCTCGATGATGAGCCCGTACCGGGCGATCCCCTGCTCGATCTCGGCACGCCGCCGTCTAGCCTCATCGACCTCCCCGGAAAGACGCGCGATCGAGCGTTCGAAGCCGGCGGCTTCCTCCCGCTTCCCGGCAAGCGCGCTCGAAAGGCGGGCGATCCCGTCCTCGACCGCCGCCCCGAAGCCCCCTTCCTGTTTCTTCTTCAGATAGCCGCCGGTCATCGCACCGGACTTTTCGAGGAGATCACCCTCAAGCGTGACCATCCGGTGCTGACCGATGAGTCTGCGGGCGTTTTCCATCGTGTCGACGACCAGTGTCGTCCCGAACACCTGCTGGAACGCAAGATCGTACTCAGGTCCGAACGAGAGGAGATCCTTTGCATACCCGATCACCCCCCGCTCCCGGACGGTCGGGAACTCCCGCGGCCGCAGCTTGTTCATGGGGAGGAAGGTGAGACGGCCAAGCCGTTCCTCCTTGAGATAGCGGATCGCGTCGGCGGCGACAGCATCGTCGTCGGCCACCACGTAGCGGAGTTTGCCCCCTGCGGCCACGTCCAGCGCCGTAGCGTACTCGGGCGGCGCCCTGCCCAGCTGCGCGATCGTGCCCCGAACGCCCTCCATAGCGAGCACTGCCTCGAGGGCGGCCCCCCCGGCCCCGCCGCGGGACTGCTGCTGGGCTTCGAGGCGCATCAGGTCCCGTTCGTCGTTCTGGATCTCCTTTTTTATCCGTTCAAGAGAGGAGCGCCGCGCGAAGAGGGTACTTTCAGCCTCGGAAAGTTTCCGGTCGAGGGAGGTTTTTTCAACCGCAAGATCAGCGGATCCTTTCTTCGCCCCTGCGATCTCCTTCAGGAGGTCGTCATCCCCTTTCCTGATCGCGGCCAGGCGTGACTCAAGCCTCTCCATCTCCGAGGTTCGCATCCGGCTCTTTTCGATGAGGAGATCCTGCTCGCGGAGCAGCGCCGAGCGCCGGCCCTTCTTCTCCTCGGCCTCCTGCATCAGGGCAAACAGACGATCTTTGAGGTCTTCAGCCGCTTTTCCCCCCCGAGAAATCTCTTTATCGAGATTTTCAATCACCGCTCTGGCAGCGGCGAGTTCCATCGAGAGGTTTGCCCGGTCGATCGAGAGAGTGCGGACCTGGCCCGTGCACTGCACCACCCGCTCCGCAGCCCTTTTCTCGTCGAGGTATGCCCGGTTTATCCCCTCAAGATTTCCTTCCTTATCCTTCTTCAGCCGCGCGATCGTGCCTTCGGCGACCTTTATCTTTCCTTTCGCCTCTTCGAGCGCCGAGATCATCCGCAGATACTCTGAGCCGCTCTTCTCGTTGATCTCTGCATCGGCGTCCCTGAGGTCGTCCCGCAGGTACGCCAGATCGTTCTCCTCGATCCCGAGATCGGAGAGGGTGCGATCGAGGGAGATTCTCTCCTCTCCGATCGTCCCCAGGAGGCGGGCGTGCTCCCGCTCCATCTCGCGCAGGTGCGCCGCGGCCCGGCAGTTCTGGAAGTGATCGAGCTGCTCTTTCCAGTGCTGGTAGGCGAGCGCCTGCTCCCGCTCGTGCTTCAGTTCTTCCTGACGGGCATTCAGTTCGAAGAGCACCACCTCCTCGCGCTCGATCCGCTCCCTGACCACCTCCAGCTCTTCAAGAGCCCTGACCTTCTTGCCCTCGAACTCGGCGACTCCTGCGATCTCGTCGATGATCTTCCGCCGCTCGAAGTCGCTCATCTCCATGATCCTGGTGATGTCGCCCTGCATCACCACATTATACCCCTCGGGTTTGATCCCGTATTTTGCGAGGAGTTCTACGATATCGTTCTGCTTGACGAGGCGACCGTTGAGATAGTTATACGAATAGTAACTCGATGCGGTTCGCTTGATCCGCCGCCTGATCTCGGTGCCGTCCGAGAAGGTGATCGCCACCTCGGCAGTGTTCCTGCCTGAATTGAGATTGATCAGGTCGGTGAGCTTCTCGGCGCGCAGGCCGCGCGAGCTCGAGAGGGCGAGGGCAAAAAGCAGGCTGTCTATGATATTGCTTTTTCCCGACCCATTTGGACCCGATATGACGGTAAAACCATCTAAAAATGGAATTGAAGTCTTTTTTGCAAAAGACTTGAAATTATCAATCTCAATTCCGGTGATATACACCCGGCAGCCCCTTATTTAGTGATGGTATCGTCATCGTCCTCTGCATAGATGATACCGCCGGACTTCTTCTCCGAACTCCGCCGGGTACCCTTCCGTCCCTCGCTCATCAGACCGGCCGGGGCCTGGTACTTTGTGGGTGCAATGATATATGACGACTTCTCCCGCCGCTCACGCTTGAGCGTGCCGTCGGACTGCATGATCAGGTCCATATCGGCATCGTCCTCCTCGACAGGGGCAGGAACGGGGGCAGGGGCAACCTTCTGCCTCTGGGGCGCCGGGCGCTGTACCGGTTCGGGGGCCGGCGTCGCCGGCGGTTCAACGACGACAACTTTTGCTCTCGCCGCCTTCTCTGCCTCGGCACGCGCCTCAAATGCCCGATAGAGCTTCATGGTGATCGTCTTGAGGTCGAGCACCTCCTCGGTGAGCCCTTTCACCAGCGCATCCATATCTTTCATGCGCTGCTCCATCCGATAGATGCGCTCGTCCTCCGGCGTCACAAAGGTCTTTTCAGAGTCCCGCATTGACACTATCTCCCTCTCCCTCTCTTCAAGTTGATGCTCAAGAAATTTCACTTTGGCATCCTTTTTGAGCATATTCTCCCTCAAAATAAAGATGTTTCTATTGCCCTATAAGGATTGTGCTCTTTTCGCCGGGGTTTCCCGGAAGCGCACGGCATGGACACTGATTACAACCCCCCTCACCACGCTCTGTCTCTCCAGCCTCCCCCAAACGACCCCGGGGCAGGGCCTGAACCTTAAGAATGGGCGACAGGAGAGCATGCCGCACCTGCGCTGGCACATTCAGGAGAGACCGGACGAACGAGCCGATACGGAGACCAGTTCATTCGCGCTTCTCTGGCAGGAAGGACAAAAAAACCTGACCCGCGCGGGATAAAAAAAAGTCTTTCCACCCCATCATGGCTGGATATAGCCCGAACACCGGCGAACCATTCCGAGCGCAATATCGCCCTGATCGCCCTGGCAGATCGGTATCCCCGCGAGATGACTCCGTTTATCTCCCGGCACCGAACGAAGACATAATACCGATCAAAGAGATGTTTCTGTACATGTCCAGTCTTGCCAACACAGATCCAGAAGTCGCAGATATTATTGAAATGGAGCGCCTCCGGCAGACCAACGGCCTTGAACTGATCGCATCGGAGAACATCGTTTCAAAGGCTGTCCTCGAGACCACCGGTTCGATCCTCACCAACAAGTATGCAGAAGGGTATCCTGGCAAGCGCTACTACGGCGGGTGCGAATATTACGATATCGCCGAGAACCTTGCACGCGACCGTCTCTGCCAGCTCTTCGGGGCCGAACACGCCAACGTCCAGGCCCACTCGGGTTCAGGCGCCAACATGGCGGTCTACTTCTCCACCATCAACTACGGCGACAAGATCATGTCGATGAAACTCTCCGAGGGCGGTCACCTCTCCCACGGTTCACCGGTGAGTTTCTCGGGCAAGATGTACAAAGTCGTCCAGTACGGCGTCGACCATGAGACCGAGCGGCTCGACTATGCCGACATCGCCGCAATGGCCCGGAAAGAGAAGCCGCAGATGATCGTCTGCGGCGCCTCAGCCTATCCCCGCGAGATCGACTTCAAGGCCTTCGGCGAGATCGCCGAAGAAGTAGGTGCGTACTGTGTCGCCGACATCGCCCATATCGCCGGCCTTGTCGCCGCAGGCCTGCACAACTCACCGATCGATGTCCTCCCCTTCACCACCACGACGACGCACAAGACCCTCCGCGGGCCGCGCGGCGGCGCCATCATGTGCAAACAGGAGTACGCCCAGGCGATCGACAAGGCGATCTTCCCTGGCCTGCAGGGTGGTCCGCTCATGCACATCATCGCCGCAAAGGCGGTCTGCTTCGGGGAGGCGCTCAAGCCGTCCTATAAGGAATACTGTAAACAGATCATCAAAAACGCACAGACCCTCGCCGCCACCCTCGATGCAGAAGGGCTGCGCCTGGTCTCGGGCGGCACCGACAACCACCTGATGCTTCTCGACCTCTCTGACAAGGGGCTCACCGGCCTTCAGGCAGAGAACACGCTTCACGACGCCGGGATCACGGTGAACAAGAACACGATCCCGCGCGAGACCCTCTCGCCGTTCGTGACCAGCGGCCTGCGGATCGGCACCCCGGCCATCACCTCTCGCGGCATGAAAGAAGAGGAGATGAAGCAGATCGGCACCTTCATCGCCACCGTCCTCAACGACATCGAGAACAAGCAGAAGATTGCAGCGGTCAGGAAGGAGGTCGAGGCGCTCGCGAGCAAATTCCCCATCTACGCGGTAACAGAATGATACTCGACGGCAAGGCGCTCTCTGAAAAGAGGCTCGAAATCCTGAAGGAGCAGATCGAAGACGCAGGCCTCTACCCCCACCTCGCCACGGTGCTGGTGGGGCAGGACCCGGCCTCGCAGATGTATGTCAGGATGAAACACCGGGCCTGCGAACGTGTCGGGATCGGATCGGTCGGGATCGAACTCCCGGCCGAAGCGACGACGCAGGAGGTGCTGGCGGCGGTGAACCGCCTGAACAATGACTGCGACATTGCCGGTATCCTGGTGCAGCTGCCGCTCCCCGCCCGGGTGGACACCGAACGGGTGATCGAGGCCGTCCTCCCGGCAAAGGATGTCGACGGCTTCCACCCGACAAACCTCGGGAAACTCTTCTCAGGCCACCCGGCATTTGTTCCCTGCACGCCGCAGGGGATCATGACGATCCTGGCCGAATACGGGATCGAGACTGAGGGAAAAAATGCCGTCGTCGTCGGGCGCAGCGTGGACGTGGGAAGGCCGATGGCCGCCCTGCTCTTAAACGCCAACGCAACGGTGACGATCTGCCACTCGAAAACGCAGAACCTCCCCGCGATCATGCGGCAGGCCGACATCCTGGTCTCCGCTATCGGAAGGGCAAACTTCGTGAGGGCAGATATGGTGAAGGAAGGCGCGGTGGTCGTCGACGTCGGGATCAACCACGATGAAAACGGAAAACTCTGCGGCGACGTCGATTTCGAAGCGGTGAAAGAGAAGGCCTCCGCAATCACCCCGGTCCCCGGCGGTGTCGGGCCGATGACGATCGCAACCCTGATGGAAAACACCTTCAGAGCGGCCCGGGCGAACTCATGCACCCGTGTACTGTAAACGGGATGGCGGTCGGGGGCGGAGCCCCGGTCCGCCTGATGGGCGTGATCAACTGCAGCCCTGAATCCTTTTTTCCAGGTTCGTATGTCCCGAGGAGCGATGTGCTGGAGCGGGCGCTCTCGATGACAGGCGCGGGGGCCGACCTCGTGGACGTCGGGGCCCGCTCTACGGCGCCGGGGTCGCGGCCCATCAGCGTGCAGGAGGAGATCGAGCGGATCACGGCGGCCCTTGTCTGCATGGACGGAAGCGGCGTCACCGTCTCGGTGGACACGATGCACCCTGCGGTGCTGGAGGCATGCCTTCGCCACGAGATCCATGCGATCAACGATATAGGCGGGCTTGCAAACCCCGAATATGCCGCCATCGCCGCAGATTCCGGCCTCCCGGTGATCGCAATGGCGGCGCGGCGCATCCCCGGAGATCCTCGCGGCACGGCCGCCACACTCGCCGCCCTGCATGAAGTGGTCGGACGGGCCGCCGCTGCCGGGATCGAAGACCTGATCCTTGACCCGGGCGTCGGCAGGTGGACGCCCGAGCGGACCTTCGAGGACGACTGGGACCTCTGCAGAAATTTCAGAAGGTTTAAGGAACCGGGTTTTCCGGTGCTCCTCGCCATATCGAGAAAATCGTTCATCGGCGACCTCCTGGGAAGGTCGTCTGAAGAGCGGCTTGCAGGAACGCTCGCCCTGACGGCACGCCTCCTCCCGTCAGCCGATATAGTGCGGGCCCATGATGTGGCCGAGACGCACGACGCTCTTTTTGTAGTCGGGAAGCTGGAGGATAGATCATGAGTGAGTGGTTCTGTGTCTACGCCCTGCATACCGGCCTGATCAATGAGGGAGACGACGTTGCGGCGGCAGTGCTTGCGGCCGCCGATGCGGCGCCGTGTGCCGGGGTGGCCGACGGCGACATCGTCCTTGTCGCTGAGTCGGCGCTGGCGACCGCCGAGGGCCGCGCCGTCCGTCTGGACGACGTCGTCCCCTCGGAAGAGGCGCTCCTCCTCGCCGACCGCCATGCGATCGAGCCCAGGATCGCCGAAGTGGTGCTCAGGGAGTCAGACCGCGTCGTCGGCGGGATTCCGGGCTATCTCCTCACCCTGAAAAACGGAACCCTCCTCCCGAACGCCGGCGTGGACCACTCCAACGCCCCTGAGGGAACGGTCGTTCCCCTCCCCGCAGACCCGGACGGGAGTGCTGCGCGCCTCAGGACGGCGATCAGAGAGCGGCGGGGCGTGAATGCCGGGGTGCTCATCATCGATTCACGGACGCATGCAATGCGCCTCGGCTGCAGCGGGGTCGCTATCGGGTGCGCCGGCCTCAGGGCGGTCGTCGACGAGGCCGGGCGCCTGGATCTCTTCGGCAGGAAGCTGGAAGTGACCAAGCGCGCCGTCGGAGACTGCCTGGCGTCGGCCGCGGAACTGCTGATGGGCGAGGCTGACGAGTGCGTCCCGGCCGTGCTGGTGCGCGGTACCGGGATCGAGATAGGAGAGGAAACGGGCATCCCAACCATCGAGGCTTCAGCGTGTCTCTTTATGGGCGCCGCGCTTCACGCCGACCCTGCCGCCTTCGATAGACAGGGTAAAACCGAGTGATTCGAGGCAGCGGCGGGCCTCCCCCTTCCCGTGGATGAGCACCTCGACCAGATCCTCTTTTTCGTCCACGTCGGTATGGAGCCTGAAAGAGTCCACAACGTCCACGGAGAGACCGGCGTCCATTGCGATCTGCATGTGCTTCAAGAAACTTGCACCATAGTAGTTGACCCGAAACCGCGAGGGCTCCCGCAGAAAGATTGCGTTCGTCCCGCCGCCCCGTCCGGGCACCACCGCCATATCGGCGGCGGTCGACACCAGTCTGGAGACGGCGGCGCCGTCTGCGAGCGGGAGGTCGGCCATGATGATGAGGATCGGGCTCTTCGACGTCGCAAGGAGGCGGTTTAAGGATTCGTTCAGGCCGTCCGGGTCGAGCAGGGTCCGTGCGCCCGGGCGCTCATAGGGGGAGGTGCAGAGGAGCAGGGGAGAGCACCCCCCGGCCTGCGCGGCGGCGATGACGTCAGAGAGCATGGCCTGCGCGAAGGCCTCGCGCTCCTCCTGCTCCATCACGCAGGAGAGGCGAGTCTTGGGATTTTTCGGTTTGAAGGGGATCACTGCGTCAATGGCCATTCCACCAGAGGTTGGCGGGATACCCAAAAAAGCCATGGGTTCTGGTATCGCCTGTACCGGTGACCTGACCGGTCCCCGGGTCACCAGAAAATTCCCGCGCCGCTCAGCCGCGAAGGTTACATGAAGGTTGAGGGGGAATGGTACCTGCATGCACCGCAGGGTGATCACCTTTTCACGGAACGTCTTCCTCCCGCTCACCACCGTCTGCACAAACGCCTGCAGCTACTGCTGCTTTAAGACTCCGGTGAGAGAGGGGTGCGTGATGACGCCGGCCACAGCGCGCCTGACCATTGAGGCAGGTGTGAAGGCCGGATGCACCGAGGCGCTCTTTACCTTCGGGGAGCGTCCCGGCGAGGTTTCCGGTTTTTCAGATCACCTTGCAGCGCTCGGCTACGGCGACATTCTCGACTACTGCTATGACCTCTGCGAGTACGCCATATCGGCGGGGATCCTCCCGCACACCAACGCCGGTGTGCTCACCTACGGGGAACTCGATCGCCTTAAGGAGGTGAACGCCAGCATGGGGCTGATGCTCGAGACCACCGCAGACGTCCCGGCACACCGGAACTCTCCAGGAAAGGACCCGGCCGTACGGATCGCCATGATGGAGGACGCCGGCAAACTCCGGATCCCCTTCACGACCGGGCTCCTGATCGGGATCGGCGAAACGCCCGCAGACCGGGAGGAGTCCCTCCAGGTGATCGCAGGGCTGCACCGCCGCTACGGCCATATCCAGGAGGTCATCATCCAGAACTTCTGCCCGAAGGAGGGCACCGAGATGGGGGGGGCGGCAACCGTGCCGACGGCCGAATTTGCAGAGACGATCACGCTTGCACGGGAGATCCTCCCATCGGATGTCGCCGTCCAGATCCCGCCGAACCTGGCCGACGCCGCCGCGCTGATCAGGTGCGGGGTCGACGATCTCGGCGGGGTCTCCCCGCTCACCATCGACTATGTGAACCCCGAGCATCCCTGGCCGCAGATCGAGGAGTTGAAAGGGCTGGTCGGGGACGCATGGTTGCGCGAGCGCCTCTGCATTTACCCGGAGTTCATCAGGAAAGGATGGTACCCGAAAGGGCTGGCGGCGCTGATCCGCCGCCTCCAGAAACAGATTGAGGAGAGGTCTTTGTGACTGAACAGGAACCCATTTACCGCGGAAAGGCAAAGTCCGTCTTCCGCTCGGACAACCCCGACGAACTGATCGTGAAGTTCAGGGACGACATCACCGCCTTCGACGGCGCAAAGAAGGACGAACTCGCCGAAAAAGGGATCTATAACGCCCGCGTCTCGGCATATCTCTTCGAGTATCTCAGGGCAAACGGGGTTCCTTCGCACTTCGTACGGATGGAGGACGAGCGGACGATGATCGTCCGCCCCCTGAAGATGATTCCGGTCGAAGTGATCGTCAGAAACATCGCCGCGGGTTCCCTTGTCCGGAACTACCCCTTCGAGGAGGGTGCACCCCTCGATCCCCCGGTGATCGTCCTCGATTACAAAGACGACGCCCGCCATGACCCGATGATCAACGAGGAGATCATCGTCGCCCTCGGGCTGATGACCGCCGACGAGATCGCAAGCGTGAAGAAAACCGCCCTGCGGATCAACGATCTCCTCAGAGAGCGTATCGACGAGATCGGCCTCGACCTCGTCGACTTCAAGCTGGAGTTCGGGCGGCACGGCGACGAGATCCTGCTCGGCGACGAGATCTCCATGGACTCGATGCGCCTGTGGGACAAGAAGACCCGCACCTCTATGGACAAGGACGTCTACCGCTTTGACAAAGGAGACGTAATGGCCACCTATGCCGCCGTTGCAGAACGGCTGACCGGAGCGTGAAAAGATGAAGTACACGGCAAAGATCACCATTGCACTGAAAGAAGGCATGCTCGACCCTGAAGCGCGGGCAATCCAGCACGCCCTTGCAAACCTCGGTTTTTCGACCGGGTCCCTGAGCACCGCGAGGGTGTTTTACATCACCCTCGATGCGGAGAACAAAGAGGCGGCGCAGGCCGTGGCAGAGCAGATGTGCGAACGGCTGCTTGCAAACCCGGTGATCCACCGGTACGAGGTCGAGGTCGGCGCATGAGGTTTGCGGTGGTCCAGTTTGGAGGGAGCAACTGCGACCGCGATGTGGTGCATGCCGTCTCCGACGTCTGCGGCGTCGACTGCGATCTCGTCTGGTATAAGGACGGGATCACAAAGGAGTACGACGCCATTGTGATACCCGGCGGCTTTTCCTACGGCGACTATCTCAGGGCGGGAGCGATCGCTGCCCGGACGCCGGTGATGGAGGGCATAAGGCGGCACGCCGCAGCCGGCGGGCTTGTGCTGGGCATCTGCAACGGCGCCCAGATCGGGGCCGAGAGCGGGCTTGTGCCCGGCACCTTCACGACGAACGCCACCCCGAAGTTCATCTGCCGGCCGGTCTGCCTGCGGGTCGAGACGACGGCGTCCCCGTTCACCCGCCTGTACCGGGAGGGTGAGGTGATCAGGATCCCGATCGCGCACAAGGAGGGCAGGTACGTCGCATCTCCCGAGGAACTCGCCCGCCTGAATGCAGAGGGGCGGGTCGCCTTCCGCTTCTGCGACGCCGACGGGAATGTCACCCCGGCGACCAACCCGAACGGCGCCGCCGAGAACATCACCGGCGTGCTCGGCGGCCCGGCAAAGAACGTCCTCTGTCTGATGCCCCACCCAGAGCGCGCCTCAGAAGAGGTGCTCGGTTCGGCCGACGGGAAACGGATCTTCCTCGGCATGATCAGGAGCATCGAAGAGGCGGACCCCGGGGCGTAAAGGGGAAAGGTCAAGTCAGAAGGGGACAAGTGATGCACATGGCAGAGATCACGCAGGAGGAACTCGAAGAGGAGATCCTGAAGTGGGCGGAGGAGTACGCCCGACAGAACGGATGGACCCTCAACCCCGACGATAAACAACTCAAGACCGTCATCCGGGGGCTTGCACGGAACACCGTCCGTTTCGGCGAGCAGTACTGCCCCTGCCGCATCAGGAGCGGCGACCCCGAAGAGGACAGAAAGATTGTATGCCCCTGCATCTACCACCGCGACGAGGTGGAAAAGGACGGGCAGTGCCACTGCCACCTCTATTTCAGAGAGAAAACTCAGGAAAAGTAGCGCCTGAAGCGCTCACATTTTTCTGTTCTTCCCCCTTTCACCGGGTTGTTTCCCACCCGATCCCATCCCCAGGGTGGGCCCCATTGCCATCGCGACCCGACACACAAGAGCGAAGAACCCACTTTTTTTTCACCGGGTTTCCCCGGCTATCAGGCGTCCGAACCGTTTCCAGGGATAGGGCACCGCCGCCGCCAGCGCCACCGCCGCAATCAACGGAAGGGCAAGGGTGGAGAGAGCGGCTTCAAGGGAGAAGGCGTCAGCGAGAACGCCGCTTACCGCGACCCCGATGCCACCGGCCCCGACGGCAAGGCCGAGCATGAGTCCCGAGGCGAAACCGACGTTGCCCGGCATCACCTCATGCGCCATTGCCACCGTGACCGAGAAGGTGGACCAGAGGAAGAAACCGAAAACGAGAAGGGCGGCATAGGAGACCGGCCCTGAGGTGAGCAGGAAGAGCGCGAATGGCGGGAGCGAGGCGGCAAGGCCGAGGACGGTCACTTCCTTGCGGCCGAAGATGTCGGAAAGGGCGCCGCCGACGTACTGCCCGACCACGCCGGCGAGGAGGGTCAGGGAGACGAGAGTGTTTGCCATGAGAATGTCGACCCCGAGATGGTCGTGGAAGTAGGCGGGAAGGAAGGCGATGGAGGCGAAGATCGCCCACGACCGCAGGGCCCCGACCCCGATCACCATGGCGATCGGGCGGATCGGGATGGGACCGCGCACTTCAGCCGACACAACGGCCTTTCTCTCCATGCCGTCAGGGGCCGGGAAGATCAGCCTGGAGAAGGCGGCGGTCAGGAGGCCCGGGATGACGAGGAAGATCAGACCGGGCAGGCCGAACGCCCCGACGGCAACGGCGGCGAATACCGGGCCGACGGCAAAACCGAAGTTGCCGCCGATGACGAAGATCGACGTGAGTCTGCCGCGGTTCTCGGCCTTTGTCAGCCTGTTCACGGCAGAGAGGGCGCCGGGGTGGAAGATTGCGGCCCCGAAAGCGGCGCAGGCCGAGCAGAGGAGGAGGACCGGGTAGTCGCCGATGAATCCGAATACCCCGATGCAGACGGAGGTGAGCACGAAGGGGACAGCGAAGGGGACGGTGACATCCTTCCGGTCTGATAGCCAGCCGACCGTGGGCTGGAGGAGGGAGGAGGTGATATTGAATGCGGCGACGAGAAGACCGGCAAGAAAATACGAGTAGCCGTGCGTTGCGATGAGAACGGGCAGGACGGCGGGGATGACCGGCGAATAGATGTCGATGACGAAGTGGCCAAGGGAAAGGCCGAGGACTGACCTGAGTTCTTTCAGCATGGGCTCTCCCGCTCGATCTTCAGGATCTCAACAGGTATGTCCATTCTCTCCCGGCGATGGAAGGCGAATGTTCTTGGTATGGTGAAGGTGCCGCCGATGGCGGCGGTGATTCCGGCCCGGCCCTCGATGTAGCGCTCGACAAAGGGGCGCGAACCGGCATTAAAGATGCCGTAGACCACCGGGGCGGCAGCGATGGCGCAATCGATGAAAGGACGGTCGGCATGACGCTGCTGCGCGCCGAAGGGGGGGTTCATGACGACCGTGTCGAACGAGTCGGTCCGCACGGGAAAAGCCGGGCCGACCTCGCCGCGGATCAGGGCCACCTCGATATCGAGGGAGCGCGCGTTCTCCCGCGCCACCCTGAGGGCCCCGCGGTCGCAGTCGATCCCGGCGACCATGGCGGCGTCCAGAAGCCTCGCACCACAGGCGAGGATGCCGGTGCCGCACCCGAGGTCGAGCACCCGCTGCCCCTCGATCGCCCCTTCACCCGCCGCATGAAAGAGCAGGCGGGCGGCGACCTCGGCCGGCGTTGCATACTGTTCAAGGGCCGGTTTTGGGGAGGGGAAGCCGGAAAGTTTCTGGAGGGTCATCTCAAGGTGCCGCAGGCGCATGTCTGCAGAATACTTGGAAAAAGAAAGGGATGAACGTGCCGGAGAGATCAGCCCTGAGAACACGTCAGCCTGTAGTTCACTCCGTTATATTCGAGGACCACCGGAATAGTGGTGCCGTTCGCCTGCCGCACAAACATGTACGTCCACCACAGTGCCTGTTCCTCTTCCCCATTGAGGACGATTGCACTCCAGTCGTCTCCTGGAGGCGGGAGGAAGAAGAGAGAAGTGGGGCGGCGCACCTTCTTTTCCTCCACGACAAGGTCGAAGAGGGCAGGATGTGCGGCAAAGTCCTCTGCAGAGAGGTGGACGATGACCCATGGGCCCCCGGACACAGAAGCGCCGGGTATCGCACCGATATATCCCGAAGACCCCTCGATTGCCGGGAAGAAAAAGAAAATGGAGAACCCGGCGACGGCAACGAGAAATATGAGGGCGTACCTGAGTTTTTTGTCCATAAAAGGACCTCAGCCCCGGGATCGAAATACCTTCCCCTTTTAGATCTCGTCGATAGTGTAGTCCTCCCACGCCCGCACGCCGCAGAGGATCTCGAACTCCTGCGGGGTGAGGAGGGGCGCAGGGAAGCGGACCTGGTCGTCGTAGGCGAGGCGGGGGCAGGCGGTGTTCACATAGGCCCCGCAGCCGAAGTTGGTCATCTCGGCGGCGGTCACCTCCCGCATCGTGATCACCACCGCCCGTTCCGAGAGGGCTAAAAGACGCTCTGCAAGGGCAGGGCGCGCCTGCCCGCTCTTGGTGGAGAGAAGAATCCCGAACGATTCGGCCCCGCGTGCGCGCTCGATCAGGGCGAAGCGCCGGCGGAGAAGACGGTCGGCAGAGACCTCCTGCACTTCGCCGGTATAGGGATCGAGGGCGACGACCCGCCGGCCCGTGGCCATCTGGACGCCGAGCGGGTGGAAGACGCCGGTGCCGACGTAGAGTATCTCGGGAGCGGCGAGGGCCCGGGCATTTGCATAGGTGCACCCGAGCACCTGCCCGGCGAGAGGGGTGCGCCCGCCCTCGTGCGCCACTTCGGTGGCGATCCCGTGCGCCCCAAGGACGGCGGCGACCCCTTCGAGGAGGTGGGCGTGCTGGACCGTGGTGACCAGGCCGACGGTCGGTCCGGTCAGCAGCGGGATTGCCGCCGCCACCACCGCCGGGTCGAAGTCAAAGGGAAGGTGCTCGAAGAGCACCCCCTCCCGCTCGTCGACCGGGGCGTGGCCGATATGGACGAGGAGGTCAGCGCCGGTGAGGGCGACGGCGTCGAGGGCGAGGTCGCAGGAGCCGTAACAGGGGTCTCCGGAGACCGCCGACACCTCGATGCCTTCGGCTCTGAGCGCCCGGACAAGGGGGACAGCCTGCCGTTTCAGCCCGTCCGGGACCTGGAGGACGATCTTCCGGGCACCGGCCTGCCTGATTCGCTCCGCAAGTTCACCTGAAGGTATCGACGACATGGACCCCATTTTCATCGACCTCGATACCGACCAGCGTCCTGACCGGGCGCCCGACATCAGGGTCACCGCGCCTGATCACGACGCAGATATCGACGACCTCGGCGCCTGCCCGCTCAAGGGCGGCAATGACCGCCTTCAGCGTGCCGCCGGTGGAGATCACGTCGTCGATCACCACGACCCGGTCGCCCTTCTCGATCCCGTTCAGGTAGAGGTGCCCGTTCGAGTAGCCGGTCGACTGGTCCACGGCGACCTCGCCGGGGAGGGAGTACTGCCGTTTCCGCATGATGTTGAGCGGGATGTCGGTGATCATCGAGAGGGCGGTGCCGATATGGATCCCCATCGCCTCGGCGGTCACGATCTTGTCGACGCCCTGGAGGTCCATCACGCAGACCATGGCGCACGCCACCTCGCGCAGGAGGGAGGGCTCAAGGAGAGGAACGCCGTCGGTGATCGGGTGAATGAAATAGTTATATTCTCCCCGCCTGACCATCGGGCAGGACTCCAGCGATGCGATCAGCCTGTTAAGCATGTATTTCACCTGTTTCTTTGAGATATTCTTCGATGACGCTACGGTGGACATGGGGCATCATGACCATGCGCATATGCCCCCGTCTGGTCCAGGAGACCTGCCATCCAGGAGGGACTGCACCCCCTTCGAAGGTCGCCACGTTCAGGTCGGGCGTGACCGCACGCCGGTAGCCGAAGGTCTCCATCCCATCGATGAGCCGCGCGGTGTTCTTCATGCACCCCTCGACGACGGCGCGCATCCCTTCCCTGCCGAGAAACTCGAGCACCGCAAAGGCGCCGACGACCGCGCCGCCCGAGCGCGTGCCCGCAAGGGTGCACTCCTGCTTCACGGTCAGGTAGGGCGTGTCCACGTTGAGGAGGTTGAACCACGAGGGCTCGCGCACCAGCAGGCACCCGCAGGGTATGGTGCTCATCCCCATCTTGTGCGGGTCCACGGCGACGCTCGCAACACCGGGCAGGGAGAAGTCGAAGGGGATCGGCCGTTTCAGGAACGGTATGACAAAACCGCCGAAGGCGGCGTCCACGTGGAGCGGGATCCCGTGATCATGGGCGATTCCGGCGATCGTCTCGATGGGATCGACGACGCCGTACTCGGTCGTCCCGGCGATCCCGACGATGCAACAGGTATCGGCGTCGAGACGCTCCTGCAGGGCGTCGGGGTCCATCCGGAAGGTCTGATCGCAGGGCACCGTCCGCATCTCGATACAGAGGATGTCGCAGGCCTTCTCGAAGGAGAAGTGCGCAGACTCGGGAACGACGACGTTGGGGCGGCGCGAGCCCTTCATCTTTCGGAAGATCCTGAGGGCCTGCAGATTCGATTCGGTCCCGCCCGAGGTGGCGTAGCCGCCGGCTCCCGGGTGGTGAAGGAGGGAACCGACCCGCTCCACCAGCAGGTTCTCAACCGAAGCGGCACCCCTGAAAAGCCCGGGATCGCCGAGATTCGCTTCGATGAACATCTGGTGCGCCCGCACCGCAACGGGGTGAGGGAGCGTGCACATCGAGCTGAGCACATGATGGTAGCGGGAGTCCTCCCCTTTTTTAAGGGAGAGGAAGGAAAAAAGTTCCTCTTCAGAGATACCGGATTCACGCATTTTTAAGTCTCACAGCGTCGAGGATCATCCTCTTTTCGGTCCGCGCCGCCGTCTCCCTGATCTTCGGGATGGCGTCGATGTTTGCCGAAACACTCGTGATACCGTTTTCAATGAGCCATTCCACCATCTTCGGGTCCGAACCCGCCTGGCCGCAGATGGAGCACTCGACCCCATACTGGCGGCAGACGGCGATGGCGTCCCTGATCAGTTTGAGTACGGCCGGGTGTTTCGGCCTGTACATCGAGGAGACGAGTTCGTTGTTCCGGTCGATCGCAAGGGTGTACTGAATCAGGTCGTTTGTCCCGAAGGAGGCAAAGGAGATGCCTGCCTTGCAGAAGTCTTCGATCAGGATCGCCGAAGAGGGGATCTCGACCATGATGCCGAGTTCGACGGCGTCCACGTCCACGCCCCACCCGGCGATGAGTGCCTTTGCCTTCAGGAACTCGTCGGGGTGGCCGACCAGCGGGAACATCAGCCCGAGGTTATCATATCCTCTGTCCCAGAGACGCTTGAAGACCTCGATCTGCATCCTGAACTGGTCCGGGCTCTGGAGGTCGCGGCGGATGCCGCGCCAGCCGAGCATCGGGTTGTGCTCGATGGGTTCCGACTCGCCGCCGAGCATGTTGCGGAACTCGTCGGTCGGGGCGTCGAGCGTCCTGACCCAGACCGGTTTGCCCGGGAAAGCGTCGAGGACGACCTTGATGCCGTTGTAGAGCTCGGTGATAAACTCCTCTTCTTTGTTCTGGGAGATATACCAGCCCGGCGTCTTGTTCATGCCCAGGATCATGTGTTCGATCCGCAGGAGACCGACACCGTCCGCCCCGGTGGCGGCGGCCCTGGCCGCAGCCTCTGCAAGGGAGACATTCACCTTGATGCTCGTCGCCGTGATGATCGGCGCTGCCGCAATGGCTGCGCCCGGTACGGCGGCCGCCATGACAGCGGCAGGAGCCGCGGCCACTGATGCGGCGCCCTCGTAGACGATGCCTTTCTCGCCGTCAAGGGTGATGATATCCCCGTCTTTTAAGGTCTTTGTCGCCTTCTTCGTGCCGACAACCGCAGGGGTGCCGAGCTCGCGGGAGACGATCGCCGCGTGGCAGGTCATGCCGCCCTCGTCGGTGACGATGCCCGCAACCTTCCGCATGGCCGGGACCATGTCGGGGTTGGTCATCTTTGTCACCAGGATGTCGCCCTCCTTCACCTTCCCTAGGTCTTTGATGTCGTGAACGATGATCACCGGACCGCTTGCGACGCCCGGCGATGCACCGTTGCCTTCGAGAAGGACCGCACCCGTGCTCTGGCCTCCGGTTCCTTTCGCCTTTGTGCTCATACCGATGGTGGTGATCGGCCTGGACTGGAGGATGTAGATCGTGCTGCCGACGATCGCCCACTCAATATCCTGCGGAACATTGTAGTGCTCCTCAGAGATCTCGGCGAAGGCGGCGAGCGCCTCGACCTCGGCGTCCGAGAGGATCGGTTCTTCCTGGCGGTCGTTCGGGATCTCCACAAGTTCAGTGCCGTGGTCGCCGACCGGGACGATCATATATTCCTTCTTCGAGATCATCCGGTCGAAGACCTTCTTCAAGCGGCGGTCGTAGACGTATTTGTCCGGGGAGACGCTGCCAGATACCACCGCCTCACCAAGCCCCCAGGAGCCCTCGATGATCGTGAGGGGCTCGCCGGTCACGGGGTGCGACGAGAACATGACGCCGGACTTTTCAGAGCGGATCAACTGCTGGACAACGACCGCGATATTGACGGTCCGGTCGTCGAATCCCTGTTTTGCCCGGTAATAGATGGCGCGGGCGCCGTATAGAGAGGCCCAGCACATCTGCACCGCCTCAACGACCGCCGCATCGCCTCTGATGTTCAGATAAGTCTCCTGCTGTCCGGCGAAACTCGCATCAGGAAGGTCTTCTGCCGTGGCACTGGAACGGACGGCGACGACCATGTTGTCCGGCCCCATCGTCCCGTATGCCTGGATGATCTCCTCCTTAATATCGTCGGGCATCTTCGCGTCGAGGACCAGGTTTTTGACATTCCTGGAGACGTCTTCGAGTTCCTCGCTGTTTTCGACGTCGACGTCGGTGAGCAGGTCAAAGAGGGAGTCTTCGAGTCCGGTCTGGACAAGAAACTTTCTGAAGGCCTGGGCGGTCACCACAAATGCTTTCGGCACAGGCAGCCCGACAGACGCCATTTCACCGAGGGAGGCACCTTTTCCCCCGACAAGAGGGATATCATCCTTTGAAATCGCTTCGAGCCACAAAATGTTGGGCATTTCGGTCATTATCGCACCACCTATATGATACGCCTGACGAATATTATAGATTCCCCTTTTATGGTTTCTCCCCCGCCGCCGGGGGGATGCAGGTGGTAAAAGAATAGGCGAACGGACCGGTTCAGGGCAGGCGATACCGAAAGTATTTTATAATTGATCCAACCATTCGCTGCCCTTTCGAACAGAGCAGGCCGAACATAAAAAAACATGAATACCTGCAGGGTTCCATACACTATGGGGTTTAGATTGAAATTCAAAGTCCTTGTCAGCGATCCGCTGGCTGAAGAAGGCATAGAGATCCTCAGGGAGACGTGCGACGTCGATGTCCGCACGGATCTCACCGAAGAGCAGTTGATCGATGTCATCAAGGATTATGACGCAATCCTGGTCAGGAGCGGGACGGAGGTCACTGCGGCGGTGATCGAGGCAGGAGCGAACCTGAAGTTTATCGGGCGCGCAGGGGCCGGCGTCGACAATATCGATACCGAGGCCGCAACCCGCCGCGGCATCCCGGTGGCGAACGCTCCCTCAGGAAACACGATGGCGGCGACCGAGCACACGATCGCCATGATGCTTTCGATGGCCAGGAACATCCCGCAGGCGACGGCGTCCCTGAAGAAGAAGGAGTGGAAGCGCTCGAAGTTCATGGGGGTCGAACTGAACGAGAAGACCCTGGGTATCATGGGCCTCGGGCGGATCGGCCGGGAGATTGCAAAGCGGGTGATCGCCATGGACATGAAGGTGGTGGGCTACGACCCCTTCATCACCAAGGAGAACGCCGCCCAGATGGGGGTCGAGTTGATGGATGCGGACGAGCTGGTGAAGGTCGCCGATTTCATCACGGTGCACACCCCGCTGACGCCTGAGACAAAGCACCTGATCAACGCAGCGCGGATCGCCACGATGAAGGACGGCGTCAGGCTGATCAACTGCGCTCGCGGCGGGATCATCGACGAGAAGGCGATGTACGACGGCCTGGTCTCCGGGAAGATCGCGGGCGCTGCCCTCGACGTCTTCGAGAACGAACCGCCCTTCGAATCGCCGCTGCTGACGCTCGATAACGTGATCGTGACCCCGCATCTCGGGGCGAGCACGGTGGAGGCGCAGAAGAACGTCGCTGTCTCGGTCGCAAAGCAGTGCCTTGCCGTCTTTGCCGGAGAGCCCGCGAAATATGCGGTGAACGTCCCGATGGTTCCGCCAGACCAGCAGGAACTGATGGAGCCCTACGCCGTCCTCGGCGAGAAGATGGGCAGGCTGCTTGTCCAGCTCGTCGAGGGCAGGATGGAGGCGGTCGAAGTCATCTATGGCGGAGATCTCTCGAAGAACCGCTTCACCCGCTACATCACCCGCAGCGCCCTGAAAGGGCTGCTCGACCCGATCCTGCGCGAGCCGGTGAACTTCGTGAACGCGGAGTACGTCACCAGGGAGCGGGGGATCAGGGTGGCCGAGACCGTCACCGAGGCGGCGCAGGGCTTTAAGAACCTGATCACCCTCAGGGTGAAGACCGACACGATGGAAGAGACCGTGTCCGGCACCGTCTTCTCGAAGGACCGGATCAGGATCACCTCCATCGGCGGCTACACGATGGACATGGTCCCGGAGGGGTGCGTGATCATCTCCCGTCACCTCGACAAGCCCGGCGTGATCGGCAGGGCGTCCACGATCCTGGGCGAGGCCCAGATCAACATCGCCGGCATGCAGGTCGGCCGGGTCAAACGCGGCGAGGAGGCGATCATGGTCCTGAACGTGGACGCCGAGGTTCCCCAGGCGGTCATGGAAGAGATCAGGACGAAGGTCGGGATCTTCTCCGCAAAGTTCGCAAAACTCTGATCTGATCGCGTGCGCGTGGGGATTGCACCCACGTACCCTTTTTATTCAGAAAACACCGCCACCAACAACATTTATATCAAACAACGTTCAACATATAGAGAGTCTGAGTATCAGACAGCAAGGGCTCGTGGTCTAGCTGGCTATGACGTCGCCTTGACATGGCGGAGGTCCTGAGTTCGAATCTCAGCGGGCCCATACTTCTTTTTCTGTTCCAAAACGGAACCAATCGGAAACATCACACCCAGAACAAGTGTTATTATAATTCATCGCGGCCGCGAATCTTCGATCGATGCCGACCTCACCCCCCGAAACCATCGCCACCCCACCCGGACCAGATGACCACCACAATCCCTATCCACACCACCCCCGGATCCAGATATCCCATCCATACCACCCAACGATCAAATTTATAAATCCGTACACATAACCTCAAAATATGTCCAGATCTGGGACAAAAAATATCAAAAACCAGATGAAAGACTGGGAATCGGGCAGCGGACGAAAGCAGTCATCTTATAACGATTTCGATGATGAAATCGATTTCGACGACTTCATGGATAAAAGACGCAGAAAGCGGTGAGTCCGGAACATCCACAAAGAAAAAGGCACCTGCCCTTCCCGGTCCCCGAACCGGATCCCTCTGATCTTTTTTTGCGCGCCCCCGGTCGCCGGGGCCGCGTGCGCGATATCCAAACGCCGATTTCATCCAGCCGTACCCGGCACGCCCCATAGAGCGTTCGCTCTTTTTTCGACAGATGAGGTGCACGCAAGGAACCCGCACATTTAATATACATCGATGTATAACAATATACAATCATGCAGAATATGCAGCAAAATAAATCCGACCCTCGGCGCCGCTGGCAGGGCATCACCACATCCACCCCCGCTCACTGGCGCTGGTGACCGCCGCCCATCCCTGTCCGCACCGCCCGATGAATACCCCCCATACAAGAATGATATCATGAAGTCACAGCACATTGCCATTGCAGGAATCCTGCTCGCATCAGGCGCCATCGTGCGCTACCTCTCCCTGGTGATCCCGGGTCCGATCGTCTCGAACCTGGTGATCGCCTTCTACTGCCTTGCGATCATCCTTATCGTCCCGGCCCTGGGCGAGGCCCTCGGCATCGGCATCGTCGCCGGGATCATCTGCGCCCTGATCAGCCATTCGGTCTTCCCGCCCGCAAACCTGATCAGCGAACCGGTAGGCGCACTCGTCTGCCTCGGCGCCTTCCTCGCGCTCAGAGGGCGGATCGCCATTGCACCAGGTCTCGCCACCTTCATCGCCACCGCCGCCTCGGGATCGATGTTCGTGATCATCGCCATCCTCGGCGTCGCACCGGTGATCCTGACGAAGTATGCCTCCATCGGAGCATTCGCCGCAGTCACCATCCCGATCGTCATCGGCACCGCCGTCGTGAACGCCGTCATCGCCCAGGCCCTCTACATCCCGGCCTCGCGGGCGCTCACCCGGGGGCAGGAATGATCGAGGTCAGAGACCTCACCTTCACCTATCCGGGAGCGCCGGCCCCTGCCCTGAAGGGGATCGACCTCACCGTCAGACCGGGCGAACTGGTGCTCGTCACCGGACCGACCGGTGCCGGCAAGACCACCCTCTGCCGGGCGGTGGCCGGCATCCTCACCCACGAGTACGGCGGCCGGATCGAGGGCTCGATCAGGATCGCCGGCAGGGCTGCAGGAGACTACCGCGGCATGGAGGAGGTTGCCAGGGCGATCGGCATGGTCTTCGACGACGCCGACGCCCAGCTCATCTTCTCCACGGTGGGGGAGGAGATCAGGTCGGCCTGCGCAGAGGGGGCCGACATCAAGGAGATCCTGGAGCGCTTCTGCCTCAGCCGACACAGCGAACAGGCGCCCCACACCCTCTCGGGCGGCGAAAAGCAGCGGACCGTCCTTGCGGCGGCGGTCGCAGGGGGCCGCCCGACCCTGATCCTCGACGAACCCGCAGCCGAACTCGACCCGGCCAGCGCCGGGCGCATCGCGGCGATCCTTGCAGACCTGAAAGGCGAGGGCCGGGCGATCCTCCTGGTCGAGAACACGCCCGACGCCTTCTGCGAGATCGCCGATCGGGTAATCAGGCTCGAGGCCGGGCGCATCGCCGCACCGGCCTCCCGGGCGCCGGAGGAAGCGAGGGCGGCCATCGCCCCGGCCACCGGCGATCCGGTCGTCAGGATCTCGGGGCTCGTCCACCGCTACGGCGCGGGCTTCGCCCTCAGGGGGATCGACCTCACCATCAGGGCGGGCGAGTTCGTCGCCGTCACCGGCGAGAACGGTTCGGGCAAGACCACCCTGATCCGCCACCTCAACGGGCTGTTGAAACCTGACGGCGGTTCGGTCGAGGTCTGCGGCATGGACACCCGGCGCCACCCGGTCCACGCCCTCGCCCGAAAGGTGGGGCTCGTCTTCCAGAACCCGGACACCATGCTCTTCGAGGAGACGGCAGAGCGCGAGGTCGCCTTCGGGGCGCGCAACGCCGGCGTGTCAGACCCGGAAGGCTCGGTCAGGTCGGCCCTCATGGCCGTCGATCTCCTCGACCGGAAAGACACCTACCCCCGCCACCTCTCGCGGGGGGAACGGCAGCGCCTTGCCGTCGCCTGCGTGCTCGCCATGGGTCCGGAGGTGATCGTGCTGGACGAACCGACCACCGGGCTCTCGCCGGACGAGGCCGGGATCGTCATGGACCACCTGCGGCGCCTGCAGAAGACGGGGGTGACCGTGATCATGGTCACCCACGACCATGCCCTCGCGCGGCGCTACGCCGACCGGATCATCACGATGGAAGGAGGAGCAATCATGACGGACAGAGCGGCAGGAGGTGAGGCGACATGCAGGAGATCTTCCAGTACAGGAACGGCAACGGCATCCTCCACCGGATGAACCCGATCACCAAGATCGCAGGTGTAACGGCGGTCGTCGTGCTCGCAGTACTCTCTGCAGACCCGGTCTTCCTCGCGGCCATGACCGCGGCCATACTCGTCCTCGGCATCGCCGGCAGCGTCGGGCGGGATCTGCTGCGGCAGGTCCCCCTTCTCGCCTTCCTGGGGGGTTTCCTCATCCTGATCACCGTCCTCACCCTCCAGATCGGGGACGTGATCCTGGACGGGCCGGTCGTCGTCACCGCAGGCGCCGTCTCGTTCGGCCTTGCCCTTGCCCTGCGGTTCTGCGCCATGATCTTCGCATTCCAGGTGCTGGTGGCGACGACCATGCCGACCGCACTCGTGGGCGCCCTCAGGACGCTGAAATTCCCGGCCGACTATGCACTGATGGCCCTGATCGCCCTGCGGTTCATCCCGCACCTCCAGATCGAGGGAAAGAAGATCCAGGAGGCCCAGGCGGCGCGGGGCTTCTCCCCGGGCGGGGGCATCGGCGGGAAGGTGCGCGGCCTGGTCCCGGTGCTCGTCCCGCTCATCGCAAATGCGCTCGGAAAAGCCGAGGTGATCGGCCTGACCATCGATCTGCGGGGGCTGCGCACGCGGCTCTCCGCATCAGGCACCCGCACCTTCGGCCGGCCCGACCTCCTGCTCGTCGCCGGCATCTCTGGCCTCGCCGTGTGCTTCTGCGCCCTCACCCTGATCGGGTGATACGGACAACACCGGAGATAAAATCATTTTTTGACAAAATTCAAGCATAAATCGACAAATAGAGAAGCGGAATATTTATATTTTCAATCAAATGATATCAAACCATGAACGGTGAGACGGCGCTCAGGATCATTACAGTAACAGCCTTTGTCTTCATACTCGTCTTCATGATCGCCGCAGGAGGGGTCGGCGGCGGTGTGGAAACGATGCACGCTCCGACCGCGGAGACGCCGGCTTTCATACCGACGGTAAAGACAACGCCGATCCCGGAGCCATCGCCAGAACAGACCGTTATTCTGACCCCGGCACCAGAACCGGCATCTGCCGACCCGGTCGAGGGCATCTGGATAGTACAGGGCTCGTCCGCCGGGCGTCTCCTGCTGACCGCCGGGGGAACCGGCGAGATGACGACGATCATCGACGAGGCGGAGTCTGCCAGAGTGGTCGCCTGGGCGTACGACCCGGAGGTCAGGGTCGGGCACTTGCGCGCCTACCGCCTTACCGTCCCGGCTGAAGGGGATTATGTCCTCTACCTCGACGAGGAGGCAGGCACCCTGACCATGAACGGTCAGGGCGTCGTTCTCACCTATGCCCGTGCACCATAACACATATTTTTCCCGCCCGGAGGGGAGATAACTTAGATGATCCCGCAGCCCGCCTTCCTCCCCATGACGCCTGAAGAGGCGAAAGCCCTCGGCATCTCAGAGTTCGACGTGATTCTCATCTCGGGCGACGCCTATGTCGACCACCCTTCCTTCGGGACGGCCGTCATTGGAAGAATGCTCTGGGAGGCGGGTTACACCGTCGGGATCATCGCCCAGCCCGACTGGACGCACCCTGACGACTTCCTGCGCCTCGGCCGGCCGCGTCTCTTCTTCGGGATCTCGTCGGGGAACGTCGACTCCATGGTCAACGCCTTCACCCCGAACAAGAAACGGCGAAGCACCGACGCCTATTCTCCTGGAGGAAAACAGAAACGGCCGGAGAGGGCGGTGATCGTCTACGCCAATAAGGTCAGGTCCCTCTTTCCCGGCACGCCGATCGTGATCGGCGGTATTGAGGCAAGCCTCCGCCGGTTCGCCCACTACGATTACTGGTCAGAGACCGTGCGGGGATCGATCCTGGCCGACGCCCCTGCTGACGTCCTGGTCTACGGTATGGGCGAGCGGCAGATGGAGGAGATTGCGGCACGGTGCGCGGCCGGGCAGAGCCTCAGGGGGATCAGAGGGACGGCGGTCGGGATCCCTCCTGCCGAATGGCGCGAGATCGACCAGAGCGGCTACACCGTCATCCCAGGCTTTCCCGGGGTCAGAGAGAGCCCGAAGGCGTATGCGCGGGCCTTCGCCCTCCATGCGGCAGAGCAGGACCCGGTGCGGGGGAAGACCGTCGTCCAGCCCCACCCCAAGACGGTGATCGTCCAGTACCCCCCGGCCCTGCCGCTCTCCCCTGCCGAACTTGACCGGGTCTACGAACTCCCGTACGCCCGCGCCGCCCACCCTTCGTACCGCGAGCCTATTCCAGCCCTCGAACCGGTGCGCTTCTCGATCACCACCCACCGCGGCTGTTTCGGCGCCTGCTCGTTCTGCGCCCTCACCCACCACCAGGGGCGGATCATCCAGAGCCGGAGCGAGGCCTCAATCATTGCCGAAGCCCGGCGCCTCGCACGGATGCGCGGCTTTAACGGGGTGATCCAAGACGTCGGCGGCCCGACCGCGGACATGTACGGCCTCTCCTGTCCGCAGTGGGAGACGAAAGGCGCCTGTCCGGACCGCCGCTGCAGCCCTGACTGTCCGAACCTGCAGACCTCGCACGCCCGTCAGGTCAGGCTGCTCAGGGAGCTCAGGGAGATCCCGCGGGTAAAGCGGGTCTTCATCGCCTCCGGGATCCGTTTCGACCTGGCGCTGGTCGACGACGCCGGCTACCTCGAGGAGGTCTGCGCCCATCATGTCTCAGGCCACCTCAAGGTCGCCCCTGAGCACGTCGCCGCCGGGGTGACCAGGCTGATGAACAAGCCCGGCAGGGAGATATTCGACCGGTTCAGGGAGCGGTATGCAGAAACGACCCGCACCGCCGGAAAAGAGCAGTACATCCTCCCGTACTTCATCTCCGGCCACCCGGGCTGCACCCTTGCCGACGCCGTCGAACTCGCCGAATACATCAGGGACAACCGCCTGTACACCGAGCAGGTGCAGGACTTCACCCCGACGCCGATGACGCGGTCCACCTGCATGTACGCCACCGGCATCGACCCCGCCACCATGGAACCGGTCCATGTCCCGAAGGGGAGGGAAAAGCAGATACAGCGGGCGCTCCTCCAGTATCGCGATCCGAAAAACCGCAGCCTCGTCATCGAGGGGCTGAAGGCGGCCGGGCGCGAGGACCTGATCGGGACAACATGGCATTGCCTGGTGCAGAGAGCAGGCGGCGTCCGGGGAGAACTGACCGGAAGAAAGAGGTGAGGAGGACGCCAGCGGCGTTCCCGGGAATGGTGCATAGACCAGGAGCAGGCCGATGAAGAGGTGGACGAAGATCATCGCATATGCCCTCGGAGGGCTTGCGGCTATCGTCCTCGTACTGCTCCTCGCCGGTGCGGTGCTCTTCTATCAGGCGGCGACGCCGCAGGAGGGAAACACCGAGATCGCCGGCACCTATCGCTACGATGTCTCCCTCACCACCGACGCCGTCCTCAGAAACGTCACCCTGATCATTCCCCTGCCGGTGCATAACGACACCTCGGCCATCGGCGAGATCCTGAGCGAGAGCGGGGGCTATGGCGTCCCTGACGACTGGAACCTCTCGGTGCGCCGCCAGAACGGCACGCCGATGCTGGTGGTCGCCGCAGCTAATATTACCCCCATCTATGCACCCCTCCCGATCGCCGTCACCGCCGGGGAGGAGCCCGCCGGGGCGGTGAAGGTCACGTATTCGTCCGCATATTCAGACGCCACACCTATCCTCCTCCCCTATTCGTTCGGGGCGACGGTGGATGGAGGCAGCACGTATTATACAGCCGACCTGGACGCAGGGCCGATCGACACGAAGCACCCCCTCGATACCGAACCGGTGCTCGCCCCGAAGGGGAACCTCACGCCGGCGGCGGACGGGAGGAGGTACACCTATGACTGTCCGCTGTATCTCTCCTGCGACGCCCCCGCAACGGCAAACCTCACCCTATCCATCAGGTTCTCGGGGTCGAACGAGTGGTGGCTGCTCGGGTGGTCCTCGAATGCCTACACCGACCTGATCCTGGCGGAGATCCAGGGGGAAAATGGATGGCGAAGGGTCAGGGGGACGCTCTCCACCGGCGAAGGGAGGTATTTCCACGGGGACCCATCCCCATCGCCACGCTTTTTCTCCCTTCAGAGCGGAAAGGATCAGAATGATATCAGGTGACAGGCCCGTCATGGTCGTCCACGGCCCCGAACCCTTCGACAGGGGAGACGTAGGTCGCCTGCTGGATGCTCTCGGACCGTGCCGGGTCCTTGTCTCGGGAGTGATGGGACGGACCGCAGCCGAAGAGTCGGGGGTCGCCTGCGAATATTGCGGCGTCCCCCCGAGCATGGTCTTCGCCCACCTCACCGGGCCCGCCTTCCTCCTCAACCGGGGGAAGACGCCCGAGTCGGGAATGGTCTTCGGCGAGATCGTGGCCGGGAGGCTAAAGGGTGGCCCGGTCCATGTCGAATGCTCCTCTGAAACGGTTTTCTGCTGGAACGGCGGCGATCGGGCGCTTGCCGGAGACCTGGCCCGGGCGCTCGGCTACGACAGGGTCACGGCCACGGCGGCAGCCCGGCCCCGCGAGGCTGTCCGGACGATCCGCGGGTGCCTGCCCGGCGAACCGGTCTGCGTGAACGGGATCGTGATCGGCAGGGCGACGGCGGCAGAGGTCCTCCTCCGCGATGCCGGAGGAGAGGTCGAGGCAGTATCAGGGCTCGACGTCAAGCCCCACGGCCTCGAAAAACTCCACCGGACCGGCCGGATCGATCTCGCCGCCGCATGGTGCAAGAGCGGCCATATCAGGCAGAAGGCCCCGGCGCAGGTGACCGTCCCGGGAAAGAGCGGCAGGGTCGTCCTCCTCGACCACTGCGCCCACCGCTTCTATGACCTGGTGACACCGGCCACCTGCGGCGTCCTGGCGATCGGCGACGACACCACCACCGTCGCCGGGCATATCGCCGGCCACCTCGGCATCCCGGTCCTGGGCGTCACCGACGGAGACCCCGACGGTGTGGTTGGCGGGACCTTTCCCCCGGGATCACTCGTCCTGGAGGCGATCGCCGGGCGAGACGACGAGATCGGCCTCACGATCGCGGGGATGATTCCAGACCGGGAGACGGATTGGTCCTGCTGGGTCGATAACGTACTGGAGACGATGGGAAATTCGGTCCGTCCTGCCCTCGATCTCAGGTGAAGAACCATGATGCAGTGTGCCGAATGCAAGGGAAAACTCCTCTGCGGGCTCCCGAAATGCCCGATCATGAACAGGTTCCACGCCCAGGTGCGCACCGCCGCCCGGGGCGCCAGTTACATGGGCAGGGCCCCCTCCGTCTTCGTGGGGAGTTACGGTTACCCTGCCGTCTCGGCCGGCCCCCTGATGACCGCCGACCCGGACGCCCCACGGGTCTGGGTGGCACAGGGGCTCTCAATCGAGGATATCGTCGGGATCAGGGCGCAGACGATCAGGGGTTCGGCCGGTGTCGAGGTGGTCAGAGGAGAGATCCAGGAGATCGCCCTCTCGTCCACGCCCCTCGACGTCGAAGCGGCCTTCGAGCGTCCGGTAAGTTTCGACCTCAGGTTCGACGGCACCATCACGCCGGTCGGGCTCTCCGGCAGCATCAAGAAACTCGACCTGATCGACAACGCCCGCGTCAGTCGGAGCGTCGACCGGATCACCTCTGACACCGACCTTCCCGCGACCGCCGCCTGCACGGCCCTCGGCACCGAGGGGGTCGACGTCTACCAGATCTCGCAGCTGATGAGCGCCGGGCTCCTCGGAAAAAAACGGCGGATCGTCCCGACCAGGTGGGCGATCACGGCAGTGGACGATACCGTCGGCAATGGGCTGAAAGACCAGATCCGCCGCTTTTCTCCCCTCGGCGAGGTGGAGTTCTTCACCGCCACGCTCTACGGGAACACGATGGCGGTGATCCTGGTGCCGGGCGACTGGCGGTTCGAGATGATCGAGATCTGGGGGCGCCGGTCCCTCTGGGCAGGGGAGGAGGAGAGCATCGTCGCCGACGGGGAGGGGCTCAAAAAGCAGGGCTACTCCCCGATCGCAGGGGCGTATTATGCGGCGCGTCTGGCCGTCGCCGAATACCTTTCAAGGACCGGGAGGTCGGGGCGCGCTGTGGTCGTTCGGTACGCGGGCAGCGACTACTGGGCTCCGCTCGGTTCATGGGTGATCAGGGAGGCCACCAGGACGGCAATGCAGAACGGACCGGTGCGGTGCGAAAACCTGGATGCAGCAATGGCCCTGACCGACGCCGCCATCGGGCAGCGCGGATGGCGGCAGAAGAGCAGACTGATTCCAGAAATGATCACCCAGAAAACGCTTTTTGATTTTTAACCGGCTGGAGTCGAAAAGATAAAAAATATCAGTTTTCAGGGTGAAGAAAAAATATGCGCATTGCGGGGATTGCACTCCTCATATTCAGCCTGCTCATGCCCGCGGTCTCCGCAGCAAATTCCACGGCCATGCCGACAGGGCAGAGCGTCTCCACCATCGACCTCTTCCTCCTCTTTATCGGCGGGATCCTCTACTTCAACATCTTCGCCGTCGTCCTGTACCATGTCGTCAAAAGGGAGAAAAAATTCATCGGAAGGTCGCCGATCGTACGGATCGCCGGCATGCTCGCCGGCATCGGATCGGTCGCGCTGGGAAGCCTGTGCCTGATCTTCATCGTCATGGTGCTCCTCACCCAATTTATGGGTCTGACGCTCTTTGCATGGACAGAGGGCTTTTTCCTGTACCTCATCACCGATACGATCCCGCTGTACCTTCCGGCGCTGCGCCTCTCGATGACCACCGGGATCCTTCTTTTCGGGGCGGCAGGGACTGCATTTTTCCTTCTCGGGTCCATTCTCCTGGTGAATTTCGGGGGCTACGTCAGACAGTCCGAGGTGGCGATGCCGACCGGGAGCGGCTCTGTCAAGAAGAACGCCGCCGACAGACCGGACGAACCATTAAACCCGGTCCTCTCATTCAGGGTAGAGGACAGGCAGAGCAGGGAACCATCAGCCGATGTAAAGGTGGTCCTCAAGCACAGGGACGGCGTGCGGTTCCACACAAAATACACCAATTTCAACGGCGAGGTCACCTTCACCAACGTGGAGGGCTTCGGCTCGGAATATTACGCATACGTGGACGGGGACATCAGCAGACAGCACTACCGGGTCATACGAATTTGAGCTGGCGCTCGTAGCGCTCCAGCATCCCGTCCACCGTCTCCACTTCGTCCACACCCTTGTCCTCCCTGACCCTGACAAACCGCGGGAACCTGAGGGCATAGCCGCTCGCATAGGTCGGGCTCTTCTGGACCTCGGCATACCCGACCTCAAAGACGACCACTGGTTCGAGGACAACCTCCTTGCCCTTCTCGGCGATGACAAGGTCTTTGAGGAGGTCGTATATCGCCGCCAGGTCTTCGTCTGAAAGGCCGGTCGCCACCTTGCCGACCGGGAGGAGTTCTCCCTCCTGCTGGCATGCGAGCAGGAACGAGCCGAAGAGGCGGGCGCGGCGGCCCTCACCCCACTCGGCCCCGATGACGGCCAGGTCAAGGGTGTCGACGGCCGGCTTGATCTTGATCCAGTTCTTTCCCCGCACGCCAGGCGTATAGGCGGCGTCGAGCGTCTTGAGCATCACGCCCTCATGCCCGGCGTCCAGGGCGTCGGCATAGATCTCCTCCAGGCGGGAGACGTCGTCGCTCACCCACTGCGGGGCGAGGTATGCCGATGCCGTGCCTTCAAGGATCTTCCGGCGCTCGAAGAAGGGCCGGTCGATGATGGTATCGCCGTCGAGGTACAGGATGTCGAAGAGATGCGGGACGAGGTCGACCCTTCCGATCGCCTCTTCGACCTCGTGTTTCCGCCGAAAACGCTGGAGAACGAACTGGAACGGGCGCGGGCGGCCGTCTTTCACGGCGATCACCTCGCCGTCAACGATCACGTCGTGCGGGATCGCCCGGTCCAGGGCCTCGATGACGTCGGGGACCGCCCCGGTCACGTCCTCGAGTTTTCTGGAGTACATCCTGCACTCCTTTCCGACCTTGTGGAACTGGAAGCGGGTGCCGTCGTACTTGTACTCGACGGCCACGGCCCCGTGATCGGCCACCATCTCGCCGATCGTCCCCTGCTGGGCGAGCATCATCTTCACCGGGCGGAAGGGCTCGATCCGCACCGCACGCAACGCCTCTTCTCCCTGCCGGGCAAGGAGGGCGACCTCGCCGAGGTCGTTCAAGGCCTGGTGGGCGTGGGCGACCAGGGATGCGTCCACGGCAAAGGCGCGGGCGACGGCGTCCCTGACATTCCCTTCTCCGACGCCGATGCGCAGCTCTTCAAGGAGGAGACGGGAGAGGTAGCGCCCTTCGAGCGCCCCGGCGTTCCCGAGCAGCCCCTCGATGACCCTGAGTTTCTCCCGCTGCGAACGGCTGCCGTCGGTCGTGGCGATCCGCGTACAGTCCGCGTAGACGCCGGTGAGCGTCAGCGCTTCAGAGAAGAAAGAGGTCTGGGATTTCGTCGCCAGCAGACGCTCGACGGCGAGGCCTACGTCCCCGGTCTCGTTGACGGCGGCGACCACCGCCGCCTTCTTCCTGCCGGCAACATACCCGACCGCCTCGTACAGCAGGTTCGGCCCGATCCCGAGTTTCAACGGGCTCCAGTCAGGGAAGACCCTACCCATCACGAACCTGACGAAGACCGGAAGCTCGTCTTCTAAGAGGTGGGGAAGGACGGAGGCGACGATCTCGATCATCTCGAGCCGCCCGCTGATCCCCTCGATACGCTCGCAGATCAGGGAAAACTCAGCAAAATCCATATCAGATCCTCACCGTTGCCGAGATCCGGTCCTGGACGCCGACGACGAGGTCGATGCCGTCGAGGAAGAGGCCGAGGCCGTCCTCTGCAGAGTGAAGCGCCTTATCCCGGGTGTTGTTCACCTCGGAGAGGTGGGCGAGGATGACGGCCGTGAGGCCCCCGCCGATGTCCTTCAGGCAGGTGGCGGCGGCGGCGTTGGAGAGGTGGCCGTGCTTCGAGCGGATCCGTTTTTTGAGAAACTCCGGATAGGGCCCCTCCTCCAGCATCTGCGGGCAGTGGTTGCTCTCGAGGACGACGGCGTCGCAGCGGGCGAGCACCCGCTCGATTCCCGGGGTGACGATGCCGGTGTCCAGGCAGCACCCGAGGCTGACGTCTCCGTCCGCGAGCCGGTAGCCGCAGGGCTCGGCGGCGTCGTGGGCGGTCAGGAAGGGCGTGATCGAGAAGCCGCCGAGGTCCAGCGCATCCCCGGGAAAGGCGCGGATCAGGTCCACCGGCTTTGAAGAGGTGCGGGCCGAAGAAAACGCCCCCAGTGTCCCGGCGGTCCCGACGACCGGGACGCCGAGACGGCGGGCCAGGACGTCGACGCCCCTGATGTGGTCGATGTGCTCGTGGGTGACCAGGATCCCCCTGATGCGGCCTTCGTCGCAACCGGCGTCCGAGAGGCGTTTTTTTATCTCCTTTGCCGTGAGTCCGGCGTCGATGAGGAGCGCCCCCTCATCCCCTTCGACATAGATGCAGTTGCCCTTGCTCCCGCTCGCAAGGCTGGTGATCTTCATTGCAGAGAGGTTTGGGGTTACCCGGTATTCATGGTTCGTGTCGCACCGGCGAGATCGATAGAAATTAGTCGGCAGGGCAGGAAGAGATCATTGATGGGCGGCGAGGGCTGGATGGGGGCGACCGGGCTGGTCGTGGAAGGCGCGGGCGAGGCCGTGGACCGCCGGCGCATCAGGGAGGGCACAAACGCCTACTGTGTCCGCTCCCCTGACGGCACCTCCCTCCAGTTCGCCATGCCCCTCCTCGTCCCGCGCCCCCTGCCCGGCGGGATCGAACCCGGGGGCGCGGACGGTGCAGTCTGGGCGATCATCGAGGCGGTGAAGCGGGCGGCCGGGGCCGATACGCGCCTGCGCCCCCTCGGCGGCCTCGACACCGAACGGCCGGCGCGCTATGCGGCCGGGATCGAGCCGGTCACCCTGGTACACTCGGACGCCGCCGTCGGGTCTGACCTCTGGAAGCCGGACGAGGAGAACATCTTCCTGTCCGACGGCCTGCACTGCACCGTCAGGGGCGCCGTCCCCTATCCTGGCCCGCCCGGGGGCGGGGCGCCTCGAACTGTCGGGGAAAAGGTGGCGGCCCTCGCCGAAGGGATCGAGGAGGTGATGCGCCGCCTTCCCGCACGCGACCTTGCCGCCGCCGCAACACTCTCCCTCGACCAGAAACTCCTCAGAGCACGCCTGCCCTCGATGGGGCTCGTCTGCTTTATCGGCGACGGCACGCTCCCGGCACGATCGTACACCCGCTTCCGCCAGCACCACCGCGTGGCCGGGCCGAAAGAGGGCGTGCACATCCCCTTTCACTGCCCTGAAGAGATCGGGCCGACCGAGGTCGAGCTCCCGGCAAGCGACAGGGCGGTCACGGGCCTCGGGATCAGGCGGCGCGAGGTGTTCGCCGTCGCGGGCTCGAACGCGCAGGGAAAGACCACCCTCCTCAACGCCATCCGCGCCGGCGAGGACGACCATGCCGCAGGCGACGGCCGCGAGCTGATCGTCACGGTCAGGGGCGCACGCACGGCCGAGGCGGGCGGGCAGCACCTCAACGGCGCGGACGTGAGCCTCTTTTTTGGAAGCCTCCCGCCGGGCATGACCGGGACGCCGAAGGCGGCCTTCGGGCAGGGGAGCGGTTCGATGACGATGGCCGTGCAGGTGGGGACGGCCGTGCGGGAGGAGGCGCCGCTCCTGCTCATCGACGAGGACCGGGCGGCGGCAAACCTGCTGGTCAGGAGCACCCTCCAGGAGGAGGATGTAACACCTCTGGCGGAGATCCTGGCCGAACGGCCGGAAGCGCTTGGAAGCACCGCCTGCATCGTCGCCACCTCCTCGCTGGACCCCCTGATCGCCCGCGCCGACCGGATCATGGTGCTGCGGGGGCACGGCGCCGGGGCGATCACTCCTGCGGCCTTCAGGGCGGCATACCTGGAGTATCTCGAACAGTGCGCACGGATGGCGAAAAAAGATCAGGAGTGGTGAAGCCCGGGATCGCATCGCCACGCAGCCGAATACGGGACAGCCAGAGGGGCGGATTCTGCCGGACATTCACACCCGGCAAAAAGATACAGGAAAGATTATGCCCGGATCACGGTTCCGACCGCCTCCCCGCGGACGGCCCGCGTGATATTGCCGGGCACATGCCCGTTGACCACCTTTATCTCTTTGATATGCCGGGTATGGAGGAGGAGTTCGACCGCCTTTCTCTCAAGCACCATATCCTCCATGTCCATTTGAAGGAGTTCTTTTGCCGTGATCTCCGGGATCAGGTCGGCCTCGGGATTCGTCCTCGGGTCTGCGGTGAACTGGCCGTCGACATTCTTTGCGAGGATGCAGTTCTTCGCTCCCATCACTTCGGCGATGAGGACGGCGCCGGTGTCGGTCCGGTTCGGGGGGATCGACCCGATCTCAGCGGGCTGCTCGTAGAGCCCGTACGGGGGGGTGCCATGGGTCACCGGCAGAAGCCCCAGCGCCGTCAGGGTGGGGAGTTCGAGCAGATCATCGGTCTTGATCCGGACCCCGTTGTACTTCGAGAGGAGGACGGCCATCATGATCGCATTCTGTTCGCTGATCTTGCCGGCGAGTTCAGCGAGGACGCCGGTGGGCATGCCCAGGTTGATCCCGATGTCCATGATATGCCGCACCCGCCCCCCGCCGCCGGTCACCACAAGGATCTTCTCTCCCGCCCCTTTCAGGGCGCCGATCTCCTCGACTATGGGAAAGACCACATCCTTTCCATAGTCAATGGTGCCGTGACCGCCGAACTTGATCACGTTCAGGTAGGGCATGATCCTGATCTGCGGAATATCGTCGATCCGCCGCATCAGCCCCTTGCGAACCAGGGTCTCACCCCGCAGACCTGAGTCCAGTTCAAAGCGTTCCTTCGTCATGAGTCCACAGACAACCAATATATATGAAGATATATAGTAGTGTGCATCTGCCGGGAGCGGCCCGGTAGGGGGGGAAGTATGAAAATATACGTACGGGAGAGGCAGAAGGTCGGGGCCGGCGTCAAACAGCCCAAGTTCAGGGTGGTGGCCGTCACCGGCGGCAAGGGAGACGAGGCCCACCTGAAGGTCGAGGCGACGCACTTCAGGAAGACCGAGATCGAGCAGATCGCCGCCGATGTCGGGGCGCAGATTGTCTGGCTCGAGCCGATGCCTGAAGAAGAGCGCGGGAAGATGAAAGAAGAAGACTGAACAAAAAAAAGGGATGAAACACATCCCCTGCTTTTTCCTTGTTACCGGTGGATCAGGGTGCCGACCGCATCGCCGCGGACGGCCTTTGTGATATTTCCGGGCACATGCCCGTTGACCACCCTGATCTCGGTGATATGCTTGGTGTGGATGAGGAGTTCGACGGCCTTCTTCTCCAGCACCATGTCCTCCATATCCATCGCCAGGAGATCCTTCGCAGCGATCTCCGGGATGAAGTCTGCATCAGGATTGGCGAACGGGTCTGCGGTGAAGAGACCGTCGACGTTTTTTGCGAGGATGCAGTTCTTCGCACCCATCACTTCGGCCATGAGGACGGCGCCGGTGTCGGTCCGGTTCGGCGGGATCGACCCGATCTCGGCGGGCTGCTCGTAGAGCCCGTACGGCGGGGTGCCATGGGTCACCGGGAGGAGGCCGAGGGAGGTGAGGGTGGGAAGCTCGAGGAGATCCCCGGACTTCACCTGCGTGCCGCCATACCGGGAGAGGAGAAGAGACATCATCAGGGCGTTCTGCTCGCTGATCTTGCCGGCGAGTTCTGCAAGCACACCGGTGGGCATGCCCAGGTTGATCCCGATATCCATGATATGACGGACCCGCACGCCGCCGCCGGTCACGACGAGGAGTTTCTCGCCGGCATTCTTCAGGGCGCCGATCTCCTCTACAAGAGGAAAAACCACCTCGCGGCCGAAGTCCATCGTGCCGTGGCCGCCGATCTTCACCACGTTCAGGTCAGGCATAATCCTGATCTGCGGGATCTCGTCGATACGACGCATCAAGCCCTTTCGGACCAATGTTTCTCCCCGGAGACCGGACTGGAGTTCAAAGCGTTTCTCTTTGATGATATCACCTGGCTGACAAAATATATATAGTGGCTTGCATATAAGGAGGATCGTACCAATTGGTATATCAACTGAAAAACCAGGTGATACAGATGAAGATCTACGTCAGGGGAAGACAGAAAGTCGGCAGCGGTGTCAAGCAGCCCAAGTTCAGGGTGGTCGCCGTCACCGGCGGGAAAGAGGACGGCAATCACCTGAAGATCGAGGCGACCCACTTCAGAAAGGCCGAACTCGAACAGGTGGCGAAGGATGTCGGCGCCGAGATCATATATCTTGAGCCGATTCCGGAAGAAGAGAGGAGCGGGAAGAGGCGCGAGGACTGACCGCGCCATTTCTCTCTTTTCACACACATATCATTCTATTATGGCATCGCTTGGCAGAAACGAGATTTTCGACGCCGCCGTCAGGGTCATGCTCATGCAGGACCGCTGCGTCACCGTCCACTTCAGGGGTGAGGAGGGGGTGAGCATTCAGTTCCCGACCACGCGCCGCCTCGCCGAGCACCTGAAGGTTCCGCACTATTATGTGCTGCCCTATTTTGCAGAAATGGAAGAGAACGGCCTTATCAGACGGGTGGAGCGGGTCGGGATCTCGACCACGCCGGCAGGCACCGCAGTGCTCGTCTCCCTGATGGCATCCCGCTATACCGCCGAAGCAGAGAGGGTGCTCGGGAGCAGGATCTTCTCCGAACTGCTCAGCACTGTCAGGTCAAAAGACATGAACCGATGAGGCCTTGAAGGTGATCCAGACCTCATCACCCTCGGCGAGACCCAGGTCGACCACACCGCGCCGGGTGAGCACCACCACAAAGGGGATGCCTGCATCCACCGTGATCCGGACGACCGTGCCGTTGTCCGCGATCGTCTCTATCCTCCCCTTCAGTGAATTTTGAGCGCTCGAATCCAGGGGGGCGCGTGAGACCAGGATATCCTCGGGCCTGACGGTCGCCGTGGCCGTACCGTTCTCCGAACAGGTGGCAGAGACGATCCTGACGCCTTCGGCATCGATCTCACATAGCCCTCCCCTGCACACGCATGCACCGCGGAAGAGGTTCTCCACACCCACAAAATTTGCCACAAACTCGCAGTTCGGTTTCCTGAAGACCTCATGCGGTTCACCGACCTGCACGATCTCGCCGCCCCTGATCACGACCACGCGGTCGGCGAGGGAGAAGACCTCCTCGAAGTTGTGGGTGACATGGATCACCGTGATCCTGTAGAGGTCATGGAGGCGCCGCAACTCCTTCCTGAGTTTCTCGCGCGTCTGTCCGTCCAGGGCGCTCAGCGGTTCGTCGAGGAGCAGGAGTGCGGGCTCCATCACGACTGCACGGGCGATCGCCGCCCGCTGCTGCTCGCCGCCGGAGAGCGTCTCCGGGTGGCGGTGGAGGAGGTGGTCGATGCAGAGGAATCGGGCGGCATCGTTCACTTTCCGCTCGATCTCCGCCGGGTCCATCTTCCGGTTCCGCAGCCCGAACCCGATGTTCTCCGCCACCGTGAGGTGGGGGAAGAGCATGTAGTCCTGATAGACCATGCAGATGTTCCGCTCCCGCGGCAGCGCATTGGTGATGTCCCGGCCGTTCAGGACCACGCGGCCGGAGTCAGGGGGATAGATCCCGGCCAGCGTCTCGAGGAGGATCGTCTTTCCGGCACCGGTCGGCCCGATGATCACCAGGTATTCGCCGTCGTTCACCGTGAGGGAGGCGTCCTTCAGGACAAACTCCCCCATATCCTTGGATACGTTTTCAATCTCCAGCATTCTTCCCCCTCCTACAGGCGGGCGCTCCCGCCATACCGTTCAAAAACATAGAGCGATGCGATCGAGATGACGATCAGGATCGTCGCCGCCGAGATCGCCATCTCCAGTTCTCCGCAGGACATATTCAGGAACAGGGAGATCGGCAGCGTCTCGGTCTTCATCCGCGTCGCACCGGCGAGCATGAGCGCCGCTCCGAACTCGCCGATCCCCTTTGCCCAGGTGATCACGCCGCCGGCGATCAGACCGCTCGTCGCCATCGGCAGGGTGACGCGCCAGAGGGCCTGAACATCGGTGCACCCGAGGGTCTTTGCCACGTACTCGTAGCGGGGGCTGATCCCCTCGAAGGTGGAGCGCATGATCCTGAGCATGAACGGGAAGTTCACGAACACCTGTGCCACAATGATCCCGAGGGGGGTGAAGACGAAGACGAGACCGGCTTCAGCCAGCGCTTTTCCCACCGGCGTGGTCCCGAAGAAGAGGAGAAGGGCGACACCGGCGACAAGGGGCGGAAGGGCGAGCGGCAGGTCGATGACCGTGTTCACCGCATGTTTGCCGAAAAAATCGTATCTCGCAAGGGCATACGCCGACGGTACGGCGATCAGGATACAGATCGCGGTGGAGACCAGCGAGGTGACGAGCGAGAGGTAGATGGCAAACTGGATCTCCCGTGAGGCAAGAGAGGCGAGGATGGCGGCGGGAGGAGGATGGGTGACGACAAGGAGCATCAGGACGACGATGAAGAGGGTGAGCAGGGCGGCAACACCGATCGTCACCGCCTTCAGAGGCTCAGAAAACCTCACAGGTTCACCCGGCCGCGCTGCCTGAGGGCCTCCGGGGTGCTGTTCCATTCCTTGATATCGTCCACATGCTGCTCGTCCACCCACCCGCTCCTGACCTCATCGCGGTGGTCGAACTGGCGGACATAGGGCTTGATGTCGAGGAGCGGCGTGCCGTCCAGAACGTCCACACCGCAGATGTCGAGGAGGTTGCCGCGCACGCCCTTCAGTTCCACGATCGAGATCCCGATCGGGTTCGGGCGGTTGAAATGGCGGATTGCGAAGATCCCGCGCTCCTTCTGGACATCAAGGAACGGTTTCTGCCGGAGCATGGCGGCGTTTGCCCGGTCGAAGTGGTAGATGAGGATCAGGTGCGAGAACGACTCGAGATCCAGCAGCCCCTCCTCATACTCAGGGAAGACCTCGACGGTGCCGCATGCTGTGTTGAATATCCCCTGGATGGGGGTGTTCTCCTGCTCGGTAAAGGGCGTCCTGATGACGCCGATGGGCCGGTAGGTGACCGGTTGTCGTGTCGGATCGGTGGATTCCTGGTGCATGGTAAGACATCTCCATAAAAGAAAAAGGATGTGAGAGCGAAGACGTCAGCTCTCGTACTTCGGGTCAGGGTAGATGACATACCCGAATTTCTCAAAGACCGCCAGACCCTTATCCGAGGCGACGAAGTCGGCAAAAGCCTGTGCTTGAGCCGGATTCTCAGAGAAGGTCAGGGTACCGATGGGGATCACCTTGATATCGTTCTCTGCCTTCGGGATCTCGATGCGTTCCATTTTATCGGGCACATAGAGGTCGTACCAGATGACGCTTGCGTCCGCCGTTCCCATACTGACGTCGACTATCAGTTCGTTCACAGTCGCACGTTTCGCAACTGCATTGGCCGAAACTGTCTCCCAGAGGCCGCTCTTGTTCAGGAGTTTCTTCGTGGTCGCGCCGATGGCGGGACCGGTCGGGTCACCAATGACCACGCGGAGGTCAGGGCGGGCGAGGTCGGCGATGCCGGTCACGTTCTTCGGGTTGCCCTTCGCGACGGCGATGATCGGGATGTGGTAGACGAGTTTTTCCGAGGTGTTGATGAATCCCTTCTTCGCGGCCGACTCGATATAGGCGGTGGCGCCGGGCATGTAGAGATCGCCCTGCTTCACCAGTTCCATCTGGCTGAGGAGTTGGGCCGAACCGCCGAAGGTGAACTCGATCATCGTGCCGGTTTCGTTTTCATACATGGCGGCGATCTCCTCCATCGGTTCACGGATACCGGCGCCGCAGTAGACCATGAGCGTCGATTGTTCAGAAACCTGCGGTGTCGTCGACGTCTGGGTGGTACACCCGCAGATGGCGCAGGCAGCACCAACAACAAACATAAGTGCCAGAACAAGAGAGAGTATTCTCATAATAAAATCATTAATTAACATAGTTAATAAAAACATATGATTTAACTCGGTAGGGAGAAACCTTTCTCCGGGATCAGAACAGAAACGATCGTGGCGCCACAGGATGCATAGAGATGGCAGATGTAATGCAGGCAGAAGAAGAAAAGGGGCAACTCCCGCTCAAATTCTCCCTTGGTGAGGCCGCCGGATCGGTCGGGGACTTCGGGACGATCCTTCCCATCGTGCTCGGCGTCGCCCTGGTCTGCGAGGTGAACCTCGCGCACATCTTCCTCTTCTTCGCCCTCTGGTACGCGATCGCAGGCATCGTCTACCGCCTCCCGATCCCGATCGAACCCTTAAAAGCGGTCGGAGCGATCGCCATCGCCGAAGGGCTGACTGCAGGGGAGATCGCCGGCGCCGGCATGCTCATCGGCGTGATCTTCCTCGCCCTCGGCTGTTGCGGGAGCATGACCTGGCTGCAGAACCGGATCCCGGTGAGCGTGATCAGGGGCGTGCAGGCCGGCCTCGCCCTCATCCTGCTCAGGACATCGTTTGGCTTTCTCCAATCCGACCCGCTCTACGCAGGGATATCCGTTGCGATCGTTATCCTGTTCTTCATCGCCGCCATCCGCTGGAAGATCAACGATGTTTCCGCCCTCATCGTCCTCGCCATCGGCATTGGCGCAGGAATCCTGACGGCCGGCCTCCCCCATTTCGCGATGATCCCCATCCCCACCCTCGTCATACCCGGGATCGAAGACCTCGTCTATGCAGGGCTCTACCTCGTCCCCCCGCAGTTTCCCCTCACCCTCACCAACGCCATCCTGGCGACTTCGCTCCTCACCCTCGATCTCTTCAAGAGAGATGTCCCTCCAGACCGCCTCTCGCGCACGATCGGGATCATGAACCTGGTCTCGGTGCCCTTCGGTGGGTTTCCGATGTGCCACGGCGCCGGCGGCCTTGCCGCACAGCACCGCTTCGGCGCCCGCACCGGGGGGGCGAACGTGATCGCCGGGATCATCTTCCTGGGTTTCGCCTTCTTCTTCGCCTCCCCGCAGAGCCTCGCCCTCATCCCACTCGGCGTCTTCGGCGGACTGCTCATTTTTGCCGCCGTAGAACTCGCAAAACACAGCGTAAAGACCGATTCCTATCTTGTCACCGGCGCGATCGCCGCACTCACCATCCTGGCGAACATCACCGTCGCGTTTGTGGTCGGGCTCGCCCTGGCCTACGCGCTCCGGTGGCGGAAGGAGCAGCTCGATAGGCCGAAAAAATAGAGCGAGAGTGTTTGAAGGGGTTACGCCTCAGCGTCCTCGACGACGTGGACGGCGCTCGCCTTGAAAGAGATCCGCACCCGGCTCCCCTCGGCGATCCCCATCTCCCCGGCAGACTTCCAGGTGATGAGAACTGAAAAGGGAATGCCACACTCTACTGTAAGGCGCGTCAGCGGCCCAAAAGCGGTCATTCTGGCGATCGTGCCGTCGAGGACGTTGCGCGCGGAGATCTGCGACCCATCGACGAGGTGGAGGGTGATGTCCTCAGGCTTTATGCAGGCGCAGACGTTCCTCCCTGCAGAGAGGGGCGTGACGGCCCTGATGATCACACCGGCGGATTCGATCTCGGCGACGCCCTCCGACGTCCTGGCGATCCTGCCGGAGACGATGTTCTCGATCCCGACGAACCTGGCGACATGCTTGTTCTTCGGCAGGGCGAAGACCTCTCTCGGAGTGCCGACCTGCGAGAAGACGCCGTCCATCAACACGCCTATCCGGTGGGCGAGGCGCTGGCCCTGGAGCATATCGTGCGTGGAGATCACCACGGTCTGCCCGAAGTCGCGGTTGATCCGCAGCACCAGGTCCTCGATTACCGCCGTGGCCAGGGGGTCGAGGTTCGCCGTCGGTTCGTCCATCAGGAGTACGGCAGGATCGGTCACCAGCGCCCGCGCAAGGGCGACCCGCTGCATCTCCCCGCCCGAGAGTGTCTTCGCCCGCCGCTTTTCATAGCCGGAGAGCCCGATCACCTCGAGCGCATCGGCGATCTTCTTCTGGATCTCGCGTTCTGGCACATGGCGCATCCGCAGACCGATGGCGATGTTGTCGTAGACGCTCTCGTTGAAGGCGGCGGGCTTCTGGAAGACCATCGCCATCATACGCCTGATTTCGAGGGTACGCCATCGATCGGCATGGATATCGGTGCCGTCGACGATGATGCGCCCCCCGTCAGGGATTTCGAGCAGGTTGATCATACGCAGGAGGGTGGACTTCCCCGAGCCCGAGGGGCCGATGATCGCGAAGATCTCGCCGTCCTGGATCGTTGCGCTTACATCTCTCAGGACGACCTTCTCCCCGAAATTCTTTGATACGTGCTCTATTTCGATCATGGTTCACCGCTGCTGGAAGAGGGTCACGCCGGTGTTCACGATGAGGGCGATCGCAAGGAGAATGATCCCGAGGGCGATGGAGGTGCCGATCTCCCACTGCGAGGTATTCAGGGAGATCGCCGTCGTCAGCACGCGGGTGCGGTGGGCGATGTTCCCGCCGATGAGAATGGCGGCCCCGACCTCGGAGATCGCCCGGCCGAAACCGACGACGACCGCCGCAAAGATCGCAAACCGCGCCTCCCTGACGATCGAGGTGAGGAACTGGAGGCGGGTGGCGCCAAGGGAGATGATCGTATCCCTGATCGTCTCTTCCACGCCGGACAGGGCCGAGATCGTCAGTCCAACCATGATGGGGAGGATCAGGACGGTCTGGGCCAGGATCATCGCCTGCGGCGTGAAGAGAATGCCGGTGAACCCGAGCGGGCCGTGGCGGGTGATGAGCAGGAAGATGAGCAGACCGACGATGACCGTCGGGAGGGAGTAGAGCGTCTGGATCAGGTTGATGAGCACCTTTTTCCCGGGGAACTCAGTGAACTTGATCGCCGACCCCACCGGGAGAGCAACCGCGGTGGCGGCGCATGTCGCCGTCAGGGATACAACGAGCGAAAGAACTGTAATTTCCATGACGTCCGGATCCATCGAGACGATCAGCTGGATCGCCTCCATCAGCCCATCGATAATATAGCCCAACTTCACCACCCCGGTAATCGATACAGAAAAAGAAGGGATAAGGGAAAAAACCAGCGGCTTCAGACCACCGGGTCTTCCACCTCGGACTGGTTCACACCCATCACTTCCCAGTTGCCTGCGGCCGGGAAGAAGAGAGGTTCACCGTACTGAACGACGCCGAACTCCTCGATCGTCTTCTGGGTCGACGAAGAGGTCAGATAGTTGATCCAGTCCTTTGCAAGGGTCGAGTTCACGCCCGGGTGCTTCTCGGGGTTGATCCGCATCACCGAGTAGACGTTGAGCAGGATGTCGCCCTCAGAGACCGCCGGCACAAGGGCGGTCTTGTCCTTGTAGGTGAGGTAGGTGCCGATGTCGGAGAGGGTGTAGGCGGCCTTCTCGTCTGCCATCACCAGGGTGGCACCCATGCCGGTGCCGGCCTCGATGTACCACTCGCCCGAGTTCGTGATATCGGTCGTGTAGTTGAATCCGTCCTTCGCCCAGATCACCTTCTCCTTTGCATGGGTGCCGGAGTTGTCGCCGCGGGAGACGAACTTCACGTTCTCAGGGTCTGCAAGACCCTTCTCGCGGATGGTGGTGAACGCCTCTTCAGGGGTCATACCCTTGATAGCTGCCGGGTCCGACTCCGGGCCGACGATCACGAAGTAGTTGTAGGCGATGACGCGGCGGTCGATGCCGTGGCCGTTCGCGAGGAAGGCGTCCTCGCGCACGCGGTCGTGGACCATCATCACGTCGACGTCGCCGTTCTCTCCGTAGCCGAGCGCCGTGCCCGTGCCGGCAGAGATGATATCGACCTTTGCATTATACTCCTTCTCGAACGGCGCCTTCAGGGCGTCGAGGAGTCCGGTGTCGTAAAGGCTCGTCGTCGTGGCAATCAGCAGCGTCTGCGTCTCGGCCGGAGCGGAGGTCGTCGGGGTCGGCGTCGCCTCTCCACCCGGAGAACCGGTGCAGCCTGCAGCCATGGCCGCGGCGACCATGACAACTGCGATCAGTATCAAAATACTTTTTTTCATGGTATCGTAAATGTCACAATACCAACTATTAAATAATTTGCTCGGCGCCTTGAGCAAGTTCAATGGATCCATTTAACATGGTCTCCCCGACCCATGATACGAAGGTTTATTAATTTCGGGGCAATATCGAGTGCATCTGATCACCCCCGAGGATAATCATGGAAAAAATGGGAAAAAACGCTGAAAAAATCATGTACGCCCTTGTCGGCGGTATAATGCGTCAGTACACAGGAAAAGAACTCAGTGCCATGACCGCCCTCCCACCAAATGAGGTGAACACGGCGGTCAGGGAGCTGGAAAGAATGGGAGCGGTGGACCTCCACATCCGCGCCTCGTCAGAACCCTACCTCTTCACTTCGGTCGCCCTCACGGCAAAGGGCAGAGTGATCTTCCAGGAGACGAAGATGCCCGGGTGCGACACCTGAAAATCTCTCAATCTCTTATGTTCACGAAAACTCCATATACATATTCTTTTCCGATATCCAGATTTTTGTGCTCGGATTCGGCCGGGAGCGAGGCCCTGAAACTGACCGGGGCATCATAGATGGTATCGGAGACGCTCCGGTACGGCAGACCCACCGAACGGACCTCGTCAACCGATTCAGGCACGAAGCCCCCGGCCTCCTCGACGGTGTTGTAGGCGAAGAAGGTGGCGATCACAGGAACGCCGTTCCGGGCGATCGCCGCACCCTTCGGATCGATGATGAGCGTGAGATAGACACCGGTGCCGTCGCTCATTTCGGATGCCGTCAGAGTGATTGCCATAGGGGAGAGGCGGGGATCGGAGACGATCACCGGACTGTCCACGGGCTCTGGTGTGGGCGACGGCGGGATGGTGGCCTCAGGAGTCACGGTCTCCCCGCCGCCAGGTGAGGATGCGCAGCCCGCAGCAAGGGCGGTCAGGAAGATCAGGATCACCAGAGATGCCGTCCTGGATGGATACATGAACGCGAATGCACCGCCCTGCCTTATTAGGGTTCCTTCGCCGCCGGTGCACCAACCGAACTGTAATATAAGAGCGGGGGAGAGTATAGTGTGTTGTTTGCCATGGCGGAAAATGAGTACAGGACGGCAACGGTCGGGGATCGGGAGGTGCCCTACGACCCTGAACAGCTGCGCAAGATCCAGGAGCACCCCTGCTATTCGGAGACAGCCTGCCACACCTTCGGGCGCTGCCACCTGCCGGTGGCCCCGCACTGCAACATCCAGTGCAACTACTGCGTGCGGGACTTCGACTGCGTGAACGAGAGCCGACCGGGCGTCACCTCAAAGGTCCTCTCCCCGCAGGAAACGATAGAACTGGTCAGAAAGGTGATCCAGGACTACCCCTACGTGAAGGTGATCGGGATCGCCGGGCCCGGCGAACCCCTCGCAAACCCGGAAACTTTCGAGACCCTGAGGCTGGTCCACGAGGAGTTCCCCCACCTGATCATGTGCATCTCAACGAACGGCCTCCTGCTCCCTGAGAAGATCGATGAACTCCAGAAATACGGCGTCGGCAACGTGACCGTCACGCTCAATGCCGTCGATCCGGCCGTCGGCGAGAAGATCTACTCGTTCGTGAACTACCATGGCAAGCATTACACCGGCCGGGAAGCTGCCGAGATCCTCCTGAAAAATCAGCTCGAGGGGATCAGGATGGCCGTCGAGAGAAAGATGTTCGTGAAGGTGAACTGCGTCTATATTCCCGGGGTCAACGATGACCATATCGTCGATATCGCAAAGAAAGTAGGTGAAATGGGCGCGTTCTCCTTCAACCTCATCCCGCTGATCCCGCAGTACAAGTTCGCCGAGGTCGTGCCGCCGACTGCTGCGGAGAAAAAAGCGATGCAGGATCGGTGCGCCCCTTATATCAAGCAGATGCGCCACTGCGCCCGCTGCCGTTCGGACGCGATCGGCAAACTGGGGCAGGACGTCCAGGCCAACGTCTACTCAGGCTGCAGCAGGAAATAAAACAATCCTCTTTTTTAATGGAAAAAGCACTCAGGCTCGGCCCGGGCAATCCGTTCAACCTTGACGCCACCCTTGGCTGCGGGCAGGCGTTCCGGTGGGAGAAGGTTGACGGAACCTGGTACGGCGTCGCCGGCGATCATGCGATCGGGATCAGGCAGGACGGGGAGAGACTTCTCTTTTCCGGTGCCGACGAACCATTCATCCGCCGCTACTTCGCCCTCGACCTCGATCTCCCGGCGATCCTCTCTTCGGTCGACCGCGACCCCCGGATCCACGCGGCGATCGGGCGCTGCCCGGGACTGCGCATCCTGCGGCAAGAGCCCTTCGAGACCCTGATCTCGTATATCTGCGCCACAAACACCAATATTCCGACGATAAAAAAGCGCATCGCCCTGATTGCCGAACGCTACGGCAGGCGCCTGCCGGGCGGTGTCAGCGCCTTTCCCGACGCTGCAGCCCTCGCCCCCTGTAGCGAGGGCGAGATGCGGGGGTGCGTGCTCGGCTATCGGGCGCCATACGCCTGCGCCACGGCGGCGCTCTGCGCAGAGGATCCGGGATGGGCGGAGAGGGTCGCTGCCCTTCCCTACGGGGAGGCGAGGCGTGAACTCCTCAGGTTCCCGGGCGTCGGCCCGAAGGCCGCCGACTGCATTCTCCTCTTCGCCTTCGAGAAATACGAGGCCTTTCCGGTGGACGTGCACATCAGGCGGATGATGCGCCGCCACTACCTGCCTGACCTCCCGGAAGACAAAACCATGACCTGCCGCGAATACGACCTGATCGCCGGGTTTGCGCGGGAGCACTTCGGGGCATATGCCGGGTGGGCGCAGGAGTACCTCTTCTGCGTGCGGGAAGAGGAGCAGCCCTGAGGGAACAGATCAAAACCTCTGGTAACGATTCTGATGCACAGCGGCACGCCGACCGGGTCACGGCCCCATTGAGTTGCAGGACATATTCCTCCACCGAGTATTCTGCAGGATCCGCGTTCTTCTGCTCTGGCGAAGAAACCCGAAGATCTTTGGGCGGGGGATACCCGCTCACCTCACCGTTGGCGATACAGAGATGCACGTTCATTATGCTGACAGCCCCCGTTCCTCCAGGAGAGGATCTTCCCGGAGATGGGAGAGAGCAATACCGATCCCCTGCGTTTCATCCTATCAGATCGGTTCCCGGGCCCTTCACACATGCCCGATCTCAGTGTAGTTCGATATCTCCGAGTTCGCGGTGCAGAGATCCCGGGTTGAGAGGGCATGGACATCGTCGTGGCCGGTGAGGCGCGCGAAATCCCTGAGTTCAGCCGTAGAGACCCGCAGGAAATTCTCCAGCTGCCGGGCCGAGATGTCGATCCGCAGCCGCTCCCTGAGCAGGGGATCCTGCGTGGTCACCCCCACGGGGCACTTCCCCGTGTTGCAGAGGCGGTACTGCTGGCATGCACAGGCCATCAGGGCTGCGGTCCCGATCGCCACGGCGTCGGCACCCATGGCGATAGCCTTTGCAAAGTCAGACGACACTCGCAGGCCCCCGGTGATCACCAGCGAGACGTCCTCGACGCCGTGCCGGTCCAGGAACTTCCTGGCCCTGTAGAGGGCAAACGGAGTTGGTACTGAGGTGGCGTCCTTGATAAAGAGGGGGCTGGCCGCGGTCGCTCCCGGCCGGCCGTCAATGGTGATAAAGTCGGGTCCTGCCGCAACGGCGACCGCCATATCGGCCTCGATCTGCCCGGCCGCCAGTTTGATCCCGATTGGCCTGCCTCCTGTCGCCTCCCTGAGATCAGAAACGATCTTTTTCAGGCTGCCGGCATCTCTTATCTCCTCGAAACGGGCAGGGCTGGCGATGTCAACCCCTGGTGGGAAACCCCGGATCGCTGCGATCTCCTCGGTGACCTTCTCCGCAGGGAGATGGGCGCCCATCCCGGGCTTTGTGGACTGCCCGATCTTGAGCTCGACAGCATCCACACGCCGCAGGTTTTCCGGGGTTGCGCTGTAACGGTTCGGGACATATTCAAAAATGTAGCGGTACGAGGCCTCAAGGGATTCCTCCAGGATCCCTCCCTCACCCGAGCACATGGCGGTTCCCACTGCGGCGCTCCCTCTGGCCAGGGCCACCTTTATCTCCCTGGAAAGGGCCCCAAAGGACATATGAGTGATGTAGATGGGGGTTTCAATTACAAGGGGGTGATCGGCTCCAGGCCCGATCACAGTCCTGGTGTTCACCGGTTCACCGTCGTTGAGAGGAAGGCGGGCAAGCTGCGCACCCATGATCAGGATATCGTCCCAGGATATGACCGGCCGGCGGGTGCGCATCGGTTCGACGATCGATTCACCTGTCGCGGCGATACGGTGGATCCTGGCCATCTGAACCTCAAGGTCGTCATTCTCGCGTTTCCACCCCCCGAGGTAGCCCTCCACATACCCACGCCCCATATGGGAGACGGTGATCCTGTGTTCGGCGCCGCAGACAGGGCAGATGATCGTCTGCTCCGACACCTTCACCTGCTGGTCCTCCAGCGGCTTCAGGTGGGAGTGGTTAGAGCGGCAGATGGGGCACTGCCAATCGTCAGGAAAATCTCCAGGTTTCGTACCCGGGGGGATGCCGGTCACAGAGTCACCCCTGGCGGGATCGTACTCGAAGACCTGACAGACATTACACCGATATCTCACCATTTCGACACCTTCCTGATCTCAAACGCCCGACTGTTCTTTTTCCGAACCCAGAAGACAGTAATAGATGTGAGAAAGCCCCATTTCTGAGTAAACCGGACACCCGCCGCAGATACACCCCTTCTCCTCATCGATGCACCTGCTTTTACCAATCAAGGGAAAACAGAAACCTCCGGGCTCGCCGCACTCCTTCCAGCTCGGGCATGTCTTGCAGATGCACATCGAAAGAACCATCTGCTTCTTCTCTTCCATGGACAACTCAGTCTGCTCCATTTCCAGTCCCCCGACCGATCATAATCTTCACGATATAATACCATTTCCATTTCAGGGTGGAACAATGGAAATGTGTATGCTATGATCAGATTTCTGGGGGAAACCAACCAGGCATCGGTTTTGAACCTCATCGACACTCCCCTGAAGGCAGGGCAGGCGATTATGAGGCGCCAGAAAAAAGGGGAGAAAAACCCCACACAATAATTATGTGCCGATATTCCAGGCAGACATATAGTGCGTCTGCTCCTCGCTGAGCGAGTCGATCGCGATCCCGAGGGCGGCAAGTTTTCTCTCCGCCACCTCCTCGTCGATGGCGTTCGGGACGTCGTACACGCCCGGGACGAGGTCCTTTCCATGCTCGACCATGTACCGGGCCGAGAGCGCCTGAAGGGCGAAGGAGAGGTCCATCACCTCGATCGGGTGACCCATCCCCTTCGGCGTTGCCAGGTTGACCAGGCGCCCCTCGGCCAGGACGTGGATCTGCTTCCCGAAAATATCGTAGGTGTCGATCCCGTCCCGGCGCTCGATGGCGTCGGCGTGCTCCTCCAGCCACTTCACATCGATCTCGACGTTGAAGTGCCCGGCATTGGAGAGGATCGCCCCGCTCTGCATCAGGGCGAAGTGCCGTTCGGTCAGGATGGAGGTGTTTCCCGTGGTGGTGATGAAGATCTCGCCGACCTTCGCCGCCTCGTCCATCGGCATCACGACAAAGCCCTCCATATGCGCCTCAAGCGCACGCCTTGGGTCTACCTCGGTGACGATCACCTGGGCACCAAGGCCGCGGGCCTTCCGCGCCACGCCGCGGCCGCAGAAACCGTAGCCGGCGACGACGAGGTGCTTGCCCGCAAGCAGGCAGTTCGTGGTCACCATGATCGACGAGAGCGAGCTCTCGCCGGTGCCGTGGACATTGTCGAAGTGACGCTTCATCGGGGTGTCGTTCACGGCGATCACCGGGAACTTCAGGGCCCCTTCAGCCGCCATCGAGCGGAGACGGTGGATCCCGGTCGTCGTCTCCTCGCACCCGCCGACGACGCCGTCGAGGACGTCCTGTCTGCGGGTGTGGATCTCGAAGATCAGGTCCATGCCGTCGTCGATCGTGATCGAGGGACGGGCGTCGAGCACCCGGTTGATCGCCGCGTAGTACTCCTCGTTGGAGCAGGCGCGTTTCGCATAGCAGTGCACGCCCTTAACCTGATTCAGGGCCTCTGCCACATCGTCCTGCGTGGAGAGGGGGTTGCAGCCGGTGATGTACACCTCGGCCCCGCCGGCCGCAAGGGTCTCGACCAGGACGGCGGTCTTCGCCTCCACGTGCAGGGCCATCCCGATGGTCACGCCCGCAAGCGGCTTTTCTCTCTCGAATTCCTCTCGAATGCTCCTGAGCACCGGCATATACTGCCTGGCCCAGTCCATCTTCTGCTGGCCTGTCGTCATATGGTTGCCACAGCCTCCTCCCATATCATTGGACGCCGAGCACTTCAAGGGTGCGCAAAACCCGCCGACCCCTCCCAAACGCTGATAATCCCGGCCGCCAGAGAAACTTCGCATGGCACTCACCAGACGGATCATCCCCTGCCTCGACATCAAGGACGGCAGGGTCGTAAAGGGGACGCACTTCGAGGGGCTCAGGGACGCCGGCGACCCGGTGGAGCTCGCAGCGCGCTACAACGAACAGGGAGCCGACGAGGTGGTCTTTCTGGACATCACCGCATCGAAGGAGAACCGCGGCACGATCCTCTCGGTGATCGAGCGCGCGGCCGACCAGCTCTTCCTCCCGCTCACCGTCGGCGGCGGGATCAGGAGCGTCGACGATATCCAGCAGACGTTGCGGGCCGGGGCCGACAAGGTCTCGATCAATACGAGCGCCGTCACCGACCCATCCCTCATCGACCGTGCGGCGGCGCGGTTCGGGACGCAGTGCATCGTCGTGGCGATCGATGTCAGGGCGAACCCCGTGATGCAGGAGGGGAAGACGCCGGTGGTCCTCGCCGACGGCCGCGAGGTCTGGTACGAGGTGGTGACGATGGGCGGATCGCACCCGACCGGGATCGACGCGGTCAGGTGGGCAAAGGAGGTCGAGGAGCGCGGGGCCGGCGAGATCCTCCTGACCAGCATGGAGACCGACGGCACAAAAGAGGGGTTCGACATCCCGATCACCCGCGCCATCTCGGAGGGCGTCGGCATCCCGGTGATCGCGAGCGGCGGCGTCGGGACGCTCGAACACTTTTACGACGGGTTCGTCCAGGGAAAAGCGGACGCCTGCCTTGCGGCAAGCGTCTTCCATTACGGCGAGTTCACGGTCAGGCAGGTCAAGGAGTACCTGGCCGCACGGGGTATCCCGGTACGGCTGTAAGGTCGAGTTCGAGCGCCGCCACCGGGTGCTCAAGGGAGAAGGCGGTGAGCACCTCGGGGTGGATCTCGCCGAAGACCCCGACTATTTTTCCGTTCACGACGACGTCGCCGCGACGGCCGTCGATGAACGCCGGATCGGCGGATTCGGAGAACTCAGGCGAGAGGCCGCACTCCCGGCAGAGGGCGTCCATCGTCGCATAGGCCTCGGAGAAATCTGCGCCTGCGTGGATCGAGACGGCGGCAACGGTCTGCATCGTTGCATATCCCCGGATCACGTCGCCGGTCGCAAAGATCTGCTGCGGGAGTTCGCGGTGGCGGTTGATCTGGAGGGTCTCCATGAGCAGGGGGAGGATGTGGGTGCGCACCACGCTCTGATCCTCGGTGATCGGTTTTGCCACCGGCAGGACGTCGGGCGAAGGCGCACGGCCCATCCGCTCGTACAGCAGTTTCTCCGAGGTGAGCGTGAAGGGCAGCACCTCGAGGTAGCCCAGGCCGGTGAAGATGGTGCGGACCGTCCGCTCGAGGGCCGAGATCGGGTGCTCCCTGCCGGTGGTGAAGGTCCTCGGAAGGGCGGCGTCGAAGCGGTCGTAGCCGTAGGCGACGGCGACGTCCTCGAAGAGGTCCCAGTCGTGCATGATATCGGCGCGGTACGGCGGCACCAGCACCCTGACGCGGCCGTCAGGGAGGGGTTCGGCGCCGAAGCGCATCTTCCGCAGGAGAGCGGCCATCTCCTCCGCGTCGATATCGAGGCCGAGCAGGCGGGCGCAGTCGGCCACGCTCACGATCCGCTCGACAGGGGAGAGGTCGGGGTATGGCGTGCCGTCTATATCGACGCTCTCGATCGTCGCCCCCGCCTCGGCAAGGGCGGTGCAGATGATGTTCGCCGCCATCCGCACGGCGCGCTCGTCGGTGCCGGTGCAGTCGAGCAGGATGTTTCTCGTCTCCGTCGTCACCCGCGTCAGTTCGCCGTTGATGATCGGCGGGAAAGAAAGCACGCGGTCGTCGGCGTCGACGATGAGGGGGAAGCGGTCGAACTCCTCGACAAGGCGGGCATAGTCCCGGCCCTTCGGGTGGTCAGAGAGGATCTCCTCCATCGAAAGGTCCTCGGTAAAGTCGAGCGGGACAAAACGGCGGTCCCGCGGCGATGCCAGGTAGCGGAACGGCGGCCTGACTGCATCCATGTCGTGGACGCCGATCGCCACCTTCCGCCGGCCCCGGCCGAGCGCCCAGTGGAGCGCTTCCTGCAGCCCCATCAGGCTCTCGATCCCGGCCTCGTCGAGGCGGACGTTCCGGATCACGGCCGAACCGAGGTACGGTCTGATATCAGCGAGGGCCGGGTCGACCGAGAAGGCGATCCCCGAAGGGGTGACCGGGTACGCGGGAAGACCCTCCTCGATCCCGAGGAAACCGCGCATGGCGCGGGCCACGCCCTCGGTGGAGTAGAGGTCGACGCGGCTCGGGAAGAACTCCATGTCCACGTGGTCATCGAGGAGGCGCTCGACGTCAGACCCGATCATCGGCAGCCGCTCGATGATGCGCTGCCGGTCGGTGCCGGTCAGCCGTTCGAGATATTCGTAGTTGAGCCGGATTATTGCCATGTTACTCCCCCTCCCCGATCACCGGGCTTTCCCTGATCCAGTCGATGTCGCTCCGGTAGAGCTGCCTGAGGTCCTTCAGGCCGAGTTTGAGCATGCCGACGCGGGAGATGCCGAGCCCCCACGCGAGCACCGGGGCCTCGATCCCCCACGGGGCGGTGACCTCTTCCCTGAAGACACCGGCACCGCCGAGTTCCACCCAGCCGAGCCCGTCCACCCAGACCTCGGGCTCGACCGAGGGCTCGGTGTACGGGAAGTAGCCCGGGCGGAAGCGGACATTCTCAAAGCCCATCCGGTGGTAGAACTCGCGCAGGTAGCCGAGGAGGTGGCGGAAGGTGACGTCCTCGTCCATGACGATCCCTTCGAGCTGCTCGAACTCGGGCAGGTGGGTCGGGTCGATCGCCTCGCGCCGGTAGACCCGGCCCAGGGCGAAGGCCTTCACCGGGGGCTTCGGGTTCTCGATGAGATATTTGACCGAGAGCGGGGTCGTGTGGGTGCGCAGCACGCACTGCTCGGCCTTTGCAGCCTCCCAGACGCCGCCCCACCCGATCGACGAGGTCGATCCACCGTGCTCGTGCATATCGCGCACGCCCTCCCATCCCGCGGGCAGGGGTTCGGTGCGGTCGAGGTAGAAGGTGTCCTGCATCTCGCGGGCCGGGTGGTCCTGCGGCTGGAAGAGGGCGTCGAAGTCCCAGAAGGCCGAGAGGGCGATGTCGCCCCGCATCTCCACAAAGCCCATGTCCATGAGGATGCGTTTGACCTCGTCGATGATCCGCTGGTACGGGTGGGACTTGCCCGGATAGATCCGCTTCGGCGGCGTCTGGAGGCTGTAGCGCCTGAGGTTCGCCGTCCGCCACGAGCCCGAGAGGATCTGGTCGCGCGTCAGCGTCCCGGTCTCTTCCCTGAGGTCGAGGCCGGAGGCGACGAGCGCCGCCCCCGCAGGGGTGATCGCAATCGTGTAGGCGGCCTCCTCGGCCTCGACGACCAGGTTGCGCTTGAGGAGGTCAGGGATGCCGGGCATCCCCTCGCGCGGTGCGGCAAGGGCGATCTCGTCGTCGCCCGGCGGCACCTCGCCAATCGTTTGGGCGACGCCGTTTTTGATCGTGATCCAGCCTTTTTTCCGCAGCCAGCCGATGCCGATCCTGGAGAGGGGAAGGGCCTGGAGATCCTTCATCGGGATCCCCTCGCCGATCTGCTCCAGCATCTGCCGTTCGGGCAGCCCGGATCTCCGGTATTCCTCTCCCTCGGGGGTGAGAGTATAGGTCTTCGTGACCGTTCGCTCGATCGCCGCAAGGCCGCGGTCGGCGCAGAGGTGGGCATACTGCACGACCGCCTCCTCAGATGTTTCGAGGGCTTCTGCAAGGGCGACGGCACCGGCCCGGCCGCGGGGGGCGAGGGCGACGAGAAGCCGCTTTTCGTTCAGGGTGAGATCAGCCATTATCCTTCCACCAGATCTTTTGCTTCGTCTATCCGTTCGGTGAAGTCCCTGAGGAACTCCTGCGTACGCGCCAGCGTTTCCTTTTTGCAGGTCCCGCAGAGCAACTCGCCGGCCCGGCACCGCCGGCAGATTTCGGCAAGTTCGGCGTCGTCCTTCGCCATATGGAAGAGGTTTAAGAGATAGACCGGGCACTTCTCGGGTTCGCCGCCGAGGCGCTTCTGCTCGTCAAGAGTCATCCGCCCGCCGGTCAGGGCGCCCATCACCTTCTTTTTGAGGTCTTTCTCGGTCTCCCAGAACGAGATGAAACTCTCAGGAACCGAGGAGGACATCTTCCCGCCCTGCAGACCGGGCATGAAGGTGTGGTAGGTGGACGAGGGAGCGACAAAACCGAACCCGCCGTGATCGATCTCGATCAGGCGCACCGCCTCCTCGACCGGAGCGAATGAGGCCCCGGGTATGTCGACATGCCCCTCGTAGCGCGTTGATCCCGGGAACGCCCGGTGAACCGCATCGATCGCCTCCTCAGGGGCGTTTTTCGAGCGGACGCTGATGCAGCCGTCCCGCACCTCGACAAGGAACATCCGCAGTTTATAGGCGACGTCCCTGGTCAGCCTGATATGGGGGTCCTGGTCGATCCCGACCGGGACGACGGTGGGGGCCGGGCCGCAGTCTGCCTGCGGGAAGAGGATGTCGGCCACCTGGGTGGCGACGCTCATCGCATGGGCGAGCGCCGTCTCCTGCGAGAAACCGTAGATCGCCTGAAGGTCGGAGAAGTTGATCTTCGTCGCCGCCTCGAAGGCGAGGTCTTTTAACGGGTTGTTCTCGCTCTGGGAGTAGGTCTTCCCCTCGTAGCCGAGGGCGTACAGGCAGGCGAGGTACTCCCGCCCGAACTCGCGGCATTTCTCCCAGGATATTCCCCGGACGGCGTGCGCCTCCCGGTCGGCGACGGCGACATAGCCCTGCCCGCCCTGCTGGACGTGCCAGACCACCTCCTTCATCACCATCAGGTGGCCGAGGTGCGGATGGCCCGAGGGCATGAACCCGGTCATCACGTTGAAGGGCGTTCTGTTCCTGATGGCGTCGGCGATCCGGCCGTAGTCCCGGTGACCGACGACGATACCCCGGCCCATGAAAGAAGGAACGGCGGGGAGACGGTCAACTACGTTTTCCATCGGTTCGATGCCGAATTCAGAGAAGAGTTTGCCGACATCGACCGTCTGGCTGCTTGCCCATGGATTGATCCCCTGCTGCATAAGTCGTATCTCACAGTTTTATTCGCGCAAATTCGATGTACTGAATGTCGTCTGTATGTACGCAGGCAAACAACATCTTCTTTTTGACACTGTTCGCAAGCCTGACCGAGCGGGAGATCGCCGCCATCGGAAGGGCGGTGCCTTCGGGGATCGCGTGGGCGAGAAGAAGGGAGTGCTGGAGTCCGGCAGTGTAGACCCTGAAATGGTGGCCGAACTTGTAGCCGGTCTTCGGCCCGCAGCCGCGGCGGCGCAGGTCGGCGTAGACGATCGCCTTCTCCCCGAGTTCGCCGTCGGTATCCGCGGCGATCCCATAGTATGTCTCGCGGGAGAGGGGAGCACCGCCCCTGAGGAGGGTGAGGCGTCCCGTGTCCATCAGGTACAGCGCCTCGACCGGGGAGAGCAGGATCTCACCGGCGTCGAGGAGTTTGCCATAGCCTTCAGCAGCAAGCCAGGGGGCATCGGCCGGGCGCACCAGCACGACCGCACCGTAGGCTTCACCGACGGCCTGCCCCTCGCCCGCCTCAGAACCGGCCTCGGCCAGGTGGTTGACCTTCACCTCATAGTAGGTGAGCTCGCCCTCGTCGTCCACCGCCGCAATAAGGTACTGTTTGCGCATGTTCCCGGCCGTCGCCACCTCGGCGACGATCCCGTCGAAGTCCACCAGGTCACGCTCGGCCCGCACCCTGACGAGGTACTGGGACTGACCCTTTCCAGGCCGGTCGCCCCGGCGGAAGACCCGGAAATCATGCGGCCCGGTCTGGAGGGCATAGCCCCGCTCCCGCAGGTCGCGGTAGACGAGGTAGCGCCTGAAAAATCCGGCGTCCCCTGAAAGATCGGCAAGGAGCCCTGAGAAGTTATGGTCGGCCACCTCGATCCTGTTCCGCCAGAGGAGGTAGAGCCCCTCCTCGGGGGCGAGGCGGAGCCCCCCTTTCTCGGGGCGGCCGTAGCCCCCGCTCTCGTAGAGGGAGATGCCCTCCTGCCCGAGACGGAGACTTTTGCCGTCGAATGTTGCCTTCACGTGGAGGTAAGGTGGGCGGGCCGCGGATATTAAACGTGGGGAGGGGAGTTACGCCCGCCTGATCTCGGTGTACAGGGATACCAGGGAGAGGCTGATCAGGTTCAGGGTGGTGGCGGCGTACCAGAGATAGGATTCAGAGAGCGTGAGCGTCGCGATCCACCCGGACCAGAGCATGGCGCAGATGATCGAGAACGAAAGGAGGGTGTCGGCGGCGAGAAAGACCATCGGCATGTGGAAGATCCGTCCGATCTGTGCGATGGTGCAGTAATCGAAGGAGGAAGGTTTTCCAGAAAGGTCGAGAACCCCCCGCCCGACGTTCATCAGGAGATCGGCGCCCGCCCACGCAACGACACACCATCCAAAAAGCGTGAGAAGAGGGTGCGAAGATGATCCGATGCGGACGGCACTCACGCCGAAGAGCAGTTTGAAGATGCAGAACGGGATCCCGATGGTGAGGCTCAGGAAGAACGGGCGCCGGAAAAATCTCTGGATAGTATCGGATTCCTGCTCATAGTTCCCTGAGCGATGCTCGCTGCCATTCGAACTCATGGTATCGGATGAAACCCTGTTTGGGGATTGTTGGGAGTCACTCCCATATCAACCGCCCGGATACAAAAAAAGCGCTCCTCGCTCTTGCGTGTGGGTGGCCATGACACCTTCATCTGACCCCCCCTCAGGCGACAGGGGGATGATCCTGAACAACAGGCTGCGATGAGCAGCGGGGGGTCAGGACGATCGCAGGGTTTTTCGGGAATCTCACGCGAAGGCCGAAGAGGTGGATAGTTGTTTTTTCGCGGCCTTCGCGTCTATAGCGTGAGGCAGGGGAGAGAGATGCCGGTGCCAGGGGGCCTTGCTGCCCCCGGATCCCCCCACGGGTTATAATTGAGGGGAGGATGGATGATCTGTTCTCCGGCCCGTCCCTCCACCATTTTTCCAGGGCAATCATCTGCGGGGGTCAGGGGGTGCAACTCCCGATGGACAGCGTCGTTAAGGTGGTTGAACGACAGGCAGGTGCGAGGGATATAGCCACGTGAAAGGGGGAAGAGCCAGAAGAACAGGCCGGCAGATCGCTCGGGCCCGCGACCCTGCCGGCGACCGGGGATGCGCGCGCACCTCCCCCTGACCCGCCGATGGAGGCGAGGCAGGAACGCCTGACCGGCAGGGCTCGGGCCCATACGGAAACGGCAGACCGATGTTACGGGAAAAAGATATGATATGCCCAATTTTATGGTGAAAATCTCCATAAAATAGCCCGGAGAGCCGCAGGGGGAACTGCCGCCACACTACCGCCTATATATCGAGAGCGCCGACCCTCATCCCGGGTACCCATGGGTCAGAAACTGCCGCGGCTGAAATATTCTCCATTTTATCTCCTTGCGATCGTGCTCGTCCTCGCCACGCCCCCGACTCTCGGCTACATGGCATGGGAAGGGCAGCACCCATCGGTCACGCATCTCCTCATGGAAGGTGCACCCGGGGGGATCGTCTTCATTGCCGATCCCCATCTCAGGGAGGACAACATCGGCTATATCCACGAGGTGATCGGCGAGATCAACGCCCTCCACCCGTCCATCGTCCTCATCGGCGGGGATTTTGTCTATGGCGAAGACCCTGATCTCTCCCTCCAGGCAGTCTGGCAGGAGATCGAGGCCCCGGCCTATGCCGTGCTCGGCAACCACGACTACAAAGCCGGGATCGATGCCGTAAGCGGGCTCCAGAAGATCATCGCCGTCTCGGGGACAGACCACACGGCGGCAGGCTACGACATGAGCGCCCTGCAGGACGGGGCGGTCGACACCGCCCTCGCTGGCGCCCTCACGGACGTCCTCGAAGAGAACGGGGTCAGCGTGCTCAGGAACGAATATCTCACCCTCGATATCGGCGGTACGCCCATCGTCCTCGTCGGCGTGGATGACGGCTGGGCAGGGATGGCGTCGCCCCCGCAGGTGCCTGAGACCGACGCCTTCACGATCTACCTGATCCACGAGCCCGAGTGCCGGGCGGTCGACTGGGACGCCGACCTCATCCTCGCCGGCCACACCCATGGCGGGCAGATCATGCTGCCGGGCATGAAGGAGTTGAACGACAACGGCGTCCTCGAACTCTCCGGTTTCGTCCAGAAAGAGGGGGCGCCGCTCTACATCACCCGCGGCCTCGCCACCTCGAACCTCAGGACCGACCTGCGGCTGAACGCCCCTCCCGAGATCGTGGCGATCGGACCGCCCGTCGCTTCGTTATAACTCCTTTTTTGTGCCGGGTTTCAGGAACAGACCGGCCATCTCCTCTTTTGTCAGCCGCCGCAGGTAGAAGTTGCCGACGGCGGCGATGATCACTGCCCCGAAGAGGTCGAAGATCAGATCGGTCATCGTGTCGTCGAGGCCGTGCTGGAGGGCCATGGCGAAGAGGGTGTCGAAGAGGTACTCGTAGATCTCCCAGAGGGCGCCGAGGCCCATCGTGAAGATCACGATGAAGAAGACGATCATCGGCCTTGTCAGCCGCAGGCCCGAGTAGCGGTCGACGAGCAGCACCAGCACGAAGCCGAGGACAGAGATCGTGATCGAGGAGACGAAGTGGGCGATCTTGTCGTAATAGGGAGAGAAAACCATATAATAGTCAGAAATATGTCCGGCCACATGGAGATACAGGGAGAGGGCGATGAGCAGGTTCACCTCCCATGGCATGCTGATGTCGGCCCGCCTGCTGACGATATACGGAACGGTGGTGAGAAAAAAGCCGAACATACCCACCAGAGCCAGAAAAAAGTCCCAGATCCAGAGGCTGTAGCCCACGTTCAGGAGGATGAGGCCCTGCACGGCGTATGCAAGATATCTTCCCGGGGAGCGGTACGAGCGCGGCATCGACAGATGCCTCTTGGTGGGTCTGAATATATACCTCTCCCACCAGCCCGGGCTCTCAATGGGGAGGTGATTTCCGGGCGGGAGCGAACCCGCTCCAGGAAAAATGTGGTGCGTGCGGAAAAAAGGTTTAGAGAGATCGCACCCTTTCGGCGAGTGCAAGCCCGGCCCGATAACACGCCTCGCGCTCGTCGGCGTCGGGTCTGAACGTGACCTCGTAGCCGTCCCCGAGGACCTCGATCCCTGCCTTCTGCATCGACTCGCCGATCTGCTTCACGGCACCGCCATGACCGCCGTGCGATCCGAAGGCAAAGCCGATCTTCTTCTGAGCAAGGAGACCGGGCGAGAGGCCGCGGAGGTACGAGAGGAAACCGGCCACGGTCGGCAGCACCTCGTCTTCAAGGGTGGGAGAACCGATCAGGATCGCCTTCGAGTCAAGCATCTCGGTGACGATGTCCGAACGGTGGCAGCCCTCGTAGCGTCCGTCCCGCAGCAGGCAGACCTTCACCTCAAGCCCGCCGTCCATGGCGCCATCGGCGAGGGCCTGCGCCATCCGGTCGGTAGAGCCATGCATCGTGTCGTAGACGATCGTCACTTTCTCCTTCGAGACGCCCTTTGACCAGTCGGTGTAGGCCTGCAGGATGTCGCCGGCATGCGACCGCCAGATGACGCCGTGGGACGGGGCGATCATCGAGATGCCGATCCCGAGACCGCCGACCTGATCGAGTTTCTTCAGCACCTTCGGGGCGAGCGGGATGATCAGGTTCGCAAAGAACTTCTGTGCGTGGGAGAGGGAGGCGTCTTTCCCCAGCTCGTCGTCGAACCGCTCCGAAGAGGCGATGTGCTGGCCGAAGGCGTCGTTCGGGAAGAGGATCTCGTCCTCGGCAAGGTAGGTGAACATCGAGTCAGGCCAGTGGAGCATCGGCGCTTCGAGGAAGGTGAGGGTCTTGTTGCCGAGGGCGAGGGTATCCCCGGTTTTGACGACCTGGAGATTCCAGTCCTGCGTATCATAGTGGCGCCCGAGACCCTTCACGGCGATTTCCGTGCAGTAGATAGGTACGCCCGGCAACATCCGCGCCATCTTCGGCAGACCGCCCGAATGATCGACCTCGATGTGGTTGGCGACGATGGCATCGATCGTCTTGGGGTCGACGACCGAGGCGACGCGGCAGAGCACCTGCTCCTCAAAGCCCGGATAACAGGTATCGATCAGGACGGTCTTCTCTGTTCCCACCACCAGATATGCGTTGTAGGTCGTTCCCGGCAGGGTGTAGCCGTGGTAGTCCCGGAGGTTCCAGTCGATGGCGCCGACCCACCAGACGCCTTCTGCGAGTTGTGTTGCCTTCATCATCCTTCACCATTTGTTCGTAGATATACTAACATTCGTTCATATAGGAACGAACAATATATGAGTCTTGCGGTGCCAGATACCAGCGTGAATCGACGGAGAGAAGGCGGGACGGTGGAGCTCCTTTCGAGCGAGAGCGGCGTCCATGCCGTGAAAAGCCCGGTTCGGGTCCTGATCCTGGAAACGCTCCGGGAGGGGGAGGTGCCCTTCGACGAGATCGTGCGCAGGACCGGGCGGGCGAAGTCCACTGTTTCGGTGCACCTGCGGGACATGGTGGACGAAGGGATCGTCGGCTGGCGCCTCGATCCGGCTGACGCGCGCAAAAAACTCTTCTTCACCAATGCAGAGCGGATCGGGGCATTATCATCGTCTGAACGGATTTCAGCGGAGCTCGCGAGGTACGCCGGCGATTACCGCGAGAGCGGAAGCGGCCCGTTCGCGTATTTTCGCCTGGTATTCAGGACGATCAGGACCATCCTGATGCAGACCGGGATCAACCTCGACCCGGTGCTCACCGCGGCCGGAGAGGAGGTGGGCAGGGCGGTGTTTCCGACCGTCGAAGACAAAAGGACCGGCGTATTTCTCAAAAACGTCGCGGCGTTCTGGGAGCGGCACGGTCTCGGGCGGATCGAAACGGGAAGCGAAGAACCCCTTGAGATCTTCGTGTACGACTGCTTCGAATGCGTGGACCTTCCCCGCATCGGCCGACCGGCCTGTTCATTCGATACGGGAGTGCTCGCCGCCCTTTTTTCAGGCCATTTCGATCGGGGGGTCACGGTCGTCGAGACGCACTGTTATGCCGCCGGGGATGCATACTGCCGGTTTGTCATCGAGTGCGGCGAAGAATAACACTTGAGGGGATCGAAATCGAAAAAACTGCAACTCTCTCTAAAAATATCAGAATATATCCATATAAAGAGCGAATCAAGTGCGGGATGCAGAAATTATTAAATGCGCACGTTGCGTTACATTCAGCCCCACATAAGAGTTCGCCCTGCTCGCCGGTAGGATCGTACAGGTAATACAAACTCTTTTCTTTATTCTTACCGACATATGTCTGCGAACCCAATACAATACCGCGAAAGAGATGAGAACGATGACACGCGTGCTGATAATAGACGATTCGTCCTTTCAGAGAAAGATCATCTCCTCGATCCTCACCGCAGAGGATTATGAGATCATCTCCGCTCAGAACGGCCTGGAGGGCCTTAAATGCCTCGCCGGGGATCTTCCCGATCTGATGGTCCTGGATCTGCTGATGCCAGAAATGGATGGAATGGAGGTGCTGGCAGAGATGCGCGAGAGAGGGATCCAGGTTCCGGTCATCGTCCTGACCGCCGACATTCAGGATTCAACAAAACAGAAATGCATCGAGCTGGGAGCGGCCAGATTCATCAACAAACCGGTGAAAAAAGATGAACTCTGTGCATCGGTCAGGGAGGTGCTGGGGGTGAAAGGGGCGTGAAGGGCCTCAGCACCGAAGATCTCGACGCCGTCAAGGAACTGGTGAACATCGGCGTCGGCAGGGCGGCGGCGATGCTGAACGAGATCACCTGCTCCCACATCACCCTCCACGTCCCGACCCTCCAGGTGATCAGGCTCGACGAACTCGATTCGGCCGGTGGGCTTTCCGGGAGAACGGGTGCCGCCACCGTCAAGATCGACTTCAGGGGATTTTTTACCGGTACGACGGCACTGATATTCCCCCCGGAGAGCGCGGCCGCCCTGGTCATGGCGATCACCGGTGAGGGGGAAGATCTGCCAGAACTCGATGCGATCAGGATCGAGACCCTCATGGAGGTCGGAAATATCTTTATCAACGGCGTGATGGGATCGATCGGAAATGTCCTCGGCCAGCAGATCACCTACCTGCCCCCGGTCTATGTCGAGGACACGATGGCAAACATCGTCAGGACCGCCAGATTTGACCCGGACGAGAGGGTGCTGCTCGCCAACACGCGCTTTTACGTCGAAGACATCAATGTCGAGGGGATTATCGCAATGATCCTGGAGATCGGATCGCTCGATACCCTCCTCGAAAAAATTGCGGTCGTTAGAGGAGGGTGAGAGTACGAGCGAGAACCGGTCTGCCCGCGCATGGGAAGGGATGGACCTGCTGCCGGTCGGGATCTGCATCGTCGACGACAGCCTAACGGTCAGGTACTGGAATGCCTGCCTGGAAGAGTGGACCGGGACACCGGCCGCCGAGATTGTGGGGCAGAAGGTCACCGAGCACTTCCCCGGCCTGAAAAAAGCCGGCTTCATCGACCGGATCGAACAGGTGCTTCAGGGTGGTGCCCCGACGGTGTTCTCATCCCAGATCCATACCTGCCTGATCCCCTCGCATTTCCCGGACGGCACAATTCGGGTCCAGCGCACCACCCTGATACCCCTGGAAACTGGAGATAAAGGCAGATTTGACGCGATGTTCGTCTGCGAGGACGTAAGTGCCCTGACACAGCAGGTGAAATCGTACAGGGCGATGAGAAACCAGACGCTGCATGAACTCGAGGAGCGGAGAAAAGTCGAGCTGGAACTGAGAGCGGCCAACGAGGATCTCAGGGCCTATTTCGCCGAACATACCTCCAGGCTCACAGAACCGCTCAGCGGCGCCGCGGCCGACCTTGAGGCGATCCTGCAGGAGATGGAAGCGGAGGAGCGGGACAGCGATGCCGTCAGAGAAAAATTGCGCGATGCCATCGGGACGATCAGAACGACGGAAAAGAGGTTGACCGAACTGATCGAGGTCGCACGCAAAGAGCAGCAGGATGTCGGGCAGGAGCAGGGATACTTCATGCCTCAGACCATCCAGGGATCCTATCGTCCCTGACCCGGACCTTCCGCGGCGCCGGCGCCAGAGATCGATCCGAGAGCCACAAAAGCGCTATTTTTATCGGCCACCCGCGTCGCCATCCTGTCCCACGCAAAACAGATCTCCAGGAACCTCAGCCCCCGGAGCGCCACCGACCTACACCCATCCGATGCCGGCCATCAGGAGGCCAAAGAGCACCAGGTCATACGTGGCGTGGGTGATCGCGCAGACCGAGGTGTTTGTCCTCTCCCGCAGGAGAGCGAAGACAAGCCCTGCAAGGAAAACGGAGAGCACGCCGTCCCATGCGTACTGGTAGGCATGAAGCGATGCGAAGACCATGACTGAAAGGGGTATCCCGAACCTGGGCTGGAGAACACCCCGGATCGCCAGCTCCTCACCGACGCCGGCGACGATCGCCGCCATCACTGCCGCAACCGGCGTGAGGTAGGAGGAGAAGAGCGCCTGCATATAGTGCTGGTCCGTAACGGTCCAGCCAAAATAATTCCAGACCGAAAGGATGGCATGGTCGATGAGGGTGAATATCAGCACAAGCAGAAGGCCTGTCCCGAGGGCAAAGAACACCTGTTTCGGTGTCGGTACCACAACGCCCAGGCGCTCCAGCACATCTGAGAGCGTCCTCCGCACCAGGAACCCGACGGCGATGAAAGAACCGACCACCATCCACAAAAGACCGTAAAAATCTGTTTTTGCAGCCTCTGCCGGCGTTAAGGCGGCAAGAGCGAAGTCGGGATCTGCCATCAGGTCTGCAAGCGGGGCATGGCCGAGGACGAGAAGGGGGATGAGGGGCATGAGAGCGAGACCGGCGACGGTCACCAGTCCGACGGTGTGGACGAAGTTCTCGGGATCGATGGGCAGATAGGAGGATATATACCGGCGGATCCGGCTGGAAAAACCCAGCGTGCAGGTGAAGACCGCCCCCATGCAGAGGACGAGGGAGACGAACAGCGTCATCGCCATCTCCAGAGGGAGATCGTCCGTCTCGACCACGGTGATCCACGGCGCAAGAGAGAGCACCCATGAGAGCGCACCGAGTGCCAGAAGGAGGACGACCGTCAGCAGCGCCACGAACGGCCTCAGGCGGGGACGGATATAGGCGAGATGAGCGAGAAGAGCGATCAGGAAGATCGGCGCCACTTCTGCCCCTGTTGAAAAGAATAGACCTATTTCGCTACCGGGATCTCCGGAGAAGGCGACCAGGATCGCCACGATGCCCGCCAGCAGGGCGAGGAGAATCAGCAGGGGGTGAAAGGAGGGCGTTTTCATGATACCGACCTGATGGATACGATTCGCAGTCAGCACATAAATAGCGGCAGGGAATACGAGGCAGGCATCAGGCCCGCCCTCACACCCCCGCGAGTTCGCGCAGGCGGCGGATATTTCCAGTATCATCCCGTCGTTCGTCCACCGGTGTCTCGCAGATCAATGGAAGGCGCCGGATCGCCGGGACGGCAAGAAGAGCCACAAACCCATCCTCGCCGATCGCACCGAGGCCGATGTGCTCGTGCCGGTCGAGGTGCGAACCGAGTGCACCTTTGCAGTCGTTGCAGTGGACGACGTGGAGGCGCTCCAGACCGAGCGCCCCGTCGAAGAGGTCGAGGGTCTCGCCGACCGCCGCCGCATCCCTGAGGTCGTAGCCCGCAGCAAAGGCATGGCAGGTATCGAAGCAGACGGCGGTGCGTTCTTCGGGCAGGGCGTCGAGGAGCAGGGCGATCTCCTCGAAGGTCCCGCCCAGGCCGTTCTTCGTGCCGGCGGTGTTTTCGAGGAGGAGGCGCACCCCGCCGGGGGCGGCGGCGAGCGCCTGCAAGATACCGTCAATGAGGCGCTCTCTTCCCACCTCGATCCCGGTGCCGAGATGGCTGCCGAGGTGCATGACGAGGAAAGGAATGCCGAGGGCCTCGCACCGGTTCAGTTCGGCCGTCAGGGTCTCGACCGACTTCTCATAGACTTCCTCCTTCGGCGAGGCGAGGTTCGGGAGATAGGGCATGTGGTCCACCACCGGCCCAAGGCCCGATGCGGCGAGACGCCCCTTGAACCCGTCAGTTTCGGCGTCGGTGAGATCTTTGAATCGCCATCCCCTGGGGTTGCGCGAGAATATCTGGAAGCAGTCGCACCCCCGCTCCTCCGCCCTCCCCACGGCGTCGGCAAGGGACCCGGCGATCGAGACATGGCACCCGGCACGGATCATGAGAGATGATTGGGGCGGGAGCCCTCATCAGGCTGCCGGAGCGGGCAGGACAGAACAGGGAAGTATGCGGGGGAGAAGGAGGCGATGAAGGTGGGAGCAATGAACCCGACCGATACCTTCCAGATATCCCTGAGGATCTCCGGCCGTCTCTTTCTCCAGGATCGGCAGCAATCGCGCGATCGCTCGTGAAATACCCCCGCAGAGGGGGACAGACACCGCCCACGCATGGCACCAGGACCAGGGAAAGAAGGCATCCGGCGCCGCACGCAACCATATATTTAAATATGGTTGAAGGAACCTTCCTTCCATTAACTTTTTAAATAATTTCACCTAATGCTATCATGCAACACAGTTCGGAGGTAGAGTGCGACAGACGACATTCTATGAAAACGGGGAGATGGGGACGTCATCATCTACCTGGAACGTGACCGCTGCCACCCCAACACCAGGCAGACGGGCCCTGCCGGCATGGTGAAGGCCGCTGCAGGAACGGCACGTAACAGGGGGGACCGACACCATCCCGGGGGAGGGGCGACCGTACGGACGCCACCACAGACCAGGTCGGGCATATCAGACCTGAGAGCATGAGGCACGGAAGATCTGGAAGCGCCTACGACACCAGAAACGGGAGAGATGTGCACCAGAAAGCATCCCTGCATCGAAATGAAGATCAAAGAGGTTTGTACAATGGCAAGACAGGTGGCAATTTACGGAAAAGGCGGCATCGGCAAGTCAACAACAACGCAGAACACGGTAGCGGCGCTGGCCGAGGCCGGCAAGAAGATCATGGTCGTAGGGTGCGATCCGAAGGCCGACTCCACGCGGCTCCTGCTCCACGGCCTGTGCCAGAAGACGGTCCTGGACACGCTCCGCGACGAGGGCGACGACATCGAACTCGACGAGATCCTCAAACCGGGCTTCAAGGAAACCCTCTGCGTTGAATCTGGCGGGCCCGAACCCGGCGTAGGCTGCGCAGGCAGGGGCATCATCACCTCCATCAACCTGCTGGAGTCCCTCGGGGCATATACCGACGACCTGGACTACGTCTTCTACGATGTCCTCGGCGACGTCGTCTGCGGCGGCTTCGCCATGCCAATCCGCGAAGGAAAGGCGGAAGAGATCTATATCGTGGCCTCGGGCGAGTTGATGGCGCTCTATGCGGCGAACAACATCTCCAAGGGCATTCAGAAATACGCCCTGAACGGCAAGGTCAGGCTCGGCGGCATCATCTGCAACAGCCGAAAGGTGGACAACGAACTCGAACTCCTCAAGGCGTTCGCCGAAGAGCTTGGATCCCAGTTGATCTACTTCGTCCCGCGTGACAACCTGGTGCAGAGGGCCGAGATCAACAAGAAGACGGTCGTCGACTTCGATCCTGAGTCCAACCAGGCCAGCGAATACCGGAACCTGGCACAGGCCATCGACAACAACACGATGTTCGTCATCCCGAAGCCCATGACGCAGGACAGGCTTGAAGAACTGATGATGGAGCACGGGTTCCTGGGCCTGTAATACCAGAAAGACAGGATGTGAAGATGATGCAGTTTGTACGAGCGATAGTCAGGCCCGAAAAGAAGGACGAAGTCCTTGAGAACCTCTCTGCAGGAGGGTTCAACGCCGCCACGGTCGTCGACGTCGTAGGCCGCGGGAAACAGAAGGGGATCAGGATGGGAGACGTCTACTATGACGAGATCCCAAAAACCCTCATTCTTGTCGCGATCGAAGACGAGTATCGGGACAAAATCGTGGATATCATCCTGAAAACAGCCAGAACCGGCACCAGCGGAAACTTTGGCGACGGCAAGATCTTCATCAGTCCCGTGGAAGAGGCGTACACCATCTCAAAGGCTACTCAAGGCCTCTGAACCGGAGGTGCCGATATGAAAGAGATTATGGCCATCGTGCGGATGAAAAAAACCGGTGCGACGAAGCGTGCCCTGATCGAGGCAGGCGTCGCTGGTTTTACCGCCGTCAAAGCGGTCGGCAGAGGCAAACTGTTGCCGCATGACGAAATAAACGTCCCATGCAAGGAAAAACTCATGGGAATGGCTGCTTCCGACGTCATCGACAGGAGAGAATCCGAAGAGCAGGTCGTCACATTCCTTGACGACAAACGGATGTTCCCACGGCGGCTGTTCACCATCCTCGCCTATGACGAGGACGTGCCGCGGATCGTGGAGGCGATCATCAGGGCCAATCGCACCGAGCGCGGTGCAGGCGACGGGAAGATCTTCGTGACGCCCGTGACCGATGCAGTCCGTGTCCGCACGGGCGAGTCCGGAGACGCTGCAATCTGGTAAGGACGAGAGGAGACATGAAAACATGACGGTGACAGACGTAAACGTTGACGAGATACTGGCGCCATTTCCTGACAAAGTGAAAAAGAACAGGAAGAAGCATATCGTCAAAAAGGACGAATCCGCCAGTTCCTGTCCACAGATCGAGGCAAACACCAGGACGGTCCCCGGCATCATCACGCAGCGGGGATGCTGCTATGCCGGGTGCAAGGGCGTGGTCGTCGGCCCGATCAAGGACATGGTCACGATCACCCACGGCCCGATCGGGTGCGCATATTACAGTTGGGGAACACGGCGGAACAAGGCCCGGGCCGACGACAGGACGCCCCCGGAGCAGATCTACTCGGCGATGTGCTTCTCCACCGACATGCAGGAGAGCGACATCGTCTTCGGCGGCGAGAAAAAACTGGCGAAGATGATCGACGAGATCGTGGAGATCTTCCACCCGCGGGCGATTAACGTCTGCGCGACATGCCCGATCGGACTGATCGGCGACGACCTGGGCGCCGTTTCAAAAGCGGCAGAGGAACGGCACGGGATTCCGGTGATCCATTACAACTGCGAGGGCTATAAGGGAGTCAGCCAGTCGGCAGGCCACCATATCGCCAACAACCAGATCATGGACCGGATCATCGGCAAGGGCACCGAGAAGGTGGACGGGAAATATGTCCTCAACTTCCTCGGCGAGTACAACATCGGCGGAGACGCCTGGGAGATCGAACGACTCCTCGAGGAGATCGGATATACGGTAGGCTCGACGCTGACCGGTGATTCAGCCTATGCAAACATCAAAAACATGCATCAGGCCCACTTAAACCTCGTCCAGTGCCACCGTTCGATCAACTACATCGCCGAGATGATGGAGACGAAGTATGGTATTCCCTGGCTTAAGGTGAACTTCATCGGCATCGATGCGACGATCAACACGCTCCGCGAGATCGCACAGTGCTTCGGCGACGATGATCTGACAGCACGGACCGAACTCGTCATCGAGCGCGAACTCGCTGCAGTCACGCCTGAACTTGAGCGGTACCGAAAGATCTGCACGGGCAAGACCGCCTTTGTCTTCGTCGGCGGGTCACGCAGCCACCACTACCAGTACCTGCTCAGGAATCTCGGCATGGAAGTTCTGGTCGCAGGCTACGAGTTCGCCCACCGCGACGACTACGAGGGGCGCGAGGTCATACCGACGATCAAGGGCGATGCGGACTCGAAGAACATCCCCGAACTCCATGTCGAACCCGACCCGGAGATGTACGAACCACCCCACCTGCACCTGAACATGCCGAAGGAGCGGTACGACGAGCTCGTCGCATCAGGCATCCTCAACGAGTACAGGGGAATGTACCCGGACATGGTGAACGGCGGGATCATGATCGACGACGCCAACCATTTCGAAACCGAGGAACTGGTCGAGGTCTTCAAGCCCGACCTGATCTTCACCGGCATCAAGGACAAGTACGTCACGCACAAGATGGGCCTCCCCTCAAAACAGATGCACTCGTACGACTACAGCGGCCCGTACACCTGTTTTAAGGGAGCGGTCACCTTTGCAAAGGATGTGGCGCATTCGCTCTCCACGCCTGCATGGAAGATGATCACCCCACCCTGGGAACAGAAGGAAACCGAACAGAGGTGACCGAAAGATGCTCGACTGCACACCAAAAGAGCCTCTCCCACGAGATGCACGTACGACAGGAAAGATCAACCCGATAAAAACCTGCCAGCCGGTCGGTGCGATGTATGCAGCACTCGGCATTCACGGCTGTCTCCCGCACAGCCACGGCTCACAGGGGTGCTGCTCGTACCACCGGATGGCATTGTCCAGGCACTTCCACGAGCCCGCGATGGCCTCGACGAGTTCCTTCACGGAAGGTGCGTCCGTCTTCGGCGGCGCTGCAAACTTAAAGACCTCGATCAAGAACGTCTTTGCGATCTACAACCCGGAGATCATCGCGGTCCACACGACGTGCCTCAGCGAGACGATCGGCGACGACATCCCGACCATCATCAAGCAGTCGGAGATCCCGGAGGGCAGGTACGTCATCCACGCCAACACGCCGAGTTACTATGGCTCGCACATCACCGGGTTTTCGAACATGTGCAGGGGGATCGTCTCCTATCTTGCAGAGTCCAACGGCAACCCGAAAAAGGAGCAGGCAAACATATTCCCGGGGTTCTTAAACCCCGGGGACATGAGGGAGATAAAGCGGATCGTAACCGAGATGGGCGTCCCCTCGATCATGTATCCGGACACCACGAACGTGATGGACTCGCCGCTGCTGAGCACATACGAGATGTACCCCAGGGGCGGCGCGCGGATCGAGGACATAAAGGACTCGGGTAATTCGAAAATGACCCTCTCGCTTGGTGCATGGTCGTCAGACGAAGCGGCGGCGATCCTCCAGTCGAAGTGCGGGGTGCCCGGCGTTCCCCTCAAGATCCCGATCGGGATAAAGGCGACCGACGACCTGATCATGGCGGTAAAGGACGGTTTCGGGGTGGACGTACCGGAATCTCTCAATGTTGAGAGAGGACAGGTCATCGACACCCTGATCGACACCCACTTCCAGTACGAAGGAAAGAAGGTGGCGGTCTTCGGGGATCCCGACATCGCCATCCCGCTGACCGAGTTCCTGATCACGATGGGTATGGTCCCGAAATATGTCCTCACCGGAACGCCCGGCAACAAGTTCGAGAAGACGATCAACGAGATGCTCGAAGACGCCGGCATCGAGGGCAGCAGGGTCAAGGCCGAAGGAGATCTCTTCGACCTCCACCAGTGGATCAAGGAGGAGTCGGTGGACCTCCTCATCGGCAACACGCACGGCAAGTACATCGCACGGGCCGAGGATATCCCCCTGGTCAGGGTCGGGTTCCCGGTCTTCGACCGGGCGGTCCACCCGCTGATGCCGATCACAGGATACCGGGGATGCCTGCGTCTGATCGAGATGATCAGCAACGCCCTGCTCGAACGCCGCGACCGCGACTGCACGGACGAAGACTACGAACTGATCCTGTAGAAGGCGAAAAACCATGGAGAACGAATGTTCGGTGCCTGCAGAGCCTGCGGCATGCCTTGACGAACGGCAGCTCTCCATCATGACCACAGGGAAAAACAAAAGCCGCATTCATTGCGCTGATGACAGCCTGGCCGGGGCCGTAAGCCAGCGTGCCTGCGTCTACTCCGGGGCGAGGGTGGTCTTGAATCCGGTGACGGATGCGGTCCACCTCGTCCACGGCCCTATCGGGTGTGCGGCGTACACATGGGATATCCGCGGCAGTCTGTCCAGTGGTTCTGAGATGTTCAGGCAGAGTTTTTCCACCGACCTCAAAGAGAGAGACGTGGTTTTTGGTGGAGAAAAGAAACTTGTGGCCTGTATCGACGAGATCGTCGAGAAGTACCATCCCCCGGCGATCTTCGTCTACGCGACCTGCGTCGTCGGGCTGATCGGCGACGATATCGTCGCCGTTTGCAAGGAGGCATCACAGAGACACGGTATCGACGTGATCCCGGTGGAGTCCAGCGGCTTTCTCTCGGGAAACAAGATCGTCGGCTACCGGGCGGCAGGAGAAGCCCTGCTGAAGTTGATCCGCCCGAAGGAAGGAGATACCGTGGAAAAAACGCGGAAACTCAACTTCCTCGGGGAATACAATCTGGGCGGCGAGAAGTGGCTCGTCGAGCGCTATCTTGCGGAGATAGGCATCGAGATCAACGTGGCCTTCACCGGGGACTCGACCGTCGCCGCCCTGAAGAGGGCGCCCGGCGCCTGCCTGAACCTGGTGCAGTGCTCCGGCTCGATGCACTGGGTGGCGATGAACCTGGAGCAGGAGTACGGCACGCCGTACATCGACGTGAACTTCTTCGGCGCCGAGAACACCGCCGAAAGCCTGCGGAGGATTGCCCGTTTCTACGGCGACGAGGAGATCGTGCGCCGGACGGAGGCGCTTATCGAGCGCGAGACAAAAAGGGTCCGGCCGGTCATCGAGAGGTACCGGGAGAAACTGAAAGGAAAGCGGGCGGCGATCTACGTGGGCGGCGCTTTCAAGGCCCTCGCCATCATCCGTCAGTTGCAGGAACTCGGCATGGACGTGATGTTCACCGGCACTCAGACCGGAAAACCTGAAGACTACGAGCAGATCGGCACCATCGTCAGCGAGGGGACGGTCGTGATCGACGACGCCAACCCCGCCGAGATCGAGCGGTTCCTGCTGGAAAAAGAGGTCGACATGATGGCCGGCGGGGTGAAGGAGCGGTTCCTTGCGCACAAGTTGGGCATCGGTTTCGTCGACCACAACCACGACCGCAAAGACGGCCTGGCAGGGTTCGATGGAGCGATCAGGTTCGCCCGCGAGGTGTATGCGACCACCTGCTCGCCGGTCTGGGAGCGGGTGAAGAAAAACCCCTTCGAGGAGGCACAGGGATGAACGACTGTACGGTCACGACACGGGTCAGGCAGGTCAACGAGAACCAGTGCCATATGTGCATGCCGCTCGGCGGCGTCATCGCCCTGCGGGGTGTCGAACGCTCGATCGCACTGGTGCACGGCTCCCAGGGCTGCAGCACCTACATGCGCCTCACAAACGTCGAGCACTTCAACGAGCCCATGGACATCGCCTCCTCGTCCTTGAACGAGAAGCAGGCGATCTTCGGCGGCGAGGCGAACCTGAGAAAGGCGCTCGACAACGTGATCAGGGTCTACCGGCCAGAGGTGATCGGCATCCTGACGACCTGCCTTGCCGAAACGATGGGCGACGACATCGAGAGGTTTGTCGGTGCCTACAAACAGGACCGGGAGATCCCGGAGATCGATATCATCCCGATCTCCACGCCGAGCTACGGCGGCACCCACACCGAAGGGTTCTGGGCGGCAACGCGGGCGGTCATCGCCCATTACGCGCGGCCGACAGAACGGCACGGCGGGATCAACGTCATCGTCCCCAACATCAGCCCGGCCGACATCAGGGAGATCAAGCGCATCCTCGACCTGATGGGGCTCGAGTACACCCTGCTGCCCGACTACTCCCTGACGCTGGACCGCCCGTTCGGCGGACGCTACCAGAAGATCGCACCCGGCGGCACGCCCACCGCAGAGATCGCCCGCATGGCCGGGGCGCGGGCCACTATCCAGTTCGGGCTCACCTGCCCTGACAGCCTCTCCCCGGGACTCTTCCTGGAACAGCAGTTCGGGGTCCCGCTGATCAACCTCCCGCTGCCCATCGGGCTTGAGAGCACGGACCTGTTTGTCAGGACCTTAAAGGAGATCGGCGGACGACCTGTGCCTGAGGGCCTCATGCTGGAGCGGGGGTGGCTCTGCGACGGGATGGCGGACGCCCACAAGATCAGCGCCGGGGCGCGGCCGGTCATCTACGGCGAGCCCGAACTGGTCTACGCCTTTGCAAAACTCTGTATGGAAAACGGCGCCACCCCCGCAGTCATCGCCAGCGGGACGCAGAACAGCGGCCTTGCCGGTCTGCTTGAGCCCGTGCTGGAAGAGGCGCTGGACGTACCCATATTCCTCGAAGAGGCGGACTTCGTGACGATCGAGGATGCGGCGGTGAGGAAGGGGGCGAACCTCGCCGTCGGCCATTCGGGCGGCAAATACCTGACCGAACGGCAGGGGATCCCCGGCATCAGGGTGGGCTACCCGGTCCACGACCGGATCGGCGGGCAGAGGATCCTCTCGGTCGGCTATGCGGGCACGCTCGGATTCCTCGACCGTTTCGTCAACACCCTGCTCGAAAAGAAATACGGCTCGTATCGCCGGTTAAGGAAAGAAGAATTGCTCAATGAAGAAGGTGTATCCAATGCAAAAACCTGAACACCACATCTTCATCTGCACGAGCTCGCGCCCGAACGGCCAGCAGAAAGGGTTCTGCCACAGCAAGGAGGGCGTTGAGGTCATGATGAGGTTCATGGAAGAGATCGAAGAGCGGGAACTTGGCGGTGAGATCTTCATCAACAACACCGGATGCTTCGGGATCTGCGAGAAAGGGCCGATTGTCGTCGTGTACCCGGACAATGTCTGGTACGGATCGGTGACCCCCGACGACGTGGAGGAGATCATGGACGAGCATATCGAGGGCGGGAACGTCGTCGAACGCCTGCTGATCTGACGGGAGCGAGAGGAGGGAGAACGATGGTGGCAGAGATCGCAGCAATGGTTGACGGGGATGGATGCAGCGGCGTTCTGAACGAACCCGGAACGGTGATCGTCTACCGCCGATCCGGTGGGGTATGGGAGATCGATCGTTCAATGGAGGTTTCTCTCGACCGGAGCAATGGCCTGCGTGAGATGCGCAGGAAAATGGCCGATATTCTGCAGTTCCTGAACGGTTGCAGGATCTTCGCGGCCAGGGCGGCAGGCGGCGCCCTCTACTTTGAACTCGAAAAGGCCGGGTGCAGCGTCTGGGAGATCAGCGGAAAACCACCCGATTTTCTGGACGTCGTGCTCGATGACGAGGAGAAGGAGAGGATTGCGGCACAATCGCCCGGCGTGGCCGGCATACCCGCGCCCCATGAAAGAGCACCTGGAACCTTTTTCATCTCGATCAGGGAGATCCAGGGTAAATCGCCGGAGATCAGCAGCAAACAGATCCTCCAGCAGTTCATTGCCGAAGGCAATTTCAACGTGCTTGAAATCCAGTGCGATCACGTCCCGCCCTGGATCGAGGTGGAGGCCGAGAAGAGAGACTACTCCATAGAAGCGGAAAAGATCGGGCAGAACGATTTGATGGTCAGGCTCACGAGAAAAAAGGCCTGAAAGAGGCGCCACACCCGAACCGTCAGGAACGGGCATCTGACACCATCCCGGGGAATGTCGCTCCGGCCATTGCCGGAGGGAAAAAGATCAGCACACTGGTGTCATCATGAAGATGGGAAGATACGCAGCAGCACTGGCTGCATGTATGGCAATATGCGCGCTCCTGCTCGCCGCAGGATGCACCACGACTGAGGAGGAGACGACGATCACGGTCTTTGCGGCCGGTTCCCTGAAGGGGTCCTTCACCGAGATTTCTACGGCGTATGAAGACGATCATCCGGGAACAGAGGTCGTCCTGAACATCGACGGCACCCAGGCCCTGCGGACCCAGGTGGAGCAGGGGGCCAGGGGCGACGTCTTTGTCTCGGCAAACCAGAAGCACATGGACGCCCTGATAGGAGAAGGGTTCATGGACAACGCAACGGTCGTCGACTTCGTGGAGAACAGGGTCACGGTCGCCCTTCCAGCATCGAATCCCGGAACGATCGCAGACCTCTCAGGCCTCACGAAGGCCGGGACAAAGGTGCTGATCGGAACGCCAGACGTCCCCATCGGCAGCTACGCCAGGGAGGTCCTGGAGAGCATGGCCGCCGATCCGGCATACGGGGAGGCGTACAGGGATGCGGTGCTGGCGAACGTCGTCTCCGAAGAGACGAACGTGAACAACATCATCGCAAAGCTCCTCATCGGTGAGGCGGACGCCGGGTTCACCTACACCTCAGACGTCGTCACCCCGGCATACGCCGACCAGCTGACCACCATTACCATCCCGGATGAGTACAATGTCGTCGCCAGGTACCCCATCGGAGCCCTCAGAGAATCGGCACACCCGGACACCGCAAACGAGTTCATCGCCTTCGTCCTCTCTGAGCAGGGCCGGGAGATCCTCGGGCGGTACGGCTTCGATCCGGTCTGAGGGGAGGAGACGGGCCGGGACGGCCTGCGCGGCCCTCGGCGCCTCCCTCCTTTTCGGGGGGTTCCTGCTCTTCGTCACGGTCCCGGTCGTCTCGCTCTTCCTGCGGATCTCGCCCGAGGCGTTCATCGCCTCCCTCGCCGACCCGGTCGTCACCGACGCCCTGGTCCTGAGTCTTGCGACGGCAGGCGCATCTGTCGGGATCGTCATGCTCTGCGGGACGCCGATCTCCTACATCAACGCACGGATCGCCTACCGGGGGCGGGGCATCATCGACACGCTCATCGACATTCCGGTGATCCTCCCGCCGGCCGTCGCGGGGCTTGCCCTGCTGATGGCCTTCGGACGCTACGGCGTACTCGGGAGTTACCTGAGCATATGCGGGATCGAGGTCGCCTACACCACGCTCGCCGTGGTGCTCGCCCAGGTCTTCGTCGCATCGCCGTTCTACATCAAACAGGCGCGTGCGAGCTTCGAAGCGGTCGACCGCAGCCTCGAGGACGCCGCCCGGACGCTCGGGGCATCGCCCGTGCGGACCTTCGCCAGGATCACGATGCCCCTCGCCGCGGGCGGGCTCGTGTCAGGGGCGGTGATGACGTTTGCCCGTGCCCTCAGCGAGTTCGGGGCGACGATCATGTTTGCAGGGAACATCCAGGGGCGGACCCAGACGATGCCCCTTGCGATCTACACCGCCATGCAGGGAGACCTCGACGCCTCCCTCGCCCTGGCGGTGATCCTGGTGATCATCTCGTTCGGCGTCATCACCGGGGTTCGATACGCAGTCAGGAGGTAATTATGCTCGTTGCAGTCATGGAAAAACACCTCAGAGACTATACCCTCGATCTCGAGATCGCCGTTGGCGATGGCGAGACGCTGGTCCTGATCGGGGAGAACGGCGCCGGAAAGTCCACGGTGCTCAACCTGGTCGCCGGCCTCCTCCACCCGGACGCGGGGAGCATCACCCTTTCGGGCAGGACGCTCTTCGACGACGGCACAAGGACCGTCCTCCCGCCGGAGGACCGGCGTATCGGCTACGTCCTCCAGAACTACGCACTCTTCCCGCACATGAGCGTGGCCGGGAACGTCGCCTTCGGCCTCCTCTCCCGGGGCGTCCCGAAGGGAGAGGCGCAGGAGCGGGCGGCAGGGATGCTCGGCCGGATGGGGATCGCCGCCCACGCGGACGATCCCCCGGGCGCCCTTTCCGGGGGGCAGCGGCAGCGGGTCGCCCTCGCGCGGGCGCTGGTGACCGACCCCGATCTCCTCCTCCTCGACGAACCCCTCGCGGCCCTCGACGTCAGGACGAAAAATGTGATGCGAAAGGAACTGCGGGCCTGCATCAGGGAGGCCGGGATACCAGCGGTCATCGTCACCCACGCCCTGCGGGACGCCCTCGAACTCGGCGACCGGATCGCCGTGATCGAGGAGGGGCGGATCACCGCCTCGGGCACCCCCGACGATATCCTGAGGCCGGGAGCGAACAGTTTCGTGGCGAATTTCTTCTGCAGTTGTGTGCACGGCGTGAGAGAAGGGGAGTCGCAGGGCTGAATAACACCCGGGGGCCGCGCATCCGGGGGGTCGCCCCCCCCGCGGCCGACCAGAAAGTTAATGGCCGCCGACGCCCGTTCCCCTCTGGGAAAGACCATGGCAACCATTGTCCATTTTGACCTGCCCGCCGAAGATCTCGAACGCGCGAAGACCTTCTATTCCAGCCTTTTTGGGTGGACGTTCGAACTGGCCCCGGGCTGGACGGATTTTTACCTTATCACCACCACCGCCGAAGACGGTTCGCCCGGTGTCGGCGGCGGGATGGGAAAGCGGGGGGCGCCGGACCAGAGGATCGCCAACTACATCGGGGTGCCGTCTGTCGACGCCTGTCTGGCCGACGTGACCCGCCTCGGCGGAAAGGTGGTGCTCCAGAAAACAGTCGTGCAGAAATTCGGGTACCTGGCCATATGCGAGGACACCGAGGGGAACACCTTCGGGCTCTGGGAGGAAGACGCCGGAGCGGAGTGATAAAAAAGGAGGCGAGCGTCAGAGCATCCGTTCCCTGATCCGACCGAACACCGCCTCGCCCACCTGCACGGTCGAGGCCGCACCCCCGAGGTCGGGCGTCCGCACCCCCGCAACAAGGGCGGCATCCACCGCCGCATCAACGGCTGCCGCCTCATCCGCGTAGCCGGAATGTGCAAGGAGCAGTGCCGCAGAACGGATCGCCGCCACCGGATTCGCGATCCCCCGCCCGGCAATATCTGGAGCAGAACCGTGCACCGGCTCGAAAAAGGCGTGTTTATCGCCGATGTTCGCCGACGGGAGCATGCCGAGACCGCCGACAAGATAGCCGGCGGCGTCCGAGAGGATGTCGCCGAAGATGTTCGTCGTCACGATCACCCCATAGCGGGCCGGGTGCACCAGCACGTCCAGGCAGAGGGCGTCGATGTATTTCTCCTCCCAGGCCACGCCCGCCGCCTCGGCCTCGTCGATCGCGCACCGGCGGAAGAGGACGTCTGACTTGATCACGTTCGCCTTCGTCCCGATCGTGAGGCGCCCCCCTCGAACGAGCCCGGCGGCAAAGCGTGCGATCCGCCGGCTCCCCCGCTCGGTGACCACCCGCAGGGTGCAGGCGCTTCCCGGCAGATTCCACTCGATCCCAGAATAGAGCCCTTCGGTGTTCTCCCGCACGATGGTGATATCGACGCCCGGCCCCCTCACCGGCCGCACATTCGCATAAAGGTCGAGATCGTGCCTGATCTGGAGGAGGACGCTCCGGTAATCCGGGTCGGGCGGGGTCGTCACGGCGCCGAAGAGGATCGCATCGGCTTCCGAGAGGGCGCGCATCTCCTCAGAACCGATGGCGGCGCCGCAGCGCTCCCAGCGGCCGTAACCGACCTCGACAGGGTAGTAGTCCCAGTCAGGGTGGAGGAGGCGGAGCACGCCCTCGGCCACCGGGACGACCTCGCGGCCGATCCCGTCACCCGGAACGATTGCGACCTTCATGCTCCCTCCATGCGGCAAGCGCTTCCCGCAGGATCCGGTCGATCGTGTGGGGGGAGGCGCCCCAGTGGACGACGCCGCCGAGTTTCCCGTTCCAGACGCCGACGCCCTCGCGGTCGGCCCGGCAGCACCGGGCGATGAAAGGTTCCTCGGCCACCTGCGTCAGGGGGCAGATCTCGTCGATCACCACGCCGGACCCGTAGTTTTCAGCGCAGAACTGCCGCGCCGTGAGGCATCCGGCCACCCGTTCGGTGCCCGCAAGGCGGTCGGTGTCCAGGGTCAGGTCGAACCCCCCGGCCCGGCAGGGATAGACCTCGGCGGCCGTATCCCTGATATCCCTGATATGGTACTCGAAGGCGATGCCGAGGTCGCCGAAGAGCCCGACCTCTTCGAGTTCCTCCAGGATGGCGGCGAGATGGGGCCGCGGCGGGATGATGTCGTAGACGTGCACGGTGAGGAGGTCCGCGGGCTCAGGATCGATCACGAAGATCCTGGACTCGTCGGGGCTCTGAAAGATCGTGCACCGGTGGCCCCCCTCCTTCGCAAGCCTGACCAGGAGAGCGCGGTCGTTGAAGTTCACCGGGTCTGGATAGAGGATCGTCTCGTCCGGGGTGGCCAGCACTTCCTCGCCGACGATCTCCCGCATCAGGTCTTTGCCATCGGCAAGGCGGACGGCAAGCACCTCGTAGCCGTCCACGGTCTGCCTGATCAGCCAGCGGGAAAGAAAATACACGCGGTTACCCAGGGGTCGGCCGTTCGCAAGCCCGATATATTTGCACTCTTCCGGAAAGATCATCGAGGTCCTCCGCACAGGAACGGTACAAGACCCCCTGCAGCAAGGATCGCACGCATACGCGGCGAAAGAGGGCTGACGGCCCGGCGGATACCGCCAGCCTCGATCCAGCCCTCTTCGAGATCGAACGTGACCTGATCGCCGTCCCTGCAGGGGATCTCGCACTCGAGCACAGGCAGTCCTATGTTGACGGCGTTGCGAAAAAAGATTCTGGCAAACGAAGGCGCCGCCACGGCGACGACCCCGGCGTCCCTGAGGGCGATGGCCGCCTGCTCGCGCGACGAGCCGCAGCCGAAATTGCCGCCCGCCACGATCACCGCCCCCGAGAGCCTCCCTGCAAGGGCGGGATCGAGGTCTTCAAGGGCGTGCGCCGCCCAGACCGATCGGTCCTTCGTCCGCAGGTAGCGCCCGGCGATGATCAGGTCGGTGTCGATGTCCCGGCCGAGACAGACAGCGCGCCCGGTGCCCCTCATAGAAATTCCTCCGGAGAGGTGATGGCGCCCACAAGCGCCGTTGCCGCCGCAGTCATGGGCGAGGCGAGATAGATCTCCCCGCCGACGCCCATCCGGTTCTTGAAGTTCCGGTTCGCCGTGGAGAGGCAGACCTCGCCCTCTCCAAGAACGCCCATATGGGCCCCGAGGCACGGGCCGCACCCGGGCGTCGCCACGGCGCACCCGGCGGCGACGAGGTCGGCAAGGACGCCGGTCGAGACCGCCTGCATCAGGACCGCACGGGAGGCCGGGACGACGACCGTCCGCACCGCCACCTGTTTTCCGCGCACGAGTGCGGCGAAGGCCGCAAGGTCCTCGTAGCGCCCGCCGGTGCAGGTGCCCAGGAAGACCTGGTCCACCGGCAGGCCCTCCTTCTCGGCCACCGGACAGACCGTGTCCACCCGCGGCGGCAGGGCCAGCAGGGGGACAACGTCCTCAAGGTCGATCGCGATCTCGTCCGGATATCCGCCGGCGTGCGGGACCTGCGGTTCTGCTGCAATGCCGAAACCTGCGAGGTAATCGCGGGTCGTCCGGTCGGCATAGAAGATCCCGGCCTTCGCCCCGGTCTCCACCGCCATATTGCAGAGGGTCAGGCGGTCGGCCATCGAGAGAGACGCCGCCCCATCCCCGACGAACTCGAGGGCGCGGTAGGTCGCCCCGTCCATGCCGAGGGCGCCGACATAGGCGAGAGCGACGTCTTTTGCCGATGCCGCACCGGAAAGGGTGCCTTCCAGGAAGATCCCGGTCGTCTCAGGCACCCTGAACCAGGTGCCGCCGGTCGCCCAGATGCCGGCCATGTCGGTCGCCCCGACCCCGGTGGCAAACGCCCCGAAGGCGCCGAGGGTGCACGAGTGCGAATCGGCCCCGACGATCACCTCGCCGGGGAGGGCGCGGCCTTCGGCCATCACCTGATGGCAGACGCCGGCACCGACCTCGAAGAAGTGCATCCCGGTCATGGCGGCGAACTCCCGCATCTCCTGCTGGAGATCGGCGGTCGTCGAGGTGTTCGCCGGGACGATGTGGTCGAAGATCAGGTAGCGCCGGTCCGGGTCGGTAAAGACGCCCGACCCGATCTCGGTCCAGGCGGCGCGGGCGAGCAGCCCGGTGCCGTCATGGACATAGGCGCGGTCGACGGTCCGGTCCACGTAGGCGCCGGCTCCGGCACCCAGGATCCGCTCTGATAGGGTGCTCACTGTCTGCCCCCCTCTCTGGCCGCACAGAGGATCTCATGGAGGAGTTCAGAGGTCACCGCGCACTTCGCCTCGCTCCGCCTCTTCACCTCGGCGAGCACCCAGGTGATCTCGTCCTCGGCAAGGTCGTAGCCGAGCGAGGCGGCCACGTGCCTGACGGCATGCCTGCCCGTGTGCTTGCCCAGGATGAACGTGCGCTCGCAGCCGACAAGGGCGGGCTTCACGTATTCATAGGTCTCCGGGTCCTTCAGGATCGCCGCGATATGGATGCCGCTCTCGTGCGAGAAGGCGTGCGCCCCGACGATCGCCTTGTTTCTGGCGACCGGCATACCGGCGGCCTTCGCCACCGTTTCCGAGAGTTTGTGCAGGAGCGAGAGGTCGTAGCGGCTGATGCCCCCCTTCATGGAGAGCAGAACCAGCACCTCTTCGAGGGCGGCGTTTCCTGCCCGCTCCCCGATCCCGTTCACGGTGGTGTGGAGCTGGAAGGCCCCGGACGCCGCCGCCGTGATCGTGTTCGCCGTGGCGCACCCCATATCGTCATGGCAGTGGATGCAGAGCGGGACCGAAACCGACGGGATGATCTCCTCCACGGCGGCCCTGATCTCGACCGGCATCAGGCAGCCGACGGTATCGGTGAAGGTAACCAGGTCGGCGCCGTGCGAGACCGCCTCCCGGTACGCCCTGAGGAGGAAGAACGGATCGGTCCGGGAGGCGTCCTCGGCCCCGAACCTGACCTCGACACCGTGGTCGTGGGCGTACTCGACCATCGCCATCGCCTCCATCAGCACCTCATCCCGAGGCCTTGCGTACTTGTGCCTGATATGGAGGTCCGAGGTCGGCAGGAAGACCGAGACCATATCCACCCCGCAGTCGAGGGCAGCGTCGATGTCCTCCTTCTTCGCACGGGACAGGGCGCAGATCCGGGCGTCGAGCCCCATGCGGCATATCGCCTTTACGGCCTCCTGTTCGCTCGAAGAGACCGCAGGAAACCCGCCTTCGATCACCTCGAGGCCGATGCCGTCGAGCAGCCCGGCGATCTCCATCTTCTCTTCGCAGGTGAACGAAACGCCGGGCGTCTGTTCACCGTCACGCAGCGTGACATCGCAGATCTCAACATTCCACATGTTCATGGCTCTCTCCGCCGGGGCATATGCCCCGCACGATGATAGTTACCGGTCTGTTCGCTGGCAGGATCAGCCGCCTGAGCGCCGCAGTGTCAGCGGCGTCGCAGACGACGGGGCCGGCCCACCCGATATAGCGCAGGACGTCGGGCACCTCATGGCCCCCGACCATTCCCATCCGGTTGTTCGCAAGGACGATACAGAGGAGCGGCGCCCCCTTCTCGTACACGTCGATGAGGGCGTTGATCCCCGAGTGGATGAGGGCATAGTCCCCGATCAGGGCCACGCCCGTACTCCTCGCCCCGACCCCAACGGCAGAACCGAGGCCGTAGGAGGCGACGCCGATCCCGTACGGCGGGTTCATGGCGAGGAGCGAACACCCGGCGTCGCAGGCCGGACGAAGATCCCGCTCCGCGAGCAGGGTGAAAAGGGCGTGATACGGACAGTGAGGACAGAGGCCCCGGGAAAACCCGCGGGCGGCGAAGCGTTCGGGCTCACCCTCCGGCGCCTCGACTGCGGGGAGCACCACCCGCACCCCGGGCAGATGGGGCGGAACCGCTGCGGCCGCCGCCGCTCGCGCCCGCTCCCACCGTCCCCGCATCGTGAGGGACCGGGGAGCAAGAGCGCCCGGCGTCCTGGGTGGCACAAGGGGTTCCGGACCGACAGGTGCTTCGAGGATATCAGGCGTCACCCTGAGGACCGCCACCCGCGAGAGACGCTCGGAGAGGGCGAAAGCCGCCCCCACCGATGCAAAGACGTCGGTTTCGGGCTCGATCACCGGCACCATGGCGAGAGGGCCGAAGTAGCTGGAGTCCTCCGCCGCCTGCGAGGCGCGGCAGAGGGGATCGTCCCCGGCCACCACCACGACGCCGGCGATGAGCCCCTGCGCCGTCGCCTGCACCAGGGGATCGGCGAGGAGGTTCATGCCGACGTTTTTCACGATCACCGCCGCCCGCCGCCCGGCAAGCGAATCGCCGAGGGCGTACTCGAGGGCGACCTTCTCGTTGACGCAGACCTCGGCGTCGGCCGCTCTGGCGACATCGGTCACCGGATAGCCGGGCACCGTGTAGATCTGGTCGGCAACCAGGCGCAGGGCCGCTGCAAGCGCTTCCCCCCCGTCCATCCTCAGTCCCTCCCGGGTATCAGGTCGCAGCCCGTGCAGGCGGCGCACATCGTCCTGGCCTGCACAGCATCGAGCCCGGCCGCCGCCATCTCCCGTGCGGCGACGGCGTGCAGTCTGAGCAGCCGGGAGGCGTCAGGGCGGCGATAGTGCGAGAGCCCTGCAGCGGGAGTAAGGGGGCGCAGGATCGGGATCACGCCCAGGCGGCAGAGTTGCCTGATCGCCTCCTCCATCTCGTCGTCGCTCTCGCCGAGGCCGACGATGATGTTGCTCTGGACATGATTTTTACCGAAGAGCCGCACCGACGCTGCAAGCACCTCCCAGAGCAGGTTCCAGTCCTGCCCGGGACACATCTCGGCGAAGATCCCGGGGGTTGCTGCCTCGATATTGAACTTCACCTCGGCAACGCCGGCTTCCCAGAGCAGGCGGGGGGTGTTCCTGGTCGGGTAGATCGAGACCCCGATGGGAAGGTCGAAGGGAGCGAGCGCCCGCACCACTTCCAGCGCCCGCCGCTCCTCCTCCTCGACACTGCCGGCGACGCCCGAGGTGATCGAAACGGCGTCGATCCGGTTCAGGACCGAGCGCACCAGGGCGACAACCTCGGCCGTCGTCTTCGTCCGGCCGCCGCTTCCCGGCACCGCACAGTAGCGGCACGAGAAGATGCACCGCTCAGAGAGGGTGATGTACGCCTGGCGCGGGCAGTGGAGGCCAGGCGCTTCGAGCACCCCTCTGACCATCTCGCCCCTGAACGGGATCACGGCATTCCCCTTCCCCTCATGGATGAGGGTGAGGGAGGCCTCCGGGTCGACGGCAAGGCGGATCCGCCGCCCATCGACCGAGAAGAAGACCGCCCCCTTCCCCCCGGCGCCGGGCCCGGCGGTGGACGATGCCAGGTACGCTCCCGCAGGGACGCCCACCATCTTTACCCGCCCCTCTGCGAGGAGTGCGGCCTTCAGGTTCAGCCAGTCCATAGGGCGAGCGCCTCCTCGAAGTCGGTATAGAAGGGAATCGCCGCCACCGCCCCGATCAGGCCGCGGCCGTCCATCACGACCCTCACATGCCCTGAAACGGCATCGAGGTCGGCGCGGGAGACCTGCCCGCGTTTCACCGCCTCGCCGTACGCCCGCAGGGGCGACGGGTCGAAGCCGATGTGGACGGCCATCCCGGTCTCCTCGGAGAGGGTGTGCCGCCGGAGCAGATCGGCAAACCTCCCGACAAGCCCGTCGGGATCGGTGGAAGCGAACTCCACCGCACAGGCGACGCAGTTCTTCGTCCTGAACGGCACCGGGAAGAGCTGGACGATCGTATGCGAGAGATAGACCGAGGCATCGTCGGCCACGGCCTTTGCGATGTTGTGAACGAGCGTCCAGGTGGCCCCGGCCTCCGGGGTGTCGGTATCATCGACCCCGATGATCACCCGCTCCCTGCGGGGGAGGCGGATCGTCGATCCCGCCACTTTTCCCCCGCCCGACTCGTCGCAGTCGGCGCCAATCACCCCGCCGGCGCGGGCCCGGCATGCCGCCGCACCCACGCCGCCGCCGCCCATCCCCAGGTAGGCGACGGCAATCTCGTCCCCGTCCACGGAGGCGCCGGCGATGCCCGCGGGAAACCGGGAACCTTCGAGGTCCAGAGGCGCCGCACCGGCCCTGAGCACATAGCGGGTCGTCCCCCCGACGCTGCGGGCCGAGGCCACGATCGGGCTCTGCGCATAGTGGCGGCGCACCCACTGCGCCCCGCCGATGCACTCGTAGAACTCCACCACCTCGATTCTGTCGCCGCCGGGATCGGCGATCCCGACGATCAGGGGGTACGAGACCACATAGGGATCAGGCAGCCCCTCAGATCCCGCCGTCAGGTCTCTCTCCATATAGCCCCGCCGCTTCCACACCGCAATTTCCCCAGAGAACCGCACCAAAGGCACCGATACGCCCCTTGCTCCGCGCCGAATCGATGAACGTGACACCGATCCTCTCTGCCTCGGCCTCGACCTCCTCCCTCTCCAGGATCTCGGTCTTGATCTTCCGGGCGTACTCTGACTGCGGGACGTCGATGCCCCGGTAATACGCAATCCCGGTGTCGCCCGAGACGGCGTTTTTCTCGATGTAGTCCTTCACGAACGCCAGGAGTTCGTCGACCGCTCCCGGGCGTACAGCAAAATTCAGCACTGATCCGACGCAGTTCGTCGTCTTCTTCGGCACTGCCGGGTTGAGCTGCACAAGCCGCATATTAAGGTACTCGGCACCGGCCACCCTGCACGCCTCGGCGCACTTCAGGGCAAGCACCCAGGTCGCCCCGTCCTCCTTCGTGTCGGTGTCGTCGATCCCGATCGTCACCTTCTCATAGACCGGCGAGACGATCCGCACGCGGCAGACGCGGGCGCCGCCGATACGGAGGTCGTCCTCGGTCGGGTACTCGGCGCGGATCACGCCCGGGGCCTGCGGGAGGCAGGCGGCGACGCCGACCCCGGCGCCCGCAATGCCGGCCCAGGTGGTCACGACCTCGTCGCCCTGCACCTCCACGCCCTCAAGGGCCTGCCCGCCGATCTCCTTGCCCGCTGCACCGAAATGTGCGTCCTCGCGGCCGAGACGTGCACGCATCGTCATGGAGGAACCCTGCACCCCGGCGGAGGCGAGCACACCGCCGGCACGCCGCCGGTTCATCATGTCCCACTCGATGGTGCCGCGGTGCCGACAGGTCTCCAGGATCTCGGCCATTCCGGCCTGTTCGTCTACCATGACAATAAATTTCTGCGCGAACAGCGGCCCGAACCGGGCCTTTACATCCTCTGGCGTGAGCGTGATCATGTGATACACCGAAAATTTCGTTGACGAAATGGTCGGCGTCATCCGGGATAAAAGGATCGTCACAAAATCAGATGATCGCATCCCTCGGGTCGGTCCCGGGCATACCGTTTTTCCGACCGCCCCGGCACCGCCATGCCGAACCACTCACGCGAAGACTCAAACGCCTGAAATGTTTTCCGCATCTTCGCAGCCCATCGTGTGAAACAGTCCCATGATCCCGATCGACCTGAGCGGAAGAGAGCGAAGGTGTCGGGGATACCCCACACAAAAGCGAAGAGTCCGATGATGGGCTTTGTAGAAATCATCACTTTTCCGGATGCGAGCGTGATTCATTCGCTTTCTCTCATCTTCGCGCCGGGGGTTCTTACCCCCGGACCCCCGCGTGCGATTGTCCAGGATAGGGGAGGAGAGTCCGAGCGGAGCATCTCTCGATGAAAAATGATGGATGGACATGCCGGCGAGGTTGTCCATCCCTGCCCCTATCGCAACCGGCGGGGGGACCGGGGGGCGGCCGGCCCCCCGGCAGAGGCTGCTCGATTTCCCGTACCCGCACACAACGCCCGCCCCGCGCCGGAGGTTCTTACCCCCGGACCCCACAAACGATTGCCCCGGACATGAGGGAATGGGAGGAGCGATGCATCTGGCGATGAAAAAATCCAGAGGATCAAGGCTGGCGTGGCTTTCCCGTCCCCGCCCCAATCGCAGTTTTGCGGGACACCGATCCCGCATCTGCTCTCGGAAACTGCCGGGCGAACGGCTTCGTCCAGACCATTCCGTAGCCTGGTTCCACGATAAAGGGAAGATCCATCATACCCTCACCAAAGCACCTTCAAGCGATCTCGATTGTTGTTGGAGGGGAGGTTTTCAAAAAAGCCTGATAATGGAAAAAAGAATTAGAAGAGGTCGGCCAGGTTGAACTTGAAGGGGCCGAGATTGCCGCCGAAGTTGCCGGCGCTGATGAAGACGACGCCGGGCACCATGCATGCCGCCCTGACGCCCTCGGCCATCGCTTCCTTCACGCAGTCCTCGTCGAGGCCGTCGATGACGATCTCGTAGATCGCCTTGACGCCCTCGGGCACCTTCGTGTCCTCGACCTTCTCACGCAGCGTCGGGCAGTACTTCTCATTGGTGGAGGCAGGCATGAACTTGTACTTCTTGCTCCCGACCTTCGAGCCAGAGGCGACGATGCCGCCCGGGAACGAGGTGATGACGCCGCCGACACCGGCGATCGCATCGACTGCCGCCTGGGCGCCCATGAGCGCCGCCATCTGGTTCTCGCCCATCACAAAGAAGTTCCCGCCGGCAACGCCCTTGACGATGCCGAAGTCCTCTTCGCCGACGTACTCGCCGTTCATGATCGGGATCGCCCAGCACTTCCGGCCGCCGACCTCTTTCTGGTACTCGTAGCCGTCGCCGAAGAAGTGGAGCTTCACCGCGATCCGCTCCTCGGCCTCGGGCAGACCGTCGAAGACCGCCGTGGTCGGGGCGGTGAGGACGCACTCAGCAAGACGCTCGACGACCTGCTCTTTCAGCTTCTTCTTTCCCGCGCAGATCAGAATCGCAACGCCCGGGCGGCCGTCAGGGGTCTCGTCGCCCGAGAGGAATCCCTCGATGCCGGCCTCGCAGGGGCATCCGATCGCCGAGGTCGCAAACCCGGTCGCCTCGTTCGCAGCCCTGTACGCCCAGTCCTCGGTCACAGCGGTGATGATAATCCTGGAAACCCACGTCGGGAACGCTTCAGCATACTCATCGTCGATGGTCACACCATTATATTCCATTTTGTGCACCTCATGTGCAAAGGTGCCGGACGCTGCCGTACACCATGTACACTGATAGAGTGTGCATCAGGGGAGCAGAAGAAGATTTCTAATTCTCACCCGGCCAGCCCCGGCGATCTGACTGCCCGGTGGAAAAAGCCCGGTTTCACCCCAAACCCACAACGCAGGAGTTCCCGGAGGGCAGGCCGGACAGGCATTTAATAACACCCCCCGATTAACATAGTATCATTGATCAACCGCCGAAAATGGGTTTTTTCCGGCCATGTTCATTCAGAAAGTTTATCTATATTATTTGACAACTCTTTCTTAATCGATTTTTAATCGAGATAGCTGGTGCGTGAAACCATGGCATTTGCAGTGCATGTAAACATGGAGCGGTGTACCGGTTGTAACAATTGTGTGGTCGCGTGCCCGGTAGACGCACTTGAGCTCAGCACGGTGGATCCTGTCACAACAGACAAGATCTACAAGGTGATGAACGGCAAGGCAATGGTCCTTGACGTTGACCACGAGCTCTGCGCCGGATGTGGCGTGTGTGTCGAGGCGTGTCCATACAACGTGATACGACTGGTCGTTGGACCAATGCAGTCCGGGCCAGGTGCCCAGACACAAGGTTAAAAGGAGTGAGGGTAATTCATGGCGATATTTCCAAAATTCTCCAAGAAGAGAGATGGTGTAAACATCATCAATGAGCAGAGACTTCTCCAGCAGGTCAACCACCTGGTTCTGGATACCCAGCGGTGCACAGGCTGCGGTATCTGCGCGGAGTCCTGCCCTGAGGATGCAATTGCGATCAGCATGGTCGGTGCGACCAAGAGAAAGAGTGCAATCGACTACGCAACCCCGGTGAACATTGACGAGGTCAAGTGTTCGTACTGTGGTGTCTGCGTTGTGATGTGCCCCTTCAACGCCCTGACCCTCAAGATCGATGGTGAAGAGCGCCTTCCGATTGTTGAAAAGGAAGGTTTCCCCGAATACGACATGGTCACCAAGATCGACGATGAGAAGTGCGTCAGGTGTACCATATGCGAGGACGTCTGCCCCCGTGACGCAATCGACCGGGATGTGCCCGCGTTCGAAGGCGGCAGCGAGGACGGCCGCGACCGGCAGACCGCACTGACGGCAAAGACGACCTTCGAGGTCGATGACGAGAAGTGCACGGTCTGTGGTATCTGTGGCGACCTCTGCCCGGCGATCACGGTCAAGCGCAAGGCGTTCACCGCTGAGAACGGCAAGGTCGACGGCGAAGTCCTCTGGGAGGAGAGCCTCTGCGATGCCTGTAAGGTCTGCGTAGAAGCCTGTCCCGAAGAGGCGATCACAGTCAACCGCGAGGTCTCGTCGAACAAGCTCCCCGGCAAGGTCGAGATCATCGAGGACGACTGCTGCACCTGCCGCTGGTGCGCGATCAACTGCCCGACCGAAGCGATCACCGTCGAGAAGATCTTCGAAGGCGAGATCGAGTTCCACGCGGAGAAGTGCCCAGGCGGCTGCTCCACCTGTGTGGAGATCTGTCCGGCCAACGCGATCTACCTCCCGTCCGCCGAGCCCGCAGCCCAGATGAAGGGCCAGAAGGAGGCAAACATCGCCGTCAACAAGGATTTCTGTATCCTCTGCGGCGCGTGTGTCAATGCCTGCCCTGGTGAAGATATCATCGTCCTGAGGCGGACCGGCATCAGGATCAAAGGCAAGGAGACCGACCTGTTCAAGCGGATCAAGGACAAACTCCTGACTCCGAGAACCTCGAAGGTCAAGGAAGGCGTAGCACCTGGCGAAGTGGAACTCAAGGCCCTCGATAACGCGTGAGGTAGTGACATGGCAAAAGGATATAATGACCCTGCAATGGAAAAGAAATTCCAGGACAGGTATTACCACGCTGCGGACAACCCCGAATTCACCAAGGAAGTCGAGCGGATTGGCCGCACAATGGCACACATGTGCTACCAGTGCGGGACCTGCACCGGTTCCTGCCCCTCGGCCCCCCGTTCGAGCTACCGGATCAGGAAGTTCGTCCGCCGTGCGGTGATGGGACTGGAGAGAGAAGCGCTGACCGACCCGGACCTCTGGCTCTGCACCACCTGCTACAGCTGCACCGACCGCTGCCCGCGCGGCATTGCCCCGACCGACATCATCATGGCGATGCGCAACCTGGCCTTCAAGTGGGATATCGTCCCGAGGAACTTCCTCAAGACGATCCAGCTCATCTACACCACCGGCCACGGCGTCCCGAACAACGATGTGAACCGTGCGGCACGCGTGAAGCTCGGCCTCGATGCCGAGCCTGAAACGACCCACAAGTACCCCGAGTTCCTGCCGGGCATCCAGAAGATCATGGACCACTACAAGATGAAAGAGAACGCAGACAGAATCCTCTCAGAGGGTGAGCACTAATGCACAACGGTATGCACGAGTATGCGTTTTTCCTCGGATGCATCGCACCGAACCGGTACCCCGGCTGTGAGGCCGCCGCCATCAAGACGAGCAGAAACGTCGGCATCGAGCTCCTCCCGCTGAAGGGCGCAAGCTGCTGCCCGGCGCCGGGCGCATTCGGCGCTGTCGATCTCAGTGTCTGGTATGCGATGGCCGCCAGGAACATCATCCTCGCCGAGGAGATGGGCAAAGACATCGCCCTGATCTGCAACGGCTGCTACAAGTCGATCTACGAGGTCAACGAGCGGCTGAAAGAGCACGACGACCTCCGCGACCAGGTCAACGAAGTGCTCGCCGAAGTTGACATGGAGTTCAAGGGCACCATCGACGTCTATCACCTGGCCGAGCTCTACTACGACCCGAAGATCTGCGGTGTCGAGAAGATCCGCGAGTCGGTCGTCCGCCCGCTTGACGGCACGAAGATCGCCGTCCACTACGGCTGCCACCTCCTCAAGCCCATCAAAGAGCGCCGGTTCACCGACGCCGAGAACCCGATGTGGATCGAAGAACTCGTCGACGCCCTCGGCGCAGAGTCCGTCCAGTACCGCAACAAGATGCAGTGCTGCGGTGCAGGCGGCGGTGTCCGCGGTTTCGACCTTGCCCACTCGCTGGACATCACCAACGAGAAGCTGATCAACGTCACTGAAGCAGGCGCGGACGCCATCACCGAAGTCTGCCCGTTCTGCCAGCTCCAGTACGACCGCGGTCAGATCGAGATCAAGGAGAAGTTCGGGATCGAATGGAACATTCCGGTTCTTCACTACAACGAACTGCTGGGCCTTGCCCAGGGCATGAGCCCCCAGGAGCTTGCACTCGACCTCCACGGCATCGACTGCAAACCGTTCCTGGACAAGATCCTGTAAGGGAGGAATATCAATGGCAGAAGAAAAGAAACAACCTAGAATTGGTGTGTTTGTGTGCCACTGTGGTACCAACATTGCAGGGTCTCTCGATGTGAAGGCGGTACAGGACTACGCCAGGACCCTCCCCGGTGTGATCGTTGCCGACGAGTACCAGTACATGTGCTCGACACCGGGCCAGAAAAAGATCGATGATGCGATCAAGGAGCACGACCTCACCGGTATCGTCGTCGCCGCCTGTTCCCCCCGCCTCCACGAGCCGACCTTCAGGACGGCCACGAAAGAGGGCGGCCTGAACCCGTTCAGGTTCGAGATGGCGAACATCCGTGAGCAGAACTCGTGGGTGCACATGCACGACTACGAGGGCGCCACCGATAAGGCAAAGGACGCCGTCAGGATCGCCGTCGCAAAGGCTGCACTCCTTGAGGACCTCTACCCCAAGAGCGTGCCCGTTGAGCACGCCGCCATGGTCGTCGGCGCAGGTGTCGGCGGCATCCAGGCAGCACTCGACCTTGCGAGCGCCGGGATCAAGACCTACCTCATCGAGAAGACCCCGACAATCGGCGGACGCATGTCCCAGCTCGACAAGACCTTCCCGACCCTCGACTGTTCGCAGTGCATCCTCACCCCGAAGATGGTGGACGTCGGACGTCACCCGAACATCGAACTCCACACCTACACCGAGGTCGAGGCTGTCGAAGGTTATATCGGCAATTTCGACATCACCCTCAGGAAGAAGGCCCGCGGCGTCATGACCCCGACCGAGGCCACGGCAAAGGGCATCGTCGGCGGCGGCTGCAACGGCTGCGGCGACTGTGATGCGGTCTGCCCGGTCATCAAGCCGAACCCGTTCGAGTTCGGCATGAAGCCCAGAAAGGCGATCTACATCTACCACCCGCAGGTCGTCCCCCTGATCTACACGATCGACTTCGACTCCTGCGTCAAGTGCGGTCTGTGTGTCGAGGCATGCGGCGAGAAGAAGGCGATCGACCTGAACATGGAAGACTCCTTCGAGACCGTCAAGGTCGGCACCGTCATCCTCGCTACCGGCTACGACATGTTCCCGATCGAGAAGAAGCGCGAGTGGGGCTACAAACAGTTCGACAACGTCATCACCTCGCTCGAATTCGAGCGGCTCATCTGTGCGTCCGGTCCGACCGGCGGCCACCTGATCCGGCCGAGCGACGGAGCAACCCCGAAGAAGGTCGCATTCGTCCTCTGTGCAGGTTCCCGTGACAACACCGGCGTCGGCAAGCCCTACTGCAGCCGCTTCTGCTGCATGTACTCGCTCAAGCACGCCCACCAGATCACCGAGAAGATCCCCGGATGTCAGGCCTACATCTTCTACATGGACATCAGGTCCTTCGGCAAGATGTACGAGGAGTTCTACTACCGCATCCAGGATGAAGGCACGAAGTTCATCCGCGGCCGCGTGGCAAACATCCTCGAAGACGCGAAGACCAAGAACCTTCACGTCTATGCAGAGGACACCCTCCTCGGTCAGCCTGTCGACATGGTCGTCGACATGGTCGTCCTTGCAGCCGCAGTCGAACCGACCCAGAATATCGACCCGGTAAGAAAGATGTTCGGCGTCTCCTGCTCGCAGGACGGCTGGATGCTCGAAGCCCACCCGAAGCTGAACCCCTGCGGCACCACGACCGCCGGCGTATTCCTCGCCGGTGTCTGTCAGGGCCCGAAGGATATCCCCGACACCGTAGCCCAGGCCGAGGGTGCTGCGTCTGCAGCGTCCATCCCGATCCACATGGGCAAGGTGGAGCTCGAGCCCTACTTCGCCCAGTGCATTGAAGAGAAGTGCGCTGGCTGCGGCATGTGTACCAACCTCTGTCCGTACTCCGCTCTCGACCTGGTCGAGAAGAACGGCAGAACGGTCATGCAGGTTACCGAAGCGAAGTGCAAGGGCTGCGGCACCTGCGGCGGATTCTGTCCGGGCGGTGCGATCTACATGCAGCACTTCACCACTCCGCAGATTGTCGCGCAGATTGATGCATTCCTCCTTGGAGGTGAACAGTAAATGGCAGAAGGAGAATGGCAACCAAAGATTCTGGCGATCATCTGCAACTGGTGTTCCTACGCCGGCGCCGACCTTGCGGGCTCAGCCCGTACCCAGTACCCGCCTGACGTCCGTGCGATCCGTGTGATGTGCACCGGGCGTGTCGACCCGCTCTTCATCATGAAGGCCTTCGCCGACGGCGCCGACGGCGTCCTCGTCTCCGGCTGCCACTTCGGCGACTGCCACTACATTGCGGGCAACTTCAAGTGCGCAAAGCGGATGTTCCTCATGAAGAGCGTCCTCAAGGACCTCGGTATCGAAGACAACCGCCTCAGGATGACCTTCGTATCGGCATCCGAGGGCGCAAAGTGGGCAAAGGTTATCGAAGACGTCGTCAAGACCGTCACCGACCTCGGCCCGAGCCCCTTAAACCAGCTGCAGCAGTAAACCACGGAGGTTGAAACGGTGCCAGAAATTGAATTGAATCTGATATCAGGCCGGACAATCCAGCAGGGTGTGTCCATGGAAGGCGGGAAGGAAAAGCCCGCCTACACCAGGGCCTGCGGCATCATCGAGATGGATGATGCCGACTTCAAGCGCCTGGGTGCATGGCGAAACACCAACGTCCGTGTAACCAGCGAATACGGCAGCGTCGTTGTCAAGGCCGTGCAGGCAACCCAGGGGCCCCACCCGGGCCTCGCCTTCATCCCCATGGGCCCGTGGGCAAACCAGGTCATCAGCCCGAACACCTACTCTACCGGAATGCCAACCTTCAAGGGTGTGCCGGTGAAAGTCGAGGTCGCAAACGGCGAGACCATTCTCGAAGGGCTCGACCTTGTCAGGAAAGCATGCAGGGGTGAGATCTAATGGCAAAAATCGTAACTGATGTGGTGTGTCCGTTCTGCGGAACGCTCTGCGACGACCTTGAGGTCAAGGTCACCGACGACGACAAGCAGATCCTCGAGGTCTACAATGCCTGCGTCATCGGCACGGAGAAGTTCCTGCACTCACAGGCAAAAGACCGCCTGAAGGTCCCCATGAAACAGGACGAGGAGGGCAACTGGAGCGAGGCCTCTATCAACGAGGCTGTCGAGTACACCGCTCAGATGCTCGCCAAAGCCAAAAAGCCGCTGATGTACGGCTGGAGCTCCACCAACTGCGAGGCGCAGAGCGTCGGCGGCGAGATCGCCGAACTCTGCGGCGCAGTCGTCGACAACACCGCAACCGTCTGCCACGGCACCACGCTGATCGCCGTGCAGGACGTCGGTGTGCCGAGCTGCACCCTCGGTGAGGTGAAGAACCGTGCCGACCGGATCATCTTCTGGGGATGCAACCCTGCCCACGCGCACCCGCGCCACATGAGCAGGTACTCGATCTTCCCGCGCGGCTTCTTCACCGGGAAGGGCCACAAGGCACGGAAGATGATCGTCGTCGACCCGCGGACCACCGACACCGCAAAGATGGCCGACATCCACATGCAGATCGAGCAGGGCCGCGACTACGAACTCCTGAGCGCTCTGCGTGTCGCCCTCCGCGGCGCACCGCTCCCGGAGAAGGTCGCCGGCATCCCGAGAGAGACGATCATCGATGCTGCCGAGACGCTCAAGAGCGGCCGGTTTGTCGTGATCTTCTTCGGTATGGGCGTCACGCAGTCGCTCTCGAAGAACCACAACATCGACATCGCCATCATGCTCACCAAGGACCTCAACGAGCACACGAAAGCAGCCATCATGCCGATGCGGGGCCACTACAACGTCACTGGCTCCGGCGAGGTGCTTGGCTGGCAGTTCGGCTACCCGTTCTCGGTCGACCTCTCGCGCGGCTTTGCCCGTTACAACCCGGGCGACTCGTCTTCGAACGATCTCCTCCGCCGCGACGAAGTGGACGCCGTCTTTGTCCTTGGTTCTGACCCGGGGGCGCACTTCCCGATCTCGTCGGTGAAGAAGATCGCGAACCTCCCGTCAGTCTGCGTCGACCCGCACTACACGCCGACCACGGCAGTCTGCAAACTGCACATGCCGGTCGCATTCGTGGGCGTCGAGGTGGGAGGCTGCACCTATCGGATGGACGCCGTCCCGATCCACGCCCGCAAGGTCGTCGATGCTCCCGAAGGCATGCTCACCGACGAAGAGTTCCTGAAAATGGTGCTCAAGCGCATCAAAGAGATCAAAGGGGTAGCATAAGATGGCAGAATACCTGATCAAGAACGGATTCGTCTTCGACCCCGTGCTCGGGATCAAAGGCGATAAGACCGACATTGCCGTCAAGGAAGGCAAGATCGTCGAGTCGACGGCCCTTTCAAACCCGCAGGTCATCGACGCCGCGGGCAAGACCGTCATGGCGGCCGGTGTGGACATCCACGCCCACGTCGCCGGCCCGAAGGTCAACGCCGGCCGGAACTTCCGTCCTGAAGACAAGCTCTTCACCTACAAGGCCGGAAAGGGCGCAATGAGGATGGCGGGCGGTTTCTCGATCCCGACCACCTTCAAGACCGGCTACGAGTACGCCCGCATGGGCTACGGCACCGTCATGGAAGCGGCAATGCCGCCCCTGTACGCCCGCCACGTCCATGAAGAGATGCGCGACACCCCGATCATCGACGAGGGTGCATACCCGGTCTTCGGGAACAACTGGTTTGTCCTCGAGTACCTGAAGAACAACGAACTGGAGAACACGGCGGCGTACATCTCGTGGCTGCTGCGGACCACCAGGGGCTATGCGGTCAAGATCGTCAACCCCGGCGGCACCGAAGCATGGGGCTGGGGCCTGAACTGCAACTCGATCCACGACCCCGTCCCGTACTTCGACATCACCCCGGCCCAGATCATGAAGGGCCTGATGGATGCCAACGAGTACCTCAAGCTCCCGCACTCGATCCACGTTCACACCAACAACCTGGGCAACCCGGGCAACTACGAGACCACGCTCGACACCTTCAAGCTCTTTGAGGGTGAAAAGCCGAAGGACTCGTTCGGGCGCAGCCAGGTGATGCACCACACCCACGTCCAGTTCCACTCCTATGGAGGCGACAACTGGGGCAACTTCGAGTCGAAGGCCGACGTCATGATGGACTACGTCAACGCCCACGACAACCTGACCATCGATATCGGGCAGGTCACGCTGGACGAGACGACGACGATGACCGCAGACGGGCCGTTCGAGCACCACCTCACCGAGCTGAACCACCTGAAGTGGGCAAACCGCGACGTGGAACTCGAGACCTGTGCAGGGATCGTCCCGTACATCTACTCGCCCAACATCAAGGTCTGCGGCATCCAGTGGGCCATCGGTCTTGAACTCGCCCTGATGGCGAAGGACCTGATGCGGGTCTTCATCACCACCGACCACCCGAACGCCGGGCCCTTCACCAGGTACCCGCGGGTCATGAAGTGGCTGATGAGCCAGAAGGCGCGTGAGGCCCAACTTGACGCCATGAAGTACGGCGACAAGGTCAGGGACGCCACGTTCATCTCGGGCATCGACCGCGAGCTGGATCTCTACGAGATCGCCCAGATGACCCGCGCCGGAACTGCAAAGGCCCTCGGCCTCAAGGATATGTACGGCAGCCTCAAGGTCGGCATTGAAGCCGACGTTGCAGTCTACGACTACAACCCCGAGACCGCCGAAGACCCCGAGCTGATCGAGAAGGCCTTTGGAAACGCCGCATACCTCTTCAAGGCCGGCGAGATGGTCGTCAGAGACGGCGAGATCCTCGGCAACGGCAGGAAGCGGACGCTGTGGGTGGACGTAAAGGTCAACGACAACCCGCAGGTCAGGCGCGATATCACCGAGAAGTTCCTCAAGTACTACACGGTCAGCGAGGCAAACTACGAGGTGCATGAAGAAGGCTACATCAGAAACCCGTTCCGCATCGAGGTGGACGCGACCCAGTGAGGTGATGATGATGGAGACAGTAACACTGACCATTAAAAAACAGCCCGAGCTCCGTCTTGAGGCTGAAAAAATCACCCCTGACGCCTTCGCAGGCAAGAGCGCTGCCGAGATCGCCGAACTCCCGGTCTTTGAGGGCAGGGAGACCGCAACCCTCGGAACCTACTTCGATGTTGCGGGCAAAGGCGGCGAGACCGCTGCAGAGACGAAGATCGTCGTCAAGGGCGACGCCTCCCGCGTGAAGTACATCGGCATGAAGATGACCGCTGGCGAGATCCTGGTCGAGGGCTCGGCCGACATGTACGCCGGAGCCTGGATGGAAGGCGGCAAGCTCGTCGTCAAGGGCGACGTCGACGCCTTCTCAGGCACCGGCATGAAGGGCGGGATCTTCGAGATCGGCGGCAACGCCGGCAACTACCTCGGCGCCGCATACCGCGGCGACTGGAGAGGCATGCAGGGCGGCACCATCCGCGTGAAGGGCAACGCCGGTTCTGATACCGGCTACTTCATGAACGGCGGGACCATCGTCGTCGAAGGCGACGTCGATGTTCACGTCGCCACGCACGCCGAGGGCGGCACCATCATCATCAAGGGCAACGGCAAGTCTAAGATCGGCGGCCAGATGGTCAAGGGAGACATCTATGTCTTCGGCACCATCGACGTCATGATGCCGGGCTTTGTCTACCGCAAAGACGTCGATCTCGAGGTCGACGGCACCAAGGCAACCTTCGCTCTCTATGAGGGCGACATGGGGGAGCGCCACGGCAAGCGGAAAGGCGAGGTCATCTACGGCAAAATTTATCAAAAATACTAATTCAATCTCTTTTTTTCAAAAAAACGAAGCGCAGGCAGAGGTAATATACTCTGCACATAAGCATATCATTACGTAACACCCGCATAGGTGGAACTCACACGTTGGAGCGGGAGCGCCAGGCGTATAAAAACTCTCTCTGAAGATTCTTTCAATTTCACCATATATCAGAATCCATATAAAATGTCACGAGGCCCCGTGAATGACAACCCTTATATGGCGAGATGAGGAATATGCAATTGTCCCCTGAGGGACGTGCAGTAATACCATCAGCGATTGTCAGCGATTCATTTAGTGTTCAGCGCACAGTAGCCGTATTGTATTGTAACAAACCCAAATCTGGAGGAATTATATGGCAAAATATTCAGACACGATCGACCTTTACGACGATGAGGGCAAGCTCCTCAAGAGCGGTGTCGCTCTCGAAAAGGTCAGCCCGGTTGTGAACCCTGCGATCAAGAAGATGATGGACCTCACCAAGAGGACCGTCGCGGTCAACCTCGCAGGCATTGAGAACGGCGTGAAGACCGGTGCGGTCGGCGGCAAGGCAAACGTCATCCCCGGGCGCACCCTCGACCTCAGTGTCGTCAAGGACAGCGACGCAATCATCGCCAAGATTAAGGACATGGTCTCGGTCGTCGAAGGCGACGACACCGTCATCAAGAACTTCGGCGGCAAGCTGCTCCTTGTCGAGGTCCCGAAGGCGCGTATCGAGGCGGCAGCCACCTACGACGCTGCGATCACCTCGGTCGCCGCGGCCACCACCTACGCCCTCATCGACCAGTACAACATCGGACCCTTTGACGCCGGCATCATCAAGTCGGCGGTATGGGGCACCTACCCGCAGACCATGGACATGGCCGGCGCGAACGTCCAGTCCATTCTGTCGATCCCGCAGAACAACGAAGGCCTCGGCTTTGCCCTGAGGAACATCCCGGCGAACCACACCGTCATGATCACGGGCAGGAACGCCATGCAGGGCGCCGCTCTCGCCGCGACCTTCGAGCAGGCCGGCCAGTGGGAGATGGGCAACTCGATCGGACCCTTCGAGCGTGCACAGCTCCTCGGCTATGCCTACCAGGGCCTGAACGCCAACAACATGGTCTATGACCTTGTCAAGGCGAACGGCGCAACCGGCACCGTCGGTACCGTCGTCCAGTCCCTTGTCGAGCGTGCGATCGAGGACAAGGTCATCATGCCCGGCAAGAAGGGCGGATACTTCCAGTTCTACGACACCAAGGACCCGATGCTCTGGAACGCCTACGCTGCCGCGGGCACCCTCGCCGCCACCATGGTGAACTGTGGTGCCGGCCGGTTCGCTCAGGCCGTCTCCTCGACCCTGCTGTACTTCAACGACCTGCTTGAGCACGAGACCGGGCTGCCCGGCTGTGACTACGGCCGTGTCATGGGTACTGCCGTCGGGTTCTCGTTCTTCAGCCACTCGATCTACGGTGGCGGCGGTCCGGGTATCTTCAACGGCAACCACGTCGTGACCAGGCACTCCGCCGGTTTCGCGATTCCCTGCGTGGTCGCCGCCTGTGCCCTCGATGCCGGCACCCAGATGTTCTCTGCCGAGAGCACTTCCAAGATCTACGGCGAGACCTACGGCAAGATCGAAGAGTTCGCAAAGCCCCTGCAGCACATTGCAAAGGCAGTATAAGGTAGCAGTCTGATGACAGAAGCCGTATATCCCCAGTGTAGGATAGTGCCTGCGCGTTTCCTCAACCCGGAGACAGTTGAGGCACTCCTCAGCCGGATACTTGAGGTCGGCGGGATCAGGAAACTGATCCTCAACGGACCTCGCCTCCCCACCACCGTCCCATACGGTCCGGCCCGCGGTCTGCCCAACCCGCACCAGATGCGGAGGGTGATCCGTGCCGGGGACCAGGACGTCGAGCTTCAGGTGCAGGTCGGGACGATCCTGATCGAACTTGAAGACCGGTCCTTTATCGAACCCATCAGGAAAGCATGCGATGAGGTATTTACGAACTTCACCTACGGATTTTCCGAGGGGAAGTTCATGAAGACCCAGGCGACCGTATCAGATTATGCAAAGTACGGGCCCGATGCCGATGAAGTAATTCTCGGCACCACCGATCCGAAGAGCCGCAAAGGGCCCCTGATCATCCAGGGAACTAAATAACCATGCCAATCGGAAGGGTAACCCAGGTAGTGGACTGCAGGGAGAGCATGGGAATGGGCAAGGGCGGAGGACTCGCCCAGAGAGGTACCATTTCCGAATGCCGTCACCCTGATGTGATCGTCGTCGGCATGTCGCCGGGACGCCGGCACGTAACAAAGCCGGTCTGCGACATCACATCCGCTCTCAGACGGGAGGGGGTGGAGTTCTCCGTGAGCACGCTCGTGCTCAATGCGGGGAGCGGCGTTCCACCCGACTCTCCAAAGATTGCCGGATCAGTCCTTGGCGCCTACTTCGGGCTTACCGAGAAAGAGATTGAGCAGATAGAAGAGCATAAGGTCGCAATCCTCCACCACGGCAACGTCAGGTCGCATGTGGTGCAGAAGGTCAGGTTCATGCTGGAGCATGTCGACGTGAAGGCCGTCGTCGTCTCCCAGGCACCGATCGACTACGAGGATCTCGCAAAGGAAGGCGTGAAAACCGCCTTCGTCATGCCTTCCCCTGATAAGGTGAGGACCAGAGGGCGCGTGGAGGCAATCGTCTCCGGGGTCACAAGAGGTCAGACACCTACACGGGAGAAGATGGCCGAAGTCATTGCAGCCGTTACCAGACTAATGAAAGAAGAAAAGTATTGAGGTGAAATTATCTATGGCATATAAACCACAGTTCGGACCGGGAACCTCTGTTGTCGCCGAAAACAGGCGCAAGCAGATGAACCCGGGCTACAAGCTTGAGAAGATCCGCGACGTGACCGACGAGGACATCGTCCTGATCCTTGGCCACCGTGCACCAGGTGCGGCCTACCCGACCGCTCACCCGCCCCTTGCCGAGCAGCAGGAGCCAAACTGCCCGATCAGAAAGATCGTCACCCCGACCGAGGGTGCAAAGGCCGGCGACCGCGTCCGCTACATCCAGTTCGCTGACTCGATGTTCAACGCCCCGTCCCAGCCGTACCAGCGCACCTACATGGAGTGCTACCGCTACCGTGGCATCGACCCCGGCACCCTTTCGGGCCGTCAGATCGTCGAGTGCCGCGAGCGCGACCTTGAAGGATACTCCAAGGAACTGATCAACACCGAGGTCTTCGACCCCGCTCTCGTATCCTGCCGTGGTGCGACCGTGCACGGTCACTCCCTCCGTCTCGCAGAAGACGGCATGATGTTCGACATGCTCCAGCGCTGTGTGCTCGGCGCTGACGGCGTGGTCAAGTACGTCAAGAACCAGATCGGCGAGCCCCTCGACCGTGCGGTCAACGTCGGCAAGCCGATGGACAGCAACTGGCTCAAGGCGCACACGACCATCTTCCACTCGCTCGCCGGAACGGCGTACCGCGATGACGCCGAGTACGTCGAGTACATCCAGCGGATCCACTCGCTGAGAACGAAATACGGCTTCATGCCGAAGGAGGACTGATTCACATGGCAAAGATTGAGAGAACCCAGAAGCTCTTCCTGAAAGCGCTCAAGGAGAAGTTCCAGGGACAGGACGTCCAGTCCGAGAAGGCAGAGTTCTACAAGTTCGGCGGCCTCAAGCAGTCCCCGAGAAAACAGGAATTCCTGAAGGAGTCCCGCGCCGTCGAGATGCAGCGTGGCATCTCCATGTATGACCCCGAGCGCTGCCACCTTGGCGGCATCCCGATGGGCCAGCGCCAGCTGATGACCTACGAGGTCTCCGGCACCGGCGTCTTCGTGGAGGGCGACGACCTGCACTTCGTCAACAACGCTGCGATGCAGCAGTTCTGGGACGACATCCGCCGGACGATCATCGTCGGCATGGACCTCGCTCACGCCACCCTGCAGAAGCGCCTGGGCAAGGAAGTCACCCCCGAGACGATCAACGAGTACCTGCACATCCTCAACCACGCCATGCCCGGCGCAGCCGTGGTCCAGGAGCACATGGTCGAGACCCACCCGGCGCTCACCGATGACTGCTACGTGAAGGTCTTCACCGGCGACGACGAACTCGCCGACGACATCGAGCCCCAGTTCCTCCTCAACATCGAGAAGCTCTTCCCGGCGAAGTCCGCGGAGGCCCTCAAGGCGGCCGTTGGCAAGTCGATGTTCCAGGCCGTCCACATCCCGACGATCGTCTCCCGCACCTGCGACGGCGGTACCACCTCCCGGTGGTCTGCGATGCAGCTCGGCATGTCCTACATCGCCGCGTACCGCATGTGCGCCGGTGAAGCGGCAGTCGCCGACCTCTCCTACGCTGCGAAGCACGCCGGCGTCATTCAGATGGCCGACATCCTGCCGGCCCGCCGTGCACGCGGCCCGAACGAGCCCGGTGGCATCAAGTTCGGCCACTTCGCCGACATGATCCAGGCCGACCGCAAGTACCCCAACGACCCCGCAAGGGCGTCCCTTGAGGTCGTCGGCGCAGGCACAATGCTCTTCGACCAGATCTGGCTCGGATCCTACATGTCCGGCGGTGTCGGTTTCACCCAGTATGCGACCGCCGCGTACACCGACAACATCCTCGATGAGTTCACCTACTACGGCATGGACTACATCAAGGACAAGTACAAAGTCGACTGGAAGCACCCGAACGCCGCGGACAAGGTCAAGCCGACCCAGGACGTCGTCAACGACATCGCTACTGAGGTCACCCTCAACGCGATGGAGCAGTACGAGCAGTTCCCGACCATGATGGAGGACCACTTCGGCGGGTCCCAGCGTGCCGGTGTCATCGCCGCCGCTTCCGGCCTGTCCACCGCCATCGCCACCGGCAACTCGAACGCCGGTCTCAACGGCTGGTACCTCTCGATGCTCATGCACAAGGAAGGCTGGAGCCGTCTCGGCTTCTTCGGCTACGACCTGCAGGACCAGTGCGGTTCGACCAACTCGCTCTCCGTCCGTCCGGACGAGGGTGCGATCGGCGAGTTCCGCGGCCCGAACTACCCGAACTACGCGATGAACGTCGGTCACCAGGGCGAGTACGCCGCTATCGTCGGCAGTGCGCACTACACGCGCGCCGACGCATGGTCGATGAACCCGCTGATCAAGATCACCTTCGCGGACCCCTCGCTGAAGTTCGACTTCGCCGAACCCAGGCGCGAGTTCGCCAAGGGTGCGATCAGAGAGTACATGCCGGCCGGCGAGCGCTCCCTGATCATCCCGGCAAAGTAAAACCCACTACACAATTTTTTTTTACCTACTGCAATTATGCATTCGGAAAGTCGCAGTATTTCCCCTGTTTGGGAGTTTTAAACAAAATAATGGGAGTATTCCCAATACTTTCCGAAACATTTAATTAAATCATAAACGACTGTTAAATGAACCACAAAGAGTTTGTACTCCATCTGTGTGGTAACGCGAATGTGAAAACTCTCGTGCATCATCGTGCGCTGGGAGGGAGATGAATGGAAAGCATATTATTAGGCGTAGGAGTAACAGCATTGGCAGGTGCTCTTGCTACCGTTGCCGGCGCTGCCGAGGACACTGAGTCCAACATCGGATCACAGGGTGACCCGAACTCTCAGGTCCAGTTGGCTCCGCAGATGGGCTATATTCACCGGATTTACAACAAGGCTGTATCCGGCGAACCGCCCGCATATGGTCTGTGGGTCACTATCGGCGCAGGCGTGGCCTGGGCATTTATGGCAACCGGCATGAACCCGGTGCTTGCTATTGTTATTGCGTCCGCACTTGCGATCTTCGTGCAGGGCGTGTATGCGGCGACTGCCTACCTTGGCAGGACGTCGAGTCTGGCAAAGTTTGAACAACCGGTATACATCGACCTACTCAAGTCGGTGACCTCCGTTACGATGGCGCACGCCTTTGTTGCGGTATTCACGACCGTATCGATGTGTTACCTCCTGAACGCGGCTCTCGGTCACCCGTTCCCGCTGCCTCTTCTTGGCATCGTCTGGGGTATCGCTCTCGGTGCCGCTGGTTCTGCAACCGGCAACCCCTTCTATGGAAAGGAGCGGCAGTACCAGTCCCAGATGTTCGGCGCAGGCGTTCCGATCTCCGCATCCGGCAACATCGTCCGGTATGCCGAGGCCGGTCAGCGCAGCTCCCTTGACAACGGCTGGTTCACCGCAAAGCTCGGCGGCCCGGCATCGGGTGTCTGCTTCGGTCTGATCGTCTTCCTCGAGCTCTGGAGAACCGTCCTCTTCGAGGAGGCCGTCGGCGGCTGGGGCGCCATCATCGTCGGTGTCATCATCATCCTGATCTTCATGATCATCGACCGCTACATCGAGACCTGGGCCCGCAAGAACTACGGCCCGTACGTGAAGGCTGAGGAGGCATCGGCATGAGCGCACTTGGAGCAGCATCGGGCGGCGGCGAAGGTATCAACCCGACCGCGTCCATCATCGGCATTGTCATCATCATCGCAGCCCTCGCGATCACCGCAGTCATGGCGGCGCCTGCCCTTGCGGCAGTCATCGGCGTGATCATCGGCGGCGCTCTCATCGGCTTCGGTGTCCACTTCGTCCCGGTCGGCGGCGCACCTGCCGCTATGGGCCAGTCCCCCGGTATCGCTACCGGTGTGGCGATGCTCGCGGCCGGTGCCGGTCTTGCCGGTCTTTTCGGCGGCGCATGGGCCGCGGCAAACCCCGCATTCGGGATTGCCATCGTCATCGCCGCAGGCGCTGTCGGCGGCGGCCTGATGATGGCGATCACCTGTCTGATGGTCAACATCATCTACATCTTCGGCATGGGTATCCCGGCCGCATCAGGTAAGGTCGCAAAGGACCCGATCACCGGCGACTCCCAGGCGGAGTACAAATCGCAGGGCACTGAAGGTCACGGCCTGCCGTTCGTTTCCTATGTCGGCGGCGTGATCGGCGGTCTGCTCGGCGGTGCCGGCGGTACGCTCATCTACTATGAGCTCCTGCAGGTCTACTCGGCCATGCTTCCCGCAATGTTCAACGCAAGCGCAGAAGAGATCCTGCCGATCGCAGTCTCACTCGCAGGCATCTTCGCTGTCGGCATGTTCCTGGTGAACGCCGTGCTTGCCGCGTACAACATTACGGGCACGATTGAAGGGCCCCACGACCCGAAGTTCAAGCGCTTCCCGCGTGCAGTCATCGGGTGCGCCGTCGCTTCGGCAGTCTGCGGCCTGTTTGCAGTTCTGATTGTGGTGGTGTAACATGACAGTACAAATTACCGCTTCAACCGGCGGCATACCCCACGACAAGCTGATGGCAGCCGGCCTCGTTGGCTCGGTCATCTGCCTGTACCTGACCTATCTCAACAGCGCCACCGGAACCGAGGTCTTCTCGTTCTTCGGCGGGCTTGCTGCTGTTTTCGCTCTGGTATGGGGCACGAGCACCATCAAGCACCTCTGCAGCTACGGTATCGGCACCGGCGTGCCGTCCGCAGGCATGATCGCCTTCGGCTCCGGTGTGATCGCCATGCTGCTTGCAACCCAGTTCAACAGCATGTACCTCACCCCGATCATGGCCGTCGTCTTCGGCGCCATCGTCGGCGGTGCCTGCGGTTTCCTGGCAAACAACGTCATGCGCATGAACATCCCGGTCATGGTCCGCTCGCTCACTGAGATGGCCATCATCGGTGCGATCGTCCTCCTCGGCCTTACGGCCGTCATGGCAGGCGGCTTCGGTTTCGACGCCCTCTCCGTGAAGACGATCTCGATCATGGGCATCCTTTCGACCACGTCCTTCGGGGCTTCGCTGCTCGGCGGGTGCCTGATCGCGGTCTCGTTCATGCTTGGCGGCATTGCTCTCCAGCACCCGTTCAACGCCTGCCTCGGCCCCGGCGAGAAGCAGGACCGGACGCTCACGCTCGCTGCAGAGTGCGGCTTCCTCTCGATGATCGTCGTCGCTGTCATCTCGTTTGCCTTCGTCGCCTCGTTCGCAGCGATCATCTCGCTCGTCGTCGCTATTGCAGGCTGGTACTACACCTTTGTCAAGTACATCGAATACAGCAAGCGCGATGCGTACGCATGGCTCGACGCTAAGCCGATTCTCGAACCCAAGGGTGAGGACTGATGGGATACGTACTCGTACTGCCCGAATTCGGGCTTGTAGTAGACCCGATGGTCGGCGTCGTCACCACGGCAGGTGTTTCGTACCAGCCAGTGATCGACAAGGTCACCGAACTTGAGAAGTACACCGACGACCTCGTCGGCATGCTCTCTGGTGAAGGTGCCTTCGCTGCCTCGTTCCCTGGCAGAGAGAAGTCACTGGTCATCGCCGGTGGCGTCACCGCCCTCTGGTATGGTATGGCTGTAGGACTGCTCATTGCGGGGATCATCGCCTTCGCACTGATCTGAGGTGGAAAAAATGGCAGACAAGACATCACCGGCAAGTGGATGGCCCATTGCAAAGGGCGACTTCCACTCAGGCGACGCCAAATCATGTGTCGCCGTCGTCACCATGGGGTCCCACCTCGATGAGCAGGGGATCTGCGATGCAGGCGCCGCACTCTGCGGCTCGTGCAAGACAGAGAACCTCGGCCTTGAGAAGGTCATCGCAAACATCATCTCGAACCCGAACATCAGGTTCGTCCTGACCTGCGGTACCGAGGTCAAGGGGCACCTTTCCGGACAGACGTTCCAGGCGCTCCACGCCAACGGCATCGAGGGCGGCAAGGTCGTCGGCTCAAAGGGTGCGATCCCCTTCATCGAGAACCTCGATGATGCAGCGATCAAGCGCTTCCAGGCCCAGGTCGAACTCGTCGACATCATGGAGACCGAAGACCTCGGCGCAATCAAGGCGAAGATCGCCGAACTCGCCGGGAAAGACCCGGGAGCGTTCGGAGAAGCGCCCATGGTCGTCGAGGTCAAGGAGGCCGAGGGCGGCGCCGAAGAAGTAGGCGGCGAAATTGCCGAGATGAACGGCGACCTGGCGCTCATCCATGCCCGGTTTAAGATCATTGAGAAGATGGTGACTGACATCGGATACCGCGACAGACTTGCCGCGGGCGTCTACAGTGGAAAGATCGAGGGCCTGATGATTGGCCTGATCGTGTCATTTGCCATACTCGGTTTCCTCTTGCTGGGGTGAAAAGAACATGGCAGAAGAAGAGAAGAAGACATCTGGTGCAATCAGGATGGCTGCGATCGACACGATCATGTCAGACATCAAGTTCAAGTCCCAGATCATTGCCAGGACGAACAAACTCGATTCGGGCATTATGGACTCAGGTATTCCGGGCTTTGCAGCAGGCATGCTCATCGTCATGGTCCTCGTCCTGGTGCCGGTATTCCTGATCTGAGGTGAGAAACATGGCAGACAAGAAATCACCAGCAAGTGGATGGCCCATTGCAAAGGGCGACTTCCACTCAGGCGACGCCAACTCGTGTGTCGCCGTCGTCACCATGGGGTCCCACCTCGACGAGCAGGGGATCTGCGATGCAGGCGCCGCACTCTGCGGCTCGTGCAAGACAGAGAACCTCGGCCTTGAGAAGGTCATCGCAAACATCATCTCGAACCCGAACATCAGGTTCGTCCTGACCTGCGGTACCGAGGTCAAGGGGCACCTTTCCGGACAGACATTCCAGGCGCTCCACGCCAACGGCGTCGAGGGCGGCAAGGTCGTCGGCTCAAAGGGTGCGATCCCCTTCATCGAGAACCTCGATGATGCAGCGATCAAGCGCTTCCAGGCCCAGGTCGAAGTCGTCGACATCATGGAGACCGAGGATCTCGGCGCAATCAAGGCGAAGATCGCCGAACTCACCGGCAAAGACCCGGGAGCGTTCGGAGAAGCGCCCATGGTCGTCGAAGTCAAGGAAGCCGAGGGCGGCGCTGCCGGAGCGGCAGTTGCCGGCGCAAACCCGCAGTTCCTTGAGATCGAAAAGCGGCTCGACGAGGTTGAGACAAGGATTGAGTTCGTGAACGCCGAGGTGGCCCAGCGCATCGGTCGGAAGATCGGCAGGGACATCGGCATACTCTACGGATTAGTAGCAGGACTGTTCGTCTTCATGATGCTCATATTCCTGCTCCCGAAATTGATGTAAGGAGGCAAGATCAGTATGTTCAAGTTTGAGAAGGAACAGGCCGTATTCGACTTCAACGGCATTAAGATCGGTGGCCAGCCTGGAGAGTACCCCCGGGTTCTCGGCGCATCCATCTTCTACAACAAGCACGAGACCGTGCTCGACGACCACACGGGCAAGATCGACAAGGCAAAGGCAGAGGCGCTCTGGAACCGTTGCCAGGAACTCTACGACCAGACCGGCAACCCGTATTTCTGCCAGATCATCGCAGAATACGGCGAGGCTTTTGAGAGCTACTTCGACTGGTTCTGCTCGATCGACGACAAGACGCCCTTCCTGATGGACTCCTCGGCGGCACCGGCACTCGCCCACGCCTGCGAGTACGTCACCGAGGTCGGCATCGCCGACCGTGCGATCTACAACTCGATCAACGGCTCCATCACGCCGGAGAGCATCGAGGCCCTGAAGAACTCCGACGTCAACTCGGCAATCGTTCTCGCCTTCAACCCCGGCGACCCCTCGGTCGCAGGCCGCGAGAAGGTGCTCGCCGAGGGCGGTGTCGCAGGTCAGGCACAGTCCATGATGGGCATTGCCGAATACTGTGGCATCACCCGTCCGATCCTGGACACTGCGGCGACCCCGCTCGGCCTCGGCTCTGGCGGCTCGTTCCGTGAGATCCTCGCCTGCAAGGCGATCCACGGCCTGCCGACCGGCGGCGCATACCACAACATGACCGTCTCCTGGACCTGGCTGAAGCGCTGGAGGAAGAACGTCCTCGCATCCCAGTACGAGGGCAAGGACGTCCTCCTCGAGCAGATGGCCCACCACCACTTCGGCGGCATGGAAGGCATCAGGCAGACGGCATGGGCGGCCCCTGATATCGGCTGCAACATCATGGCCATGACCCTGGGTGCAGACCTGATCATGTTCGGTCCGATCGAGAACTGCGAGGGCATCGCCACGGCTGCCGCGTTCTCCGACATCGTTCTCGCCGAAGCCTTCAAGGAACTCGGCGGCACGGTTGCAGAGGGCAAGCACCCGCTGAACATGCTCGTCTAAATCCAACAACTTTTTTTCTGCGCCGGAGAGTCGGGAAACACCATTTCCCGGCAACGGTGCATATCAAGACCGGATTTCGCCCCATCATAACCGGGTGCGATCAGGAGTGCCGTTCTTCCTGGTGGACTGTCCGGCGCACCTGAGTTTCCATTCAGAATAGATCTTCAGAGGGGCGTCCTGACCCCCGGAGGTTTCTCCCGCGATTCCCATCCCCGCACCAATCGCAGTTCTGTGAGGCAGCAGGCCCTCCCGACATCGGTGCACCTGACGACGCGATCGACATTTCGGCAGGAGCGTACACGGGGGGGCGCGCCGCATCTCCTTCGCTCACACGCCGTTCATGTATGCCAGACTCGGACGGACCGCACCGAGATCCTGCACCTCGATCACCGCCGTGGTGCGGGGCGATACCGAATCCAGAACCGCTGAAAAGTCGATGGTGCCGGTGCCGCAGGCGGCGTGCTCGTCCAGTGCGCCGCCATTGTCGTGGAGGTGGAGGTGGACGGGCGATCCCGCACGGAGGAATGCCTCCAGATTTCCGTTGAGATGGGCATGACCGATGTCCAGGACAAAGCCCAGACCGAGGTCGTCGAGCACCGGCAGGAGCGAGGTGTCCCTGAAGTGGCAGCAGGGCCACGAGCCCATATTCTCGATGGCGATGGTGACGGCACACGCCTCCTGGAGGCGGGAGAGGTCATCCAGGGACCGGCGGAGCGCCCGCTCCGACGCCGTCATCAGGTGGGGGTCCATGCAGACGCCCGGGTGGACCACGAGCACCGAAGCCCCGATACGGTCGCACACGCCGACAAGGTCTTCGACCACCTGGATCGACGCCCTCCGCATCCGCTCGTGTTCGAGGGCGATGTTGAGGTCGGTGGTGGGGGCATGGACGGTGTAACGGAGATCGAAGGAGGCGCAGACCTCCGCATACAGAAAGAGCGAGTGCAGGGAGTCGGAGAGGATCTCGATAAGCCCGGTCTCCTGCGAGAGTGTCTCCAGCGCATCGCCGAGGGGGCGGTGCATCATACAGTAGGTGGAGACGCCGATCGCTCTCATGCGCGATCGGCCCTGCGCGCAGCCAGACGGTCCAGAAGTTCAGAAACGCTTCCGACCCGCACCGCACCGTTGTTCAGCAGCGCATCAAGAATGGCCGTCGCCTCGCCGCCGGTGTAGTCGTGGTCCGCCGGATCGGCTCCACCGGGAGAGAGCAGGAATACCATGAGGCCGGCATGGCTCAGAAGGGCGCGCAGGTTGTCGATATTGCCGGGGCCGACCGGCATCCCGGTCACGACGACTACATCAGACACCTGGAGGACGGCCACATACTCCTCCAGAGACCGGCGAGAGATCGGGGCGAAGGGGGGTTCCCGTATCACCCTGATCCCGAGGCCGTCCGCAGTGGTGCAGTCTGAATCGTTCGCCGAGAGCACACCGACCGTCACCTCGTGACCGGCAGAGCGCAGGGCGTAGAGGGTCTCAGCCCCGGTGCCCCCGCCGCAGACCACGTGCACCCGGAGGGGACGCTCTACGACCGGGCCCGGCTCATAGCGCGGCACCACATAGGGGCGCCCGGTGATGGGATGGGTGCGGACGATCATCTCCACACCAAAGACCTCCCTGATGTTCCGGTCGGTGATCACCGCCGCAGGCGTCCCGACGGCGGCGATACGCGCCTGCTCCATCAGGATGATGGTATCGCAGAAGTAGGCGGCAAGGTTGATGTCGTGGAAGACGCCGATCACCGTCACCTGCGGGACGAGCCCCCTGATGATCGAGAGGATCTCGATCTGGTGGCTGATATCCAGGTGCGAGGTCGGTTCGTCGAGGAGGAGCACCCGCGGCCTCTGGGCAAGGGCGCGGGCGATCAGCACCCGCTGCCGCTCGCCGCCGCTGATCTCGGTGATCAGGCGGTCGGCAAGGTACGCGGTGTTGGTGATCTCCATCGCATGCCGGCAGATGGCGTAGTCCTCCTCGCCCATCGAGGAGAGGCGGCCGAGGTGGGGGTGGCGGCCCATCTGCACGATCTCCTCGACGGTGAAGTCGAAGGTGACGGCGGTCTCCTGCGGAACGGCGCCCATGATAGTGGCAAGGCCCCTGATCGAATACTCGCCGATCTCCCTGCCGTCGACCATCACCGTCCCGGCTGCAGGCTCGATGATCCGTGAGAGCGCACGCAGGAGCGTGGTCTTTCCGCAGCCGTTCGGCCCGAGGATGCCGATGAATGAGCCTTCCTGTACTGCGAGCGAGACCGCCTCGAGCACGCGGGTGTCGCCATAGGAGACGTCCAGACCCTCTGTCCTGACCATAATCCCTGTCATGTGCACGTCCTGCTCCTGAGAAGGTAGATGAAAAACGGTGCGCCAAAGAACGACGTGACGATGCCCACCGGGATCTCGGTCGGGAGGATGCGGACCAGGGTGTCGGCCCACACCAGGAGGGCGGCGCCTGCCATCATCGCCGAGGGGATGAGGATGCGGTGGTCGGGCCCCACGAGGATGCGCATCAGGTGGGGGACGATCAGCCCGATAAACCCGATCGAACCGGCCACCGAGACGGCGATGCCGGTGATGAAGGAAGAAATGAGAAGGAGACCGAGTTTGAGTTTCTCCACGTCCACGCCGAGGTGCAGGGCATCCTCCTCGCCGATGGAGATCACGTTGAGGTCGCGCGCACAGAGAAAGAGGACCAGGCAGGCGGGCAGGAGGAGGAGGCCGGTCCAGACGTCGCTCCACGAGACGTTCCAGAACCCCCCCATCAGCCAGAACATGATCTGGTGGAGGCTGTTGCCGGAGATGTACATGATGAAGGAGAGGACGGCCGAGAGGAACATCGAGACGGCGATACCCGAGAGGAGCAGGGTCTCGACCGTCACCCGCCCCTTGCGCCGTGAGATGAGGTAGACGAGCATGGTGGATGCAGTGGCGCCGACGAAGGCGAAGACAGGTAGGCCGAACCCCATGAGGAAGACGATCGAGAGGGAGGCCCCGAGCGCCCCGCCCGAGGAGGTGCCGATGATGTAGGGGTCGGCCATCGCGTTCTTGAAGAGCCCCTGCATCGCCGCACCGGCGACGGCGAGGCCGGCACCAACCAGAAGGGCGGCGAGCACCCGCGGCAGGCGGACGTCGAAGAGGAGCATGCGAACCGTGTCCGGGTCGAGGTCAAGAAGGGAAAGACCGCTTGCTCCGATGGCCGTCGAGAGCACGATGCTCAGAAGGAGAAAAATGCCAAGAAAAACCGGCGTAATCCATCGGCGTACGTGCATAAGCAATCAATATTTTTTATCTTAACACAAATAAACTTTCTTAAAATGGTGACAGAACGGGCGAAAGAGGCAGAGGAACAGAAGAATTGTAGGGGTAAGAAGGGAGAGGCGAGAATAAAGGGGATCCTGAATCTCCTGATCGCCATATAGGCCGCTCGCGGAGGTGATCAATTTATTTGATCTTATGATCAGATCACTTGATCAAATTTCAACACTATAACGAAAGGAGATTGATGTTATATGCACCACTTTACCAGGGCAGGGCTACTCTGCATCCTTCTGATCTGCATCGCCGCACCTGTGGCGGCCGACTACCCGATGTTCCACGCCGATGCGGCGCGCACCGGGGCGGCATCGTCACCCGGACCCCTGAACGACACGCTCCTCTGGTCGACAGAGATCGACGAGTTCCCTGACGGCGCATCCGCCGTCCATAACGGACTGGTCTACATCCCGACATGGCCAGATATGAACTTCACCGACAACGATCCCGCCGGACTTGTCTGCTGCAACGCCTCGACCGGGGAAATCCTCTGGACGAACGAACTCGGCGGCGCCGCCACAGGATCGGTCTCGGGCGTCGCCGTCGCCGACGGGAAGGTCTATCTCGGCGGGACCGACGGACGGCTCTACGCCGTCGACGCCTTCAGCGGCGCCACCCTCTGGTCGAGCGACCAGATCGACACGACAGCCTACTTCGGGCTCTCTTCCTCACCCCTCGTCTATGACGGAATGGTGTACGCCCTCTCCGCCGGAGATGGCGTGCTGCATGCGTTCACGCCCGAAGGCAACGATTCATGGTCCTTCCCCACCGGTGGAGCCGTCGGCTACTTCACCTCGCCGGCAGCCGCAGAAGGAATGATCTTTGTCGCCGGGAACGGGAGCAGCCTCTTCTGCATCAATGCCTCGACCCACGCCGCGGCATGGAACGCCACCTTCGCGGCCGCCGTGAAATCGACGCCGGTCGTCGGCGACGGGAAGGTCTACGTGACGACAGCAGACCACATCTACGCCCTCGATGCGGCCACCGGTGCAGAGGCCTGGAACACCTCCCAGACCGGGACAGCCTCGACCCCGGCCGTTTCGGGCGGCACCCTCATCGCAGGATCGGCCAACGGCCTCCACGCCTACAATGCCTCCACCGGCGCCCCGCTCTGGACGTTCCCGAGTGCGCGGGTGGACGTCTCGCCGGTGATTGCCGGTGACGTCGCGTATTTCGGAACGAACGAGAAGACCGGCACGGTGTATGCGGTGGACACATCCACCGGGGCCGCGGTATGGTCGTACGCCCTCCCCGACCCGGGCGACGGCACTTTTGCCGCCTTCTATGCCTCTTCTCCGGCCGTATCTGACGGCGTGCTCTACATCGGCGCCGAGAACAACCAGCTCTATGCCTTCGGTACAGAAACGCCGGGCGCCACCGTGATCTGGGACGGCACCGTCGCCCTCGCCGACACCACCTTCACCTTCGTGCCCTCGAACAACGCATCCGCCTCGTACCAGATAAACCGCACCACCGACCTCGGCGCCCTTGACGCCGCCGCAACGGCCGGAGGGTTCGCCTTCAACGCCTCTGACTCCTGGTATGCCGCCTACGGCTCGTTCTACCTGGAGGATATCGACGGCATCGCAAACGAGGACTGGACGCAGGAGAACGCACGCGCATGGTCGATCTTCATCAACGGGGCGGCAGCACCGGCAGGGCTCGGGGCAAACGACCTCCAGGACAGTTACGAACTCACCTTCTACTACTGCCCCACCGACCCGGTAACCTGGGCGCCCCTCATCGAGGAGGCCGACTATATCGTCACGATCGACGTCGACGTCGCCACGGCGACCATGATCTGGGACGGCACCGTCGCCCTCACCGACACCACGTTCGCCTTCACCCCATCGAACAACGCATCCGCCTCGTACCAGATAAACCGCACCACCGACCTCGGCGCCCTTGACGCCGCCGCAACGGCCGGAGGGTTCGCCTTCAACGCCTCGGACTCCTGGTATGCCGCCTACGGCTCGTTCTACCTGGAGGATATCGACGGCATCGCAAACGAGGACTGGACGCAGGAGAACGCACGCGCATGGTCGATCTTCATCAACGGGGCGGCGGCACCGGCAGGACTCGGCGCAAACGACCTCGCAGACGGCGACGAACTCACCTTCTACTACTGCCCCACCGACCCGGTAACCTGGGCGCCCCTCATCGACCAGGCAGCCTACGTGGTATCGATCGACGTCGACGTCGCCGAAGCGGCGGTTGAGGCACCATCGCTCGACGGCGGGCAGCGCGGCGGCTTCGTCCTCGCAGAGGTGGACGCCGCCGCAGAGAATGACGGCTGGTACGTCGTCGTCGTGAGCGGCACAAACGCCGCCGGCGAGGGGATCGCCGGGACCGGCACGGTCCGCCTGAGCGGCGGCGAGACCGTTACCGTGCCGGTGCTGGTCGCCGTCCCCGCCCAGGTGGGCGCGGGTACCTACACGCTGTATGCCGGGATCTACCCCCTCGACGACTACCCGGCCGGCCTGATCTCCCACAGCGGAGGCTCGGAATGCATCGTTTCCTGACACTGCTCTGCCTGCTCTGCGCGGCCGCCTGCACCATGCCGGCCGCGGCCCTGAGCATGGACGTCTCGGGAAACACCGCCGGCTCCCCGGTGATCGTCACCTGCGACCAGGAAGCGTTCTTCGTCTTCCAGGAGAACAGCGGCACCCCGGTCTTCGCACAGGGCACGACCGTCAGGTACGTCCCGCACACGACCGGTGCGCTCTCGATTGCAGCGACCGCAGGGGGTGCAACGGTGGCCGAATCCGTCGCCATCTCAGCGGGCGGCAGCGGCGGCAACGGTGGTGACGGCGGCGAAGACGAGACCTACCAGGACGTCGTCCTCCCGGCGGGCAACGTCACCGTCACCGCCGCGAACAGCGGCACGACCTATACGGTGAATCGCCGCACCGCCCTCGGCGCCCTCGACGCCTCGGGAGTGAGTTACACCGTCGACGACGGCTGGTACGACCAGTACGGCACCCTCTACATCACCGCCATCAACGGCCGGACGAATGAAGGCGCATCAGGCTGGATGTATCAGGTCAACGGCGTCTCCCCCTCTGTCGGGGCGAATGTAAAGACCGTGCAGAACGGCGACCGGGTCGTCTTCTACTGGAGCGAGAGCATGTCCTCCACCCCGGCGACCTCGGACAATGCGATCTGGCTGAAGGTGGTCTATGGGAGCGGCAGCGACAGCGGCGATGCGGACACGACAGCGGACTATGCGAACGCCTTCGGCCCGGCCACGGCGGCAACGATCCCGGTTGGACTGCCCGAAGGCGTCACCACCGCGGTGGTGGGCGGAAAGACCAGGATATCGGTCAACCTGAACGCCGCACACGATGGGGAGCGGGTCACCGTGAAGGGGGACCGCATCATCATCGAACGGCCGGGACTGCTCCTGACCGTCATGACCGGGGACATCACCGAGAGGGACGGCATCGCCACCGGATTTATCAGGAGCGTCACGGCCAGACTGACGCCGATACCAGGAGCGATCAGCGGGATCGGCGAGGTCGGCGGTACGCTTGACCTTTCGCTCAACGGCATCCCGGCTCTCGGCGACATCACCGTCACCTACGCCCCCGACCTTTCAACAGAAGAACGATCGGCCATCTTTGCACTCTGCGCCCCTGAGAGGGCCACCGTCACCTGCACCGCCTGCGTGATGAATGTCGGCATGAACGGGCTTGTAAACGAGGAGGACATCGCAAGCGCCACCGTCAGGATGACGATCAGCCCGGCATGGGTGGAAGCGCACGGCGGCGCCGGTGCGGTACGCATCGTGCACATCGCCGACGACGGAACGGTCGAGATCCTGGAGACCGGCATGGTCGGGATCGACGAGAAGGGCAACCTGATCTTCGAGGCCCTATCGCCGAACGGGCTCTCGATATTCGCCATGGTCAGCCTTGGCGATGCTGCCCGGAGTGCGAGCACGACGCCCATGCCGACGACCGCCGCGACAGGGATATCGCCGTCAACGACGGCCCCTGCCCAGGCGCCCCTCGGGTGGGCGGCGGCGATCGCCGGCGCCCTGATCGGCGGCGGGATCTGCCTGAACAGAAGAAAGGAGGGATAAATCCTGAAACCGATTGCCCCACTTCTTTTTCTTCTCTGCATCGCCGCCTGCATCGCGACGGCGGCGGCCTATCCCTGCGGTGCTGACGATGCGGCCGTGCAGAACGGCCTCGACTACATCAGGTCCTGCCAGCACGACGACGGCGGGTTCGCCGAAGCCGGGCGGAGCACCAACCCCGGCACCTCGTGGTTCGCGGTGATGGCGATCGTCGCCGCCGGCGAAGACCCGCACGACTGGAAGGTGAACGGCACCTCGGCGATCGACTACTGGAAATCGGCCGAAGACGCCGTAAACCCGGAGGGGACAGCCGAACTCGGCAAGATGGTCACCCTGATCGCGGCGGCCGGGGAGGACCCGCGCACCTTTGGCGGCCGCGATTACCTCGTCGAACTCAAAGGGCGCATGAAATCCGACGGCCAGTTCGGCGACTTCGTCTACACCACCTACTGGGGGGTCTTCGGCCTCGTCTCTGCCGGTGAAGACGCCTCGAAACCTGCCGCATGGCTGAAGATCCAGCAGAACGACGACGGCGGCTACGGCTGGATGCCGGGCGCCGAGAGCGATTCCGACGACACCGCCGCCGTGATCATGGCCCTTATCGCCGCCGGCGAACGGATAGACGCACCCGCCGTCTCACGGGCGCTCGACTACCTCAGGGCGCACCAGATGGACGACGGCGGCTTCAACTACGGCGGCTCATCCTCCTCGAACGCCGCCTCGGCGGCATGGGTGATCCAGGCGATCGCCGCCGCCGGGGAGGACCCCTCGGCGTGGTCGAAGAACGGCAGGGATGTGGTCTCGACCCTTGCAGACCTCCAGCAGCCCGACGGTTCGTTCAGGTGGACGGCATACACGACAGACAACCCCTGCGGCATGACGGCGCGGGCGGTCCCGGCCCTGCTCGGGAAACCCTACCCGGTCCTGCCGGGCCAGAAGGCGCCCCACCTCTCGGCACCGGAGACACCCGCGGCAGCGGCGCCCGGGACGACGACGGTGCCGCAGACCGCAGCACCCACCGCCGCAACCGCCGAATGGCAGCCCGTCACCGTCACCGACGACTACGGCGTTGCGGTCAGGATCGAGGCGATGCCGATGCGCATCGTCTCTCTCGCCCCTGCGAACACCGAGATCCTCTTCGGCCTCGGCCTCGGCGACCGGGTGATCGGCGTGACCGACTACTGCAACTACCCTGAGGAGGCGACGGCGAAACCGAAGGTCGGCGGGTATTCCACCGTGAACATCGAGCGCGTGGTGACGGCGAAGCCTGACCTGGTGGTGGCCGCCTTCGGAAACACCGAGGAGGTCGTGGACCACCTCAGGAGTCTCGGCCTGACCGTGATCGCCCTGAACCCGGACTCGGCCGGGGGAACGCTCCGCGATATCAGGCTCGTCGGAACGGCCACCGGCACCGGAGCTGAGGCGGAGCGGCTGGTGGCATCGATGGAGGCGCGCATCGACGCCGTGAAGGAGAAGACACAGATCGCGGCCGAAACCCCGACGGTCGTCCACGCTGTCTGGTACGATCCCATCTGGGTCAGCGGGAGGGACACCTTCCAGAACGAGATGATCGCCCTCGCCGGGGGCACAAACGCCTTTTCCGATGTGGAGGGCTGGCAGATCATCACGATGGAGCGGTTCATCACCACCGACCCCGAGGTGATCATTGTCAACTCGGGGACCGGGATGGGCGAGGGCGGCACCGACCTCATCTACCGCTATTTCATGGACGAATCCAGGTTTAAAAGCCTGAACGCGATCAAAAACAACCGCGTCTACATCGTCGACTCAGACCTGATCGACCGGGGCGGGCCGCGCCTGGTCGACGCCCTGGAAGAGGTCGCAGCCGCCATCCACCCCGACCTCTTCGAGGGCGGACCGGCACCGGCCACCACTGCACCACAGTCGCCCGGTTTCGGGGCGTTCGCCGCATCGATCGCACTCGCCGCCGCCGGGCTGATCCTCCTGCGGAGGGTGGGATGAGAGCAGGCGTCGCCGTCGCACTCATCCTCGCCCTGAGCATTGCGGGGACGGCGGCCGGACTCTCCTTCGACCGTGCATGGGAGACCACGACGCCGGAAAACGTGCTCGATATCGCCGTATCGGATGACGGCGAGACGGTCGTCGTGCTCACCGCCGCCGCCCTCTCCTGCCTGGATGCCGACGGCACGCCTCTCTGGGAGGTGCCGGGCCGCCACGCGCAGACGGTCGGGATCTCCGGCGACGGTTCGCTCATCGTGACCGGCGGAGAGGACCTGCGCCTCTATGACCGGAGCGGCGCCCTGGCGTTCAGGCATGATACCGGCTTTTTCGCCTTCGGCACCGCCATATCCCCTGACGGTTCCTGCATCGCCGGGGGGTTTGACAACACCCGGTTGATGATCTTCAGGAAAAACGGCACCGGGGGGTATGAACAGTCGGCAGTCGTCAATACGACTGAGGACGTCATCGCCCTTTCCCTCTCCCTCGACGGCGGGCGTATTGCCACCGGCGAAAAAGACGGCACGATCAGGTATTACACCGGCGAGGGGAGACCCCTCTGGAGTTATGCCACCGGAAGCGCCACGCTTTCCTGCTCGATGACCGACGACGGCGGATATATCGCCGTCGGTGCCGACCACGGCGTTGCAGAACTCCTCAACGGGAACGGCAGGGCCCTCTGGAGGCAGGTCGGCGGAGAGCGGAGGCCTGCCGTCGTGATCGCGGCAGACGGTTCCTTCGTCGCTCTCGGCGGGGAAGAAATCAAACTCTTCTCAACGAACGGCACTGAGATCGGCTCCATACCGGCAGGCGCGGTCACATCCCTTGCAGTCGGCAGCGAAGGCCCCGTAATGGCCGGTTCAGGGAGAACGGTCGCCCTGTACCGTCCCTTACCCCGGACACCAGCCGAAGATGAGAGGGTGGCCGAAGCCTCTACCACCACCCCGCAGAGACAGGAAGACGAAACGCCGACCCCGACAGAGGCAGCGGCCCCCCTCCTTGCAGCCGTGACGGCGCTCCTCTGCGCGAGACGGCGGGGTTAATACTCCCTGACAGAGGGCCGGACAATCTCAACGGCCCCCTGCGGGCAGAGTTCCTGGCAGCAGAAACACCTGATGCACGCCTCTTCATCGATCTGCGGGATCTCGCCCGGCACGAACGTGATCGCATGCGGCGGGCAGACGGCGGCGCAGGTGCCGCAGGCCGTGCACCGTCCGGCGTCGACGAGCGGGCGCGCGGCGACGAGCCGTCCGCCAAACTGCGTGACAAACGACGGCAGAGAGGGCGGCGACGCCGGGGCCGGGACAAAGTCCGCCACCCGCACCTCCGCAATGGGCGGGCCGTGAACCCGGAGATCGCCAGGAGCCGCCGGCCCCTCTCCCCGCGCGGCGGCGCGGGCGATCGTCGGGACCGAGAGGGGGTCGAGGCCGACGGCAAGGGCCGCCGCGTAGTCCAGGGCGGTGCAGCTCGCTGAGGCGGCAATCAGCCCGATCTGACGGGGATTGCCGCTCTGCGGCCCCTTCCCCTCCATGCCGACGACGGCATCCATGACAGAGAGCGACGGCGGGATGGCGGCGTGGAGGTCGAGGAGGAGGTCGGCGAAGACCTCCCGATCCTGCCCGGCGTGGAGGTGGTAGGCCGCCTTCGTGATGCCGGGAATACAGCCGTACAGAATTTTCACCGCACCGGAGTATGCGGTGAGCTGGTGGGTCTTCAGTTTGGGCAGGCAGATCACGGCGTCGGCGTCTGCTACCGCCCGTGCGATCGTGAACCCGCGGAAGACAAGGCCGTCAGGAGACGGGACGGCGACGCTCTCGTCGTCAAAGTACACGTACTCGCAGCCCGTCTCCTCGATCACCCCCATCATCCCGGTCGTCCGGAGGAGGGCGTCGTACGAGGATGGGGTGTTCTGCCCACCGGGCGAATCGCCGATCACCGGGACGCCCCCGCACGCCTGCACCGCCTCGACCACCGCCCGCACCACCGCCGGGTGGGTCGTCACCGCCCTCTCAGGGGGCCGGGCCGAGAGGAGGTTGGGCTTCACCAGGACACGCATACCCGGTTCTACGAACGCCGCCATGCCGCCGAGGGGCGCCAGCACCGCAGAGAGAGCAGATCCCACTTCGTCAGGGTCGTACGAGCGGCAGCGGGCAAGAGATACAGGATCGAACATCGAAGCCCTCATGCACGCTGCGTATCCGGTTCCATCCGGCACATCCATATCTTCTTATTCGCAGGAGCGGAATCTCTCATAGGTGAAGAAATGGACCTGATCACAATTATTCTGATCGCCGTCGTCGTTATCGTCGTCCTTGCCCTCATCGGGTGGTTCGTGAGCATCTACAACCGCTTCATGAACCTGAAGAACTCGGGCGAGGCAACGCTCGGGCAGATCAGGGTCGCCATGAAGAAACGTCTCGACCAGATCGAGCAGCTCCTCGGCGCCGTCAAGAGTTATGCCTCCTTCGAGAAGGAGACGCTCACCCAGGTGACGGCAATGCGCGCCGGCCTCGGAAAAGCCGACCCCGGCGACCTCAACGAGGTCGAAAAACAGTCGCGCTCGCTGATCGGCAGACTTTTCGCCGTCGCCGAGGCGTATCCTGACCTGAAGACGCAGGCGACCGTCTCCGAACTGACCGCCTCCATCAGGAGCATCGAGGACGAGATCGCCCGCCAGCGCTACACCTACAACAACATCGCCCAGCAGCTCAACACGATGACCGAGACCATCCCCTCGAACATCGTCGCCTCCCTCATCCACATGAACAAGCTGGACTACCTTGAGTTCGAGGAAGAGATCGAGCGGGCGCCGAAGATCGCATTCTGAGGTGGTTCTGCTGAGCGAAAACCGGCAGATTGCCACCCTCGTCCTCATCACCTTTTTCGTCGGCGCCCTTGCAGTCGGCGCCGCGGTGGTGCTGCCCCCCCTCTTCGAGGGCGACCTGGTCGTCGACGATTATCAGGCCGTCTTTTACGAGAACGGCACCCTCCTCGAACGCTACACCTATGACGTCCGGGTCTCGGGCGAGTACCGGATGCTCTTCCGCTACTTCGACGATACCCTGACCTTTGCGGATAGGGAGAGCGCGCACATCAGGTATCTCGGCATGGAAGTGCCCGAAGGCGTCATCGGCTACGCAAAGGACTATTCCGGCGATGTCGTCGTCGTCCCGGACGCAACCGAGACGGAGAAGGCGTTCATCAGGCAGAACGCCTACGCAAACGAGCTCGGGATCTATACCCCCGAATACTTCGACGCCGGGACCTACACCGTCGAGTACCGCTACGCCGTCGTCCCGCCGATCGAGTACGACGACGTGAACACGCACCTCAACCTCAAACTGGTGCGCGAACACATCCCGTACCGCCACCTCTCGATCGTTCTCCCTGACTGGACCGGGATCGAGACGGTCTATGCCTACCCGCCCGGTCTGGACGTCGCCAGGGACGGGAACACCGTGACGATCACCGGGAGCGCCCCTGAAAACGATATCGTGGCAGTCGAACTCCTCCTGGACGCGGGGGCGAAGGACCGCTTGAACGGCGTCCCGTCACAGGTGGACGATATCAGGGGAAAGACCGAGTCGGGCGCCTTCTGGTATAACCTCCCCTACTCAGCAGCCTTCGCCCTCCTCGTCATTGCAGCCTTGCTCGCCCTCCTCATCCCCTTCGCCCTCCTCCTGGTCTACCTGCGCTGGGGACGGGAAAAAGCGTTCACGGTCCCCGATTACCTCAGCGTCACCCCGAACACCGCCCTGAAACCCTGGCAGGTGAACCTCCTCTTCACGGGCGACGTCCTCGAGTTCGACGAGAACGGCTTCTATGCAACGGTGCTCGACCTCCACCGGAAGGGCGCCGTGACCGTGAAGGAGAAGACCGAAGGGACGGGCGTGCTGATCACCGTCAACACCCAGACCTCGGACGATGCCTACGAGCAGCGGGTGCTCACCTACCTCGCCAACCTCACCGAAGGCCGGACCTTCGACACCGCCACCCTCGAAGCGCTCGCGGCCAGGGCGGCGCACGACAAGGCGGCGGAGACGGCGATCATGCGCTTCCAGGGCGGACTCAAGGCCCTCCAGAGCAGCGTGGACGCCTCGCTCTCCCGGCGATACGCCACCGACGGCCGGACCCTTGTCGCCCCCCTCCTCTTCCTGGGCGTCATCGTCCTCGCCCTTGCCGTCCTGGTCATCGTCATGGCGCCGGCGACCGGCTACCTCGCCTTGCCGGCGATATTCCTCTCAGGAGCGGCGATCGCCGAGGTAGCCGTCGCCCTCGCCTTCCCCTCCACCCTCTTCGGCCACTGGAAGGACGACCGCTACCGGGAGAAACTGGAGTGGGACGCCTTCGCCCACTTCCTCTCAGACCTGGCGCAGATCAGGAAGTACGCCCCGGCCGACATCTCGATGTGGGGCGAGTGGCTGGTCTACGGCACCGCCCTCGGCGTCGGCGACCGGGTCGAAGCGGCGATGAAAGACCTGAATATCAACATCAGAGAGGCCGGCATGCCCCTCTATTCCACGATGCACCTCGGCTTCGTCCCGATCGTCGCCTTCGCCCCGCCCTCGGCTGGCGGCGGCGGAGGCGGCTTTGGAGGAGGCGGCTTCGGCGGCGGTGGAGGTTTCGGCGGCGGAGGCGTCGGCGGGCGATAAGAGCCCCCGGGCCTCCATCACATCCTCCAGAACACATTCACTCTCTTTTTCAAACCCGGAGAGACACCCCACCCTCCAAAGTATTATGAGCGCCGGGGCAGAAGAGGGGCACATGCAGCGGACATGCGTCATCTATGAGAGCAAATACGGCTCGACGGCCGGGATCGCCGGGGCGATCGCCCTCGTCCTCGGGCCGGCGCGGACCTGCAGGCCAGAGGAGTTTTCCAGCGACATGCGGTCCTTCGACCTCTTTGTGATCGGCACGCCCATCTACAACGGCAACGTGGCGCCGGCGATCAGGCGTTTCGTCGAGACCAACGCCTCATGGCTGCGAAAAAAGCCGGTGGCATTCTTCTGCACCTGCATAAACCTGCACAAGGGGCACGAATACCTCAAAGAACTGCGTGAGATGGTGGGGGGCGACGCCCCGGCGGTGGCGTTCGGCGGGCGCATGGAGGTGGGGCGCCTTGACCGGGACGACCTGACCGCCCTCACCCTCTACGCGAAAAAGACCGATTTTGTCCTCGAAGACCGGGACCTCACCGACATGGGGGCGGTGACCGCCTTCGCCCTCGCCCTGCGGGAGCGGATGGCGTGCGGCGGGCAGATGGCCGAAGCGGCGATCAAAACGGCGGTCGAGGACTACCTCAAGGCCAACCACATCTGCGTCCTCGCCACCGGCCACGACGACCGGGTCAGGGCGACGACGGTCGATTACCTCTTCGAGAACGGGAAGATTTACATCTACAGCGAGGGAGGCGAGAAGTTCGCGCACCTCCTCAGAAGCCCGGCGGTCGCCCTCGCCGTCTATACGGAATATACCACGATGGAGGATATCGCGGGGCTCCAGGTCGAGGGCAGGGCCGAGATCCTCAGGCCGGGCGCCGCCGGGCACGCGGAGGCGCTCGCCCTCCGCAACATCGACCCCGACCGACTCAGGGCCGCGAACGTCGATCTCAACGTCATCAGGATCACGCCTGAGAAGGCCGAGTTCCTCAACGCCGCATTCAAGCGGCAGGGCCATGCGATGAAGCAGACCCTCCGCTACTGAGGCGTCCCCTTCGCTGCGGCGATAAAGCGCTCGATCAGGCCGTGGTCCTTGACCCCCGGCGCCGTCTCCACCCCAGAACAGACGTCCACCGCATAGGGGCGCACCGCGGCGATCGCCGCCCCCACGTTCTCAGGCGTGAGCCCGCCGGCAAGGATCACCGGCAGGCTGCTCCGCTCCGCAAACGCTCTGGCAAAGGCCGGGTCGAAGGGGCGGCCTTTCCCGCAGCTCTCGTCCACGATATACGCATCAGCCCTCCCGGGGGGCAGCGGCCTGCCCTGCCCCGTCACCCTGATCACCCTGACCCCTGCATCGGCCGGCACCTCATGGGGGTACGAGATCTGGACGGCCGTCGGGCGCAGGGCAAGAATCCGGTCGATCTCCCCGGGATCGGCCGTATGGGTCACGACCACCGTCGCCGTGAACGGCCCGACGGCCGAGAAGACTGCACGCGCCGCACCGGCCCCGATCGAGCGCGGCGAGTCAGAGCACATTACCACACCCACGGCGTCCGCTCCGGCCCTCTCAGCCGCCGCAGCGTCTTCGGGCCGGGTCAGCCCGCAGATCTTCACCCGGACAGATCGCCCATCCTGCCACATACCTCTACATTCTGCGCCCGGCAGAGATGGAGGCTTCGCCCGTCCGCAACCTTCACGAGGTCAACGGTCCACTCCATCGATCATGGACGAGGACGCCTACTGGAACAGAGAGGTCGAGACGATGGACCGCGGGGACCTCGACGCCCTGGTCGACGAGCGGGTGCGCTACACGGTCAGGTACGCCGACGAACACTCCCCATTTTACCGAAAATGGTTCGCCGCCCACCGGATCGACCCCGCCTCGGTCACCTGCCACGAAGACCTCCTCGAACTCCCGGTCATCGGCGGCGGGACGATCCGCGAGCACCAGCCTCCGGCCACCCCGGATTTCGAGTTTCTCTCCGTGGACTGGAAGGACGTCTTCACCATCCACGAGACGAGCGGGACGAGCGGCGTCCCGAAGTCCTTCTTTCTGACCTGGGAGGACTGGCTCCGCTACGCCGAGAAGTATTCCCGGGCCTTTGCGATGGAAGGGATCAGCCAGGGCGACCGCGTGGTCGTCTGCGCCTCATACGGCATGAACGTCGGGGCGAACACCATGACGCTTGCGGCGCACGCGATGGGGGTGACCGTCATTCCCACCGGGAAATGCACCTTCCCGGTGCGCGTGATCAGGACCTACCGCCCGACGGCGATCGTCGGCAGCGTCTTCAAACTCCTCAGGCTGGCGCGCAGGCTCTCAGACGAGGGAATCGCCCCTGAGGAGTCGGGGGTGAGCCGTTTAATCGTCGGCGGGGAGAGCTTTGCCGAGGAGGCGCGCACCTATCTCGAGGAGGTCTGGAACTGCCCGGTCTACAACACCTACGGCTCGACAGAAGGGACGATGTGCGGCGAGTGCAGGGTGAAGGCCGGGCTGCACTGCCCTGAAGACCTCGTCCACGTCGACCTCTACGACCCGGCGATGGAGCGCTTCGTCAGGGACGGGGAGAAGGGAAGGCTCGTCCTCACCACCCTCCTCCCGGTCGGCGAAAAGGCCGGCACCCTCCTGATCAACTACGACACCGAGGACAACAGCCGCGTCCTGACCAGGGATCGGTGCGCATGCGGCCGGACGCATATGAAGATCGAACCGCCCTGGCGCGATGCCGAGACGATCGTCGTCCACGGATGCGCCATCAACCGGGTCGACATCGAGCGCGCCGTCTTCCAGCCCGAGAACATGAAGAGCATCACCGGCGAATACGAGGCATTCCTCTACGGCGACGGGGATGAGACGACGCTGCGGGTGAGCATGGAATGCATCGATCCGGCGACTGCGGATCAGGCGGCGATTAAACGGTCATTTTTCAACGCCCTCTTCCATGAAAGACCCGAAATCTCGGAGATCCATGAAGAGGGGCAGCTCTCGGTGATCTTCAACTTCACCCCTCCCGGCGGCCTCGAACTCGCCGCTATCAGGGGGAGGCCGAAACGGCTCGTTGACCGCAGGTAAAGGTTAACATCTGGCATGAGTTAAATAGACAGATTTAATATGCCCGGCATCAAGGGGTTACATAGCCGGAGGCATGTGGCGTGCTGCGGCGCATCGCCTTCAGGCCAATTTCTGGCACCCAAAACCTTCCTTTTTTTAAGAATTCTCTTGAAAAATAAGATTTTTTTCCGCCTTACGCAAGGACGGGGGTTCCGTCCTCTGCGCGCAGGCTGCTGCGCCCCCAGATCACCTCGCCGCCCTTGACGGCATAGGAGTTGAGGTAGAAGAGATCCACACCCTTTGTGTCTGCCGGCACTTTCACGTCCCTGGGGACGACAAGAAGGGCCTTTGCGACCGGAATCTTCCGGGTCTTCAGGTCCATGACCGATGCATTGAGGGCTTCGAAGTCGGTGGCCGGTACCTCGGCGGCAATCTTCACATTGACCAGGATGCGCTCCACCATGCCGGGCTTTTTCCTGATCAGGAGATAGTCCGGGTCCGCGCCATCGATACGGGGGCGGCGCTCAAGAGTCCAGCCTTCTTCATTCCTGTAGGCCTTCTTCAGGTCGCGCTCAACCGTATTGTAAAAACCTTCTTTCGTTGCACCCATTGATAATCCACTCTCAGTACCTATACTTCCAGCAACATTAAAAGGGTTTTTCATTCGTCTTTATCCGAGAGGAAGAGCAGGGATTTACACCGGCGGAGGAGGGGCGCCTGGCCAGAAAATCGCCGGGAACCACATATTTTCAGAAAGGGAAGCGGCAGGCCGGAAAGGTTCACAAAGACCGGCCCGGGAAAAATGAGCCCCCGCCACCATCATCACGTTCTTGCCCTCCCATACCAACATGATACGGATGAGCGGAGAGTGGAGACGCGATATCAGGCCCGGTCTGACCGTGGACATCGTCCTGAAAGCCGATCAGAGAACAGGAAAGAAGACGCGCGGTGTTGTCGCCGCCATCCTTACGAATTCCCCCCACCACCCGCACGGGATCAAGGTGAGACTCACCGACGGGCAGGTGGGCAGAGTCTGCGCGATCATCGCCGGGTCAGGTGAGGATCAGGGCGATGCCGTCGATCAGACCGGCAAGAAGGATCGCTGAGACCGGCGGAGCGACGGGCGCCGGACGCCATCCTCTCTGGCCCATATTTGCCGCAATCATAGTCTGCAGCACCTCACCGCCGCAGGTTAAGTTAACAAAAACAATTTAATTTTTAAAAATAGTTCATATGATCAGGTGAGAGATTGCATTACTTCAAGGACGAAACCGTACTCCACCTCTACCTCTCTGTAAAGGACTGCAACGAACCGATGATAAACGAAATCCAGCGCGACGCCGTGGACATCCTTTTCGGGATGGCGCGGGGAGGCAACGAAGAGGCGGTGGCCGCACTGCACGATCTCGCCCGGGCGCCCTCCCTGCATCCCCTCCTGCGCGAGCAGATCAGGTACACCCCGGGCATCCCTGTGGCGAGGTGAGCACAGGCACAAAGACCACGCACAATCACCACACCAGCGTCTCAATTCCATCCACACAATCCAGACACCCCACCCACTTTTCACGATCCGGGGGGCGGGCGACACCAGCCCAAACCCCGGACTCATACCCTCAGGGCACCTGTCCACCGCACCCTCATTCCAGGTTCTACTCCGCGCACCTTCGCGCCTTCGCGTGCGCTCCTTATGGAAAATCACACAAAGAGACCGGCATCCAGATCAACCCTCCGTTTCACGCGACGCCCTGACAGGAAGGAAGAGCCGCACAGGGGCAATTTCTCCCCATCGAACGAGATGCAGAGAATCCCAAAACAGGCGCTCCTGAAGCCGAACTGCAAAACGCAATCGAAAAGAGCCAAAAAAGAGATCAGCGGATGGACGCGGCGATCGCCGCGTCCGCAATCGCCCCGAGGCCCTCGACGTTCCAGCGCTCCGAACTGAGCACCAGATCGTACACCGAGAGATCCTCGATATCGATCCCGTAATACGTCAGATACCTGGTCCGCTCGCAGGCCTGCCTCTCCTCCGTATGGAGGCGTGCAGCCTCCTCCTCCTCGCCGTCCCGCGAGGAGATGCGCCCGATACGACACTCAGGAGACGCCGTCAGCCAGATCCTGATGTCGGCGTTCGAGACCATCCAGCCAGACAGCCTCCCCTCGACAACAATATCGTCAGCCGCCTCGGCCGTCTCCTTCTGGCGCGCATCGATCAGTTTGTCCACCGAGGGATCGGACTCGGCAAGGGCACCGAACGCAGCGAGCGACATGCCGCGCTCCTGCGCCAGCGCCCGAAACATCTCTCCCGCCGATATCACCCGGTAGCCGTGCTTCCCGGCAAGATACCGGGCAAGTGACGTCGTGCCACTCCCGGGCGGCCCGCTGATGGTGATCCGCACTCTACAGACCCCCGATATTGAGCGACTTCCTGATCACCTGACTGATAGCAAGAGAGCAGAGCATATACCAGAGGATCCAGATCGGGAAGAACCCCAGGATCATCTCCTGAAAGTTGACCATCCCGGCAAACGGCAGGGTCATCGTCTGGGTCACCGAGGGCAGGCGGTAGAGAAGCCAGAAAAAGATCGGAACAGAAACCAGCAGGATATATGCCATCGGCTGGAACTGCTGCTTGGAGAGTTCCATCTGGTCCTGCATCATACGGTCGCGCTTCGCCTCAAGTTTCTTGATCTTCTTCTCGTCGCCACCAAGCTGCGCCTCACGGAACTCCTTCTGGAACTCCTTCATCTTCGCCTGGACGCGCTGCATCCTCTCGTAATCGATGGTGTACTTCTGGATCAACGAGGAGTACAGGCCGGTGATCGCAGACAGGATCAGAATCAGCACAAAAAACGGGATCTTCCAATCATCGATCATCGGGCCGAAGATAAGATTCATCGCCCCGCCGACACCGTCCCTGATTGAAGGGATGCCGTACGAGATCATTATCAGCATGGTGAAGACAATTGCGATCGTGCCGCCATGATCCTTGAGCGCCATCCTCACCTCAGCACGGCCACCAGTGCGTCGATCGCGTGATCGAGCAGGAAATTCTCATTCCGGACGATATGAACGGTGCACCCGGTCATCATCGCATACGACGCCGCAAAGGCGCGGTTGAACGCCTGATGCTCGGCAATGCTGCGGCACCCTTCGGCATCGCGCCGGCGACTCTCGTCGCCCATCCGCCGCATTAAGATCTGGTCCTCGTCGGTCTCGACGAGCACGACGGTATCAGGGTGGATTTCGGTGAGCACCCAGGCGGGAAGACCGGGCAGATAGCCTGCCGGCGTCTTCACCGACGCATGGGTGTCGATGATAATATTCCCCTCCATCGCACCGATCCGCCGGGCAGCAAGTTTCTGCAGGTCCTTCTGGACATCGCGGTCGAGGTTGCGCATCTGGTCCCGGTCTTCAGCAAAACCCTCGGACTTCGCGGTCTCAAACATGCAGCTGCCAAAATTGATCGCCCTGTAGGGGACATTCTCCTCTGCAAGGCGCTTCATGGACTCTTCAATGACCGTGGTCTTCCCGACGCCGGGAACTCCGGTAATGATCACTCTCTTTCCAGCCATTCATTCTCTCCCGAAGAACTGCCGCATGAACGGATACATTTCCATGATCTGTTCACTCGCCACCTCTTCATAGAGGCGGTACGTGATACTGACAGTAAGCAGCAATCCTGTACCACTCACTGCACCTATCACACCAAAGAGGTTTGCAAATACACTCAGGAGTCCGATAAACACACCGCCGATCACCGTGACGCGCGGGATATAGCGGTCGAGGTACTTGATCAGCACCTGGGTGTTGCGGCGGTAGCCCGGGATCTGCATGCCCGAGAGCTGGATCTGCCGGGCAACGTCCTTCGAGTCGAGACCGGCGGTCTTGATCCAGAACAGCGCGAAGATCGCACCGCCGACGACCATGAACACCATATCGATGCCGAGACGGAGGATGATCTCCCAGGGTGCATGACCGAGATCGGAGATCCACCACATCCAGTCGGTCGGCCCGTTCACCGGGGCAAGGAACCACATCAGCCCGTCCACAGGCGCCTGCCCGTCGAACCGGCCGAAGATGGTGATCCCGACATTCGAGAGGAACATGCCGATCATCTGGACGTTTGCCTGGAGCACACGGACCAGGATCATCGGCAGCACACTTGCATAGATGAGCTTCACGGGAAACCGCGCCCGTGCACCGCGGACGCGGGCATGAGCGAGCGGAATCTCGATGCGCGTCGACTCCACATACACAACGATCAGGAATATGGCGATCGTCGTCACAAAGGCCAGCAGATCGGTCCCGAAATACTGGAGATAGTTCCCGCCCGATATGCCGATGGAAAACAGCCTCGGGAAAAAGCCCACCGGATACGGGTCAGAGACTGCCGACCAGTTAAAGAAGCCGTTGACCAGACTCTGGGATATCCCCGCGATAATGAAGAGGCCGACGCCTGAGCCAACACCCCACTTGGTGACCACCTCATCCATGAGGAAGATCAGAACGCCGCCGAGACAGATCTGCAGGAAGATCAGGAGCGAAAGTGCAAAGGTGTTCCCTCCGAAGAACGCGGAGGCTATTGCAGCATCAGGGACCAGGAATCCGCCGAAGAGGTTAGGAGCCGCCTCGAGGACGATCATGACGAAGATGAGAAGCTTCTGGAGCCCCATGTACAGAACCTGGCCACGAGCGTCGCTGGTGTCGATCTGGATCAGGTCAGCGCCTTTCAGGAGCTGCAGAACGATGGACGCCGTGACGATCGGCCCGATACCAAGGTGAACAATAGACCCGCTCGCACCGGCAAGAAGAGCACGGTAATACTGGAACACGTCCTGCGAACTGGCGTCCAGGCCGAAGACGGGTATGTTTGTCAGGAAAAAATACAGCAACAAGATCGCAGCGGTCCACATCAGTTTGTTCTTGAAGTGGACATGCCCCTCCGGAGACTTCACCGCCGGCATCGCCGCAAGCAAAGGCTCCATTCTATCCAGCAGATTCCCCATGGTTCCTCCTAAAAAAATGAGACGATCAGACGGTCAGTGCCTGACCGCCTGCCGCCTCAATTTTGTCTTTTGCCTGCGCTGAATACGATCCTGCGGTCAGCTTCAGGGCGTGGGTGACCTGCCCGCTGCCGAGCACCTTCTCGATGCCGAGGTCGGCGAGATCGATGGCGATGACGCCACTCTCCTCTTCGGCAAAGCCGGCCTGGACAAGGAACTCAGCGACCTGATCGATCTCGCCGACGTCCAGCACAGACACCTTCGTCTGGCCGGGGTTGACGAAACCGTTCTTCCCGTTGTGGACCTGTCCTGCAAGGAGGAAGCGGCTCCACCGGTGGTCCCGGTGTCCTGCCCTGCCTCTCCCGCCCCGGTTGCCCGCCCCACGGCGGTTCTTATGGGTGCCGCCGCCGCAGGTCCGCGTTCCGCGGTATTTTGAGCGTGTATTCGTGGGCATCTCTTTCACCTCATCCTGTAGAGAAGATCGTTGATCTCCTCACCATAGTTTCCAAGCGCTCCACCCTGCTGGAAAGTGCGCTTGATCGTCCTGAATCCCTTTCTCGGCGGGTGAAGACGGAGGACCGGCTTCAGATCAGGGATGTCCTGCATCGTTGCCTCGCCCCGGCAGAGCGCCGCCGCAAACTCCTCGATCCCTGAGAACGAGGAGTGAGCGCGGACGTACTCGTCGGTGAGCTTCAGGTTTCCGGTCAGACGGCCGCGGGTCGAAAGGACCGTCGCCACGGCCTTCTCGTCCACCTCGCCATAGGCGACATAGTCCTTGACCTTCCGGATCATACCCATGTATGCCGGGGTGTCCGGGACCATCACACAGTGGTTGATATGGTGGAGGCGGAGCATCTTCAGCGTGTCCTTGATGTCGGCGCGGGTATTGACGACACCGCGCACCTGCACTACTGCAAACATTTACTCTGCTCCCCCGGACCGGATCATGTTCGTCGCCTTCAGCGCATAGAAGGTCGCCTTGGCATAGTTGATCGTCGTCCTGGTGTTCCCGCTCGAGAACGCCCAGACATCCTTGACGCCGGCAAGGTCGAGCACCTTCTTGCCCACTTCACCGGTGACGAGGCCGATACCCTGCGGTGCCGGCATCAGGGTGACACGGACCGAGCCGGCCTTGCCCTTCACCTGCATCGGGATCGAGTGCCTGGTATTGCACCCGCATTCCCAGCTCCCGCAGCCGCGGCGTACCTTGATGACATTGGTCTTTGCATCATCAATTGCCTTTCGGATTGCGTTTCCTACCTGTGCGTCCTTGCCCTGCCCGAAACCGATGTAACCATTGTGGTTTCCGACGATGACCACGGCCCTGAACTTGACGCGCCGACCTGAGTCGGTCATCCTCTGGACCATGGAAATGTCGATGACCTCGTCTTCGAGGTCGGGAAGGAACGCATCGACGATCTGGGGCTCCCTGATGGGCTTGCCGCTCTCGAGCACCTCATCGATGCTCTTGATCTCGCCGGATGCGACCGCCTGGCCGAGGCCGGTCAGCGGGATCCAGGGCTGCTGTTCGTATGCCATGTCACTCCTGCTCCTTCATGATGGCCTTTGCCACTTCTTCAACGTTCTCTACCAGGTTTCCGGCCCTTTCAGGAGCGAACTCTGCAATGACCGCCCCACTGGTCCTCTCATCGTCAGGGAGAACCGACTCGCCGTGCGGGATCTCAAGCCCGGCCTCGACCGCGCCCTTCAGCGCCGCAAAGACGCGGGCGCCCTTCTGTGCCCGTGCAAGACCGATATCGAGGATCGCTTCCTCATAACCGGCTGCAAGCGCCTTGGTCGCAAAGAGCATCCCGGTCAGATATGCCGCCGGGGTGCCCGAGAACGAACCCTCGTACCCGAACGCCTTCAGTTCTGCAGAGTATGCAGAAATAAGGGTCTGGTCGCCCTGGTCGCCCGGCACCACAAGCTGGCAGATGATCTGGCGGTTGGTCCTGCGAACAACCATTCTCGGGATCCCTGAGAGCAGGAGTTTCGTACGCACGTGGTAGTCGGTCCTGCCCTCCTTCCTTCTGCGGAAGGGAACAAAATACCGTGCTCCAGTTGCCATATTACTCTGTCCTCCCTTTCATCATGTCCACATGGCTTTTCATGTGCGCCCTGCTCCTGAACTGTCCACCTGCGGCTCTCCGATAGAGGGTCCGGTAGGTGCGGCGGTCAACCGTGCCGTCCTCGCGCATCTCGCGCAGCGACGACCGGATCGCCCGGATCTTCATGATCCACTGCCTCTTCGAGGGGGTGCGGGCACCCGCACTGCCTTTCCTGCGGCCATAACCCTTCTTATGACCGTACGACCGCTTCGCTTCCCTGATACGGGCGCGGCCGCGGCTGTTCCCCTTCACAACGCCTGCCTTGATGACGCCCTCGGCGACCAGCTCGCGGATCTCGCTCCTGGAGATTGCCGCTTCAATGTCAGAGAGACGCTCGGGGTTGAGCCAGACGCGGTTTACACCGCACTTCAGGACTGCCGCCGCGATACGCTTCTGCGTCGAAAGATCACTCATCAGCCTCAGCCTCCTCTTCAACCACTGCCGGCGCGAGGTTCTTTGCGTTCAGCACCTTGAGGCCGGCCGCGATCGCCTTCTGCTGGATCTCGCCGCGCTTCTTCCTGCCCACGCCACCGGCGATCCTGACCGCCTGGGTGGCTGCATCGAGTCCTTCAAGGTCAGAGGGATTGTATGCGAGCACCTCGAAGTAGCCGGACGGGTGCATGCCGCGCACCGCAATCGGGGCATTGTAGCCAGCCTGCGGGTGGGCACCCTTCGCCCTGTACTGCCTCCTCTGCTTGCTGGTAAGACCGCGGGGTCTTCTCCAGGTGTCTTCCAGCTTCTTCTTTGCGTGGAGGCACTGGCGCTGGAATTTGCACCCGGTCTTCGCCGACCGGACACGGATTAAACGAATCTTGTTGTCTGCCATCTGCATCACGCCTTTTCTACGATGTATATTCCATCCTGGAAGACCCGCGTGTCGCGCTTACGGACCTTGGTCGCCCGCTCAATCTTCGCAGAGGTCGCTCCGACGAGATCCTTGTTGATGCCGGTGATGGTCACCTCATCGTTGCCGATCGCGACCTTGACGCCCGGGGAGATCCTGGCGTATCTCGCCTGTTTCTCACCAAGGAAGTTGTTGATCTCAAGGATATCGCCCTTGAGCTTGAGCTGGATCGGGAAGTGGGAGTAGACCACTTTCATCCTGTACTCATAGCCCTGTGCAACACCGTCGAACATGTTCTTCGCATGCGCCGCGTAGGTGCCGACCATGGCGATGACCCGTTTTCTGCCTGACTCGGTGGTGATGACAACCTCGCCATCGGTGATGGCGACATTGACGCCGGGGTAACGCATGTCCCGCGTGAGCTCGCCCTTCGGACCTTTCACCGCCATGGTGAAGTTCGTGAAGGCTGCCGTGATCCCGGCAGGGATGGTAACTCTTCTCTCAACTACCATTGCTCTCTCACCTCAGTAGACGAACCCCAGAAGTTCGCCGCCAATTCCAGCACGGCGTGCCTGTTCGTGCGACATGACGCCCTGAGAGGTCGAGATGATCAGGAGACCGAACCCCTTTGCCGGGAGGTACCTGTTTTCCCATCCTTCCATCTCATCGGCCGTCGCGGAGAAACGGGGCGTGATCGCACCGCACCGGTTGATCCTGCCGACGAGCCCGACGTTGAACTGACCGCCGCGGCCGTCCTCGACGTACTCGAACTCACCGATATAGCCGCTCTCCTGCATGATCCCGAGCATGGAGCCGATAAGTTTGCTCGCGGGCTCGATGATAACTGAGGGCTTCCCGCCGTCGCTGGCGTTCTTGATGGCGCTCATCGCATCTGCAATTGTATTCAGTCGTGCCATTTCTTCACCTCAGTTCATCTTCTTAAAGCCCATCTTGGGAGCCCACTCACGGAAACACTGCCGGCAGAACATGATGTTGTACCTGCGGACAAGGCCCTGCTTCCGGCCACAGATCCGGCACTCATTTGCGCCGCGTCCGAATTTCTTATCCTGTACCTCATCTGCCATCACTGCACCTCCATCCCATATTGTTCGGTCAGAAAGGCAATCGCTTCTTCGGGAGAGACGCGCTGCTTTGCCGGGAGTTTGCGCGGTCCGACTCTCCTGCGGGCGATGCGCACACCCTTCTTCTCGAGGATGACGTTGACGTCCATCCCGTAGATGCCGATCTGCGGGTCGTAGCTCTGGCCCGGGAAGTCGGTGTGCTCCTCGATGCCGAAGGAGAAGTTCCCCTCGCGGTCGATTGCCGACGCACCGATCCTGCGCTCGATGATATTGAAGGCGGTCTGGACGAATGTCTCGGCCTTTGCGCCCCGCAGGGTCACACGCGCACCGATGGGTGCGCCCTTCCTGATCCCGAACGCGGGCTGGGTCTTCTTTGCAATCGAGCGGACCGGGTTTCCACCGGTGATCGCTCTGATGATATCTTCGCCTTTGACAAGCCGGTCACCGCTCTCGCCGACGCCCATGTGGACGACGACCTTGTCGATGTGGACTGCCTGCATCGGATTTGTCATCAGCCCTCAATCCCCCATTCAGCGATTGCCGGCGTCTCTCTTCCGATCATGAAGACATACTGCTCGACTGTCTCGAAGGTTTCCCCGTCCTTGTCCTGGAGGATCACGCGGTTCGGGATGCTGCCGGCGGCGACACGGATCTCGCTGATCCTGCCGACCTTGCCGGAATGCTTCCCGCCGATGACCATCGCCATGTTTCCGATGGCGAAGGGGAAGTGGTCCACGATCGCAAAGCGGTTCTCGCCCTCAAGGGTGACCACAATGGAGTCCTTCGGGTGGTAGGTGTTGTCCGCAAGGAGGTTCGCACCGTACAGGAGGTTCAGCTGAACCTTGCCGCCGCGGACGATACTCTTGTTCCGGATCTTGCAGAGACGGGTCTTTGCGGCCTCGGCGTCGATCTCGATCGTGACCATGCGCCCCTTCTTGTCGGTCAGGACACGGTAGTGCTTGCCGATCTTCGGGATCGAGATGATATCAAAGATCCCGAGACCGAGCTTCGGGTCTGTGACCGGTTTACCGTTCAGGATGACCTGCCGCTGGTTAAGGATGCGCTTGACCTCCTTCATGTTCCCGGCAAGGCCCATCTTGTCGCGGAGCCATACGGCGACCGGCATTGCAGCGCCGCTGTGCGGACCCGGGCTGGTCTTCGTGACGAATTTCTCCTCTTTCTTGGCGATATGCCAGGAGACGGGAGCCGTCAGCCTCTTCAGATGATATGACATTTACTTCCTCTCCTCCAGCTTCGCCACCCGGCGGGGGTCTTTGACATTCAGTTTGGTGACTATCACATTGGAGGCGTTCACCGGCCTGGGCACTTCGGTGCCGTCGGTCTTGGTGACGGTGACGCCGTGGACCAGCAGGGTGCCGGTCTTCGTGTTGACACCGTCGACGACGCCCTCGGTTCCGGCATGGTCGCCGCGGAGCACCGTTACCGTGTCGCCGGTGACGACACGGACGCTACGCTTCTTGTACTCTCCTCTCAGCGCCACGGCAAGGGGCGCGGACAGGAACCGGCTCCGCTGGTGCATGGGTGCATTGTAGCGCGCCTTGCGCTGTTTTCTTGGCTGCTTGCTTGCAATTCGTACCATACACACACCTCACACGATGATCGTGGCGGTCGATCCGATCTTCGGGAACCGCTCTGCGACCTCACGGGCGACCGGACCCTTGATCTCGGTGCCCTTGGGCTCGCCGCGCTCGTCGATGATCACGACGGCGTTGTCGTCGAAGCCGACACGCAGACCGCTTGGCCGGCGCATTTCTTTCCTCTGTCTGATGACGACCGCCTTGATGAGCTTGCGCCGCATGTCGGGCGTGCCCTTCTTGACGGAGACGGTTGCCACGTCACCGATACCGAGTTTCGGCTGTCTTCTCCTGACACCGTGGTAGCCGTCGACCGAGACAACCTCGACGACCCTGGCACCGGTGTTGTCGGCGCAGATCAGCTTCGTCCCGGTCTGGACTGCTCGTGGAATCCGGGAGATTTTTGCCTTCATTTCAGATCACCTCAACCACAACGAAGTTCGTTGTCTTGGAGAGGGGGCGGCACTCGGCGATCTTTACGGTGTCGCCGATCTGAACGTCGATGCATCCAGGCAGGTGAGCATGATATTTCGAGGAGCGTTTCTCGTAACGGTTATACTTCTGCACGAAGTGAAGGTAATCCCGTCCGACAACGACCGTCCCGTTCATACGGTTGCTCACGACCTTGCCGGTGATCACCTGGCCGTGCACCGGCAGGGTGCCGTGAAACGGACAATTCACGTCACTGCATTCCTTCTCGGGAAGCGGGACGTTTAACCCAATGTTTCTCGCCATTATCTATCCTCTATTTCGTTTTGCGCATGCTGATCCGTTTTTCAGGCTGTGCCACAAGGGCAGACCCATCCACTTCGGCGCGTGTCCCGTCAGGGAGGGTGAAGAGAAAGACGCTGCCTTTCTTTTCCACCCGCACTTCCCCGTTCCGGGAGAGGATCACCAGCATATTGCGAGTCTCATCTACAATCCGGCCCGAAATGCCGACATGCGTCGGGTTCCTGGCCTTCACCAAAGAGACTGCAAGCCCGATGAGTTCGTGCCTGAGGAGGGTCTGCGGGGCGATCATGCCTGTTTGGTCCTCCGCGCGTTCTGCTCGGTGATGATCCGGGCGATTGTCCTGCGCACCACGCGGATATGCCCGGGGTTCTCCGGGGCACCGCCGGCGCTGACCTTGCCGCGCGACTGCATCAGGTCGAGCTTCAGTTTCTGGAGCTGTTCCCCAAGCTCAACGTCGCTGAGCTGGCGGACTTCGTGCGCTCTGAAGATTGCCATTTACTGCTCCCCCTCGATCAGGGTCTCAGGGACCTTGTCCTCAAACTCTGCGAGTTCGGCATCGACGTCGTCGCCGATATTGGTGGACTCTTCAACCGTTTCCGCCGAATACGGCTTGGGCGGAAGAACTTCGAAGCGGTCGGGGAGTTTTGCGTCGCCCGGTATGATCTTCACCTGGACGCCGATGATGCCGAGTTTCTTGATGGCAATGGCATAGCCCTTCTCGACGATCGTGATGCTCGGTTCGCCGCAGTGCTTGACATATCCCTCAAGGAACTTCTGGACGCGGGACCTTGCCCCGGTCAGTTTGCCTGAGAGCACAATCTCGCAGCCGAGTGCGCCCGATTCCATGACGCGCCGCATCGTGCTCTGCCCGGCCTTTCTGAAGTACCAGCCGCGCTCAAGGGCGGTGGCAAGGCGTTCGGCCATGATCTGGGCGTTCACGCTCGGGTTCGCGACCTGCTGAACCTCAACCTGCGGGGATTCGAGGTTGAAGTTGGTCGAGAGGTCCTGGGTGAGCTGCCTGACGAGCTTGCCGCCTTTCCCGATGACGATACCGGGCTTCTCGGCGAAGATCGTCACCTGGGTGCCCATCGGCGTGCGGACGATGTCCATGCCGCCGTAGCCGGCGCGCTTGAGTTCCCGGGAGAGGTATTCCTCGACCCTGACCCTGGTGACGCCTTCACTGACGAATTTACGCTCAATTGCCATCTTACTCCACCTCCCGGAGGATCAGCTCGATGTTCACGGTCTCGCGCCGTTTCGGGGTGGCGCGTCCCATCGCACGCGGGAAGACGCCGCGCCCGGCACGGCCGCGGTTGGCGGCGGCGTGGACGATGACGAGGTTCTCGGCGTCAAGGCCGCTGTACTCGGCGTTCTTCTTCGCCTGGTTGATCAGGGTGATAAACTCGCCTGATGCCTTTACCGGGTATCTGCCGGCGTCCCAGCCGACGAGCCCTCTCTTGTGGGCTACGTCCCTGTTGAACCGCTTGAACGGGATCGCCTTCTTCTTCGCGACGACGTCCTCGAGATATGCGAGGGCGGCGTCGGCTTTCATGCCCCTGATAAAGTGGGCAATCTCAATGGAGTGCTTCGGGGAAACGGAGAGCTCGTTCGCCTTGGCGCGAGCGAGGTTCTCCCCCTCGATCTGCAGTGAATATCCAGTCCTTGCCATTGCCATCACTTCAGGGGTACGTACTTGGAGGATCTGGTCGCACCGATACCGGCCGTTCCGTGGGAGACTCTCCTTCTGGTCAGGGCGAACTCGCCCAGGTAGTGGAAGACCGACTCGGGCTGAAGTTCTACGGCGACAAATTCCTTGCCGTTGTGGATCTCAACCGTCTTGCCGACCATCTCGGGCATGATGATCATGTCGCGCAGGTGGGTCCGGACGGCTTCGTCGCCGGTGCGCACCTTTGCAAGGAAGTTCTCATGATCTCTCGACAGCCCGCGGGTGACCTTGCGGCGCGCCCGGGCCGGCATCAGGGAGACGAGCTCGCTCGCTCCCATCTGCTGGAGGTCCTCAATCCTGTAGCCGCGGTAGGTGAACTCCTCACGTCGCCGCGGTAACCGCTTCTGCGTTTTCTTTGCCATTCAATCCCCTCCTCACTTCTTTGTTCTGCCAGTCCTGCGGGCAGCGATAGACCCGACCTTACGACCTGGCGACGTGCCGCGAGCGACCGTCTTGGGCCTTCCACAGTGCTGGTGGCCACCGCCACCGAACGGGTGGTCGATGACGTTCATCTTCAGACCGGACGATCTGGGCCACTTCTGGGCCTGCGACTTCATCTTATGGTATTTGTTGCCGGCCTTGACAAACGGCTTCTCGCCGCGTCCGCCACCGGCGACAATGCCGATCGTGGCCAGGCACATCTCGTTGAACCACTTCTGCTTGCCGCTGGGCATCTGGATTGCTACCTTGCCGGCGTTTTTGCCGACGATCATCGCCTGAACGCCGCTGGCGCGGACGAACTTGCCGCCGTCGTTGGGCCGTGATTCGATGTTGCAGACGTATGCCCCGATCGGGACGTCGCGCAGGAGCAGGGTGTTGCCGTTCCGGACAGAAGCCGCGGCACCCCAGGCGACCTCGTCGCCGATGCCCATGCCTTCGGTCACCAGGACGTACTCTTTCCTGCCGCCGTCGAACTCGACGCGCGCGATCGGCGCGTGGCGCGCCGGGTCGTGCTCGATATCGATGATACGGCCGACGAGGTCCTCGTTATTCTTGCAGACGTGCTTCAGCTCGGCTTTATATTTGTGGGATGGTGACCGATAGGTCGGGCCGCCCCGCCCACGATTCTGGCTGATAATTCTATGTCCCATCTCTTCACCACCTTACATGACACCGAGCCGACTGAGGATCTCCTCGGCGGCCTTCTCATTTTCAAAGCTGACGACTGCCTTTTTCTGGCCCTTCATCGTCATCATGGTCCGCACCGATGCCACCTTCTGGTCGAAGGTCTTCTCGATCTCGCGCCTGATCTCGTCCTTGGAGGCAGACTTCTGCACGAGAACCTGAACCTTGTTCTCGTTCTCGAGCATCATCATCGCTTTTTCCGTCACATACGGATGCCTGAGCACCATCGATATCACTCCATCCTCTTGAGGGCGCTTTCTGTCCAGAGCGTCAGCCTGCCGGCGTGCGTGCCCGGCGCAAGCATCTCGGTGTCGAGGTCAAAGATGCTGACCGCGTCGATGCCGGCGAGGTTGCGGGCTGCACGGAGCGGCTCGTCGCCGGTGACGATCAGAAGGCTCTTGCGCTGCTTGTACCGGCGGCCACGCATCTTGCCACGGCCTGCCCTGACCTTCTTGCTCTCTTTTGCACGCTCGACATCTGCATAGACGCCAAGGGCGGTGAGAGCGTTGATCACGTCGGTCGTCTTTCCGAGGGTTTCGAACGATTCGTCGACGACGAGGGGCACTTCACCCTCGAAGCGGTGACCGCGGGCGGCGACGAGTTCGGATACTGCGGTTGCGGCGATGGCCGAACGCAGAGCAGCCCATTTTTCCTGCTTGTTGATCTTCTTGACGAGGATCTTTGCCGTGACTGGCGGGTGCGCTTCACGACCGCCTTTGGCCTGCGGAACCTTTGCAGCTCTCGACCCGTTCTTCAGACGGGGGACGTGCGATGCACCGCGGCCTGACCCCCAGCCGACTGCCGAGCTTCTGATGCCTGCAAACGGGTGCGCGCCGTGGGGCTGGAGCCGGGTGCTCTGAATGGAGAGGACGGCCTTCTTGATCAGGTCAGGGCGATAGAGTTCTTCAAAGACTGACGGAAGCTCCATCTCGCGTACGACCGATCCGTCGATTGATCTGACATTTGCTTTCATTCCTGATCACCCCTGCTTGCTTTCCAGGCTGACATAGTTCACGGCGGGCGCCCTGATGGCGTGCTCGCCCTGTCTGATCGCCGGGCGGATACGGATGAGCCGCTTTGCCGGTCCGGGAATGGAACCCTTGATCATGATATAGGAGTTCCGCACGATGCCGTAGTGGAGGAAACCGCCTTCGGGCACGATGGCAGGGCCGTCGGTGCCGACCTTGAGGATCCGCTTGTTGAACTCGGTCCTCTGCTGGTAGCCCAGCTGACCCATCTGCGGGACCTGCCACCTGACGTGGTGCGGGTTCCAGGGGCCGAGGTTGCCGATGTGACGCTTTTTGCCGCCGCGGGAGTGCTTTCTCTTCCTGACCTGGATACCCCAGCGCTTGACTGCGCCCTGGGTGCCCTTGCCCTTGGTGATGGCCGTGACATCGACGTACTGGCCCTCTGACACGAGGGAGAGCGGGTCGATCTCTTTGCCGAGGAGCGAGGTGGCAAGGTCAAAACAGCCTTCGATTGAAGTGCCGTCGATCCTGGTCTCCATCAGCTCGGGCACCTTCTTGGGGACACCGGTCGTGGCGGCCGGCTGGGTGTAGACCAGCGCAACGATGTCGCTGACCTGGCCTGCGGCGAGGCGCTCCCTGATCTCTCCGAGGACGGCCTCGCGGTCGTGCTCTTTCGGCAGGGTGACCCTCTTTGCAAGCAGCGGGTCGAGTTCTTCGGCCCAGACCTCGGTCAGCGGGTGACGCCCGTAGGAGTCGGTGACGTAGGCGCGCACAGCGGCGACCCGCATCTTCGGGACCTCGACGACGGTGACCGGCACCATGATCTCGCGCCCCTCGGTCGGGCTGCTCTTGTGGTCGTCCACCATGATGACGTGCGTCATCCCTACCTTATAGCCTGCAATACCCTGGAGCACGGGCTCGCCCTTATGCTCCGGCCAGGACTGGTACTTCGGTACCTGGCTCTTCGCCCGTTTTCTCGGGCTGTATGCGAGGGAACCCCTGCGTGGCCTGTGTATATTCGCCATGTTCCTATCAATCCTCTGCTTTGGTTCTCTCCGAGAATCCCAGGTTTCCTGCTCAGGATTGCGCAAACACTTGCGAACGGGGACCGGCCCACTCCTCGCCCCGTTACCGGGGTCCGGACAGATCGAACGGGCACGCTTCTTCCGCGCAGCAGATCATCTGGAGTCCTGCTGCGGTGGTGTCGGGAGTGATGTGCCGTGGGTCGCGGTCTCCATGTCATGGAGATCATTCCGGTGTGCACCGGAATACCTCGTCTCGCGAAGAGATCCTGATCGTTGTGCATGCCGGCACGGGGCCGGCCGGGCTCGCCTGCACGGGCGGAGGCCCATTACACGGATCAGATCCAGCGTCTGTCAGCTCCTTGGGACTGGATTAGAGTCCTTCTCGGTTGTGCCCCCATAAGGGGCAGCCGGGGCATCACAGCCTGCCCCCCGCCTGGGGAACAGACCGGTTTATCCGTCAAACGGTTACAGAATGGCCGTCATACCACCATACGGCCATTGTTCTGTGTCCGGTTGTACAGGATACCATCGTCTCCGGTTCTTTAATTATTCTTCAGAAACGAATATAAACCTTCCCGTATGCACCGGAAAGGCCGGGAGAAAAGAGAACCATCAGCCAAAAAAGAGGTCGCCCTCTTTATTGATATAGACCTCGACGTCTTCACGGACATAGCGCGCCCTGAAACGGCCGGGGTTCGAGTCGTGGATGCGGTTGATCAGTTCGATGGTGTTGTACTTTACCTTGATCCCGAGTTTTTCCGCTTCCTCGAAGATCGTTGACGAGGCGTCGAAGAGATCGGTCCCGGCCTTGATCGTGCAGAGGTGATCCGAGTCCAGAGTGTAAAGGAATTCGAGCGTTTCTTTCGCCCTCTCGATATTCTCGTACGCTGCCTTCTCGATGGTGCAGACATTTGCCTTGGAGGTGCCGATGATATCTGCCACCTGCTGCTGCGTCAGCCCGGTCTTCCGGTACCTGAGCACCTCCTTCTGTCTGTCGGTGAGAAGCCCCTGCTTCATATGAATATCAATGAACCTCATGTCACTTAAACACTTTTATTTAACCCATGAGGAAACCGGATCTGGCGTGGATTCACAATCTTTATATCAGATTTCGCTTATAGTATGTCTGTTCTCAAATTTGAGAGGTGTATAGATGGTAGTTAAAGTAGGAATTGCCAAACTCGGCAACATTGCGAGCGGCGTCATGGCTGAGCTGCTCCTCGACGAGCGTGCGGACCGCGAAGACATGCAGACCTTTATGGCCACGTCCGGCACGAAACTGCAGCCCGAGGACATCGACCGCGTCGTCACCAACATGAAGGCATGGGGCCCAGACTTCTGCGTTGTCGTCTCTCCGAACGGCGTTCTGCCCGGACCGACCGGCGCGCGTGAGGAACTGGCCAAGGCCGGCATCCCGGTCGTCGTGATCACCGACGACATCACCACGAAGAAGGAGCAGTTCGACGCCCTCAAGGCGAGCACCTTCGGCTACATCATCATGAAGGCCGACTCGATGATCGGCGCCCGCCGCGAGTTCCTCGACCCCATCGAGATGGCCGACTACAACGGCAACCTGGTCAAGGTCCTTGCCCTGACCGGCGCATTCCGCAAGCTCCAGTTCGAACTTGACAAGGTCATCGACCAGGTCAAGGCAGGCAAGAAGGGTGCGGACCTCGTCCTCCCGAAGGTCGTCATGACCTCCGACAAGGCGGTCGAGGGCGAGTTCTCGAACCCGTACGCCCTTGCAAAGGCACGCGCCGCCTACGAGATCGCCTCGGCGGTCGCCGGCGTCAACGTGAAGGGCTGCTTCATGACGAAGGAGTGGGAGAAGTACATCCCGATCGTCTGCTCTGCCCACGAAATGATGCGCCAGGCCTCAGTGCTCTGCGACGAAGCCCGCGAGATCGAGAAGGCCGGCGACGCCGTCATCCGCAAGCCCCACAAGAAGGATGGCGTCATCGTCTCCAAGACGGCACTCATCTCCAAGCCCGAGTAAACCCAAATTCACCTTTTTTTCCGAATTTCCACTCTTGAAGACAACCCGATACCTTCGCCCGACTTTGCGCAGGCACATCAAGGCCGAGGATCTCTCAGGCAATAGATAGTGCGGCGGGCAGCGGGGGGGCACGCCCACAGGCAGGAGTGAAACCCGGAGGGGCAGGTAAGAGGATCAGGCCGGGATGATCCACCCCGAAATGGAGAAGAGCCAGTTTTTTGAACCACAGGTACCGGTCAGAACCGGCCCGACTCAGCCTCGCCCCTGAAATACCGCCCGAACTCCTCGGGCAGGGTCATCACCACCGGCTCGCAGTGGAGGCGCTCCATGAAGGCGGAGTCGGTCATCGAGGCCGGGTTCGGGTTGATCCTGGCGATGATCGAGCAGAACGCGGAAAAAGATTCTTCATCGGATTTTTTCCCGAAATAGACGGCCATATTGAAGGCCCGGGTGCCCAGGGAACGATAGCACTCGATCACCCTGAGGATGCCGCGGGCAAGGGGCCTCGTGCAGGGGCCGACCTCCCCCACCGTCGTAACGGGCAGGACACCGCGGACCTCGCGCTCACCGACCGGCACCGGGCTTGCAAACCACGGGATGACGTCTTCAAAGAGGAAACGATCTGAGGCGGAATCCCGGTCCACCAGGTCGTCCCAGTAGCGCCGGCCGCACTCCTGCCGGTAGGCCGCCGACGCCCGGATGTAGCGGCCCTGCAGAGCCGTCGGCGCCGGGTCGGCGATCCCCTGCATGTGGGGGTGGACGATGCTCGCCCCGGCCGAGGGAAGAAAGTTCCAGTTCATCGAGGTGTAGTCCGCCTGTCCCTCAAGAGACGAGGCAAGGCCGGAGAGGGCGTCTGCAAGCTGGTCCACCGTGAAACGCTCGACGCTATGCGCGCGCGTGATCACGGTCACGGTGTGCCAGGCGGCAAAAGGAAAGAGGTTCGGGAACGTGACGCTCTCGCCGCGGCGGATGCGGGTCCCGTCCGCGAATGCGGGCGTTTCTGCCTCCAGGCGGCCCGGGCAGAAGGGGCAGGATTCGTCGGGCGCCGCCACATAGGGGGGGCTGATCCCGCGCTGTATCCTTTCAGGACTGATCCGTGCGGCAATACCGGTCAGCGCCTCCCGTCTGACCTCGATCCGGCCGTCAGCGTAATGGTCGACGGAAAACATACCCTCTCAAAGAAGGTCTGGGACGCCGGGACAGATAAATGCACCCGGAAGGAGGATGGAAATGGATCCTCCTGAAAAAACGGGTGAAGGGAAGATTCAGTCCCTTCAGACGACGTATTTGCCGAGCAGGCGGATCGAGTTGGTCATGTCCGGGCCCAGCGGGGAGCCGAAGATGATCTGGGTGACACCGGCTGCCTTGAGGTCCTCGCACTTCTGCCTGACCATGTCCGGGGTACCGGCGATGGTGAAGGCGTCGATCTCGGCGTCGCCGACGAGGCCGCCGACAGCCTTGAAGTCGAAGCGGGCAAGGGCGTCCTTGATCTTGGCGACGTTGCCCTCGTCAAGGCCGTGGCGCTGGAGCAGCGCGGGCGGGGAACCGGCGGCGATGAAGGCGGCGACGATCTTTGCAGCGTTGCGGGCCTTCTTCTCGCTCTGGTCGATGGACATGGCGGTGTAGGCACCGACATCGTGTCCCTTCTTGCCTGCAGCTTCCTCAGCCTTCTTGATCATGGGAATGGCGATCTCGAAGTCCTTCGGGTTCGAGGCGTTGATCAGGGAGCCATCGCCGATCTCACCGGCGAGCTCGAGCATCTTGGGGCCCTGGGCGCCGATATAGACGGGGATGCCCTTCTTACCGGGCAGGGTGACGCCGGTGAGCTTCGCACCGTCGTAGTCGAAGAACTCCATCTCGCCGGTCTTCTTGATCTCTTCGCCTGCGCAGAGGCGGCGGAACTGGATGACGCCTTCCTTCAGGCGGGCGACGGGCTTCGCGCCCTGGATCGCGAGCTTCGGCAGAGTCGAAAGGTCGCCGGGACCGATGCCGAGCACGGCGCGTCCGTCGGAGATCTCGTTCAGCGTGCACATGAAGGAAGCGATGGCCGCCGGGGTGTCGGTGAACGTGTTCATGATGCCCGGGCCCATCTTGATCGAGTCGGTGTTCGCTGCGATCATGGCGAGGGTCGGGTAGCAGTGTCGGTTGTTGTAGTGGTTGGTGATCCACGCGTAGTCGATGTCCTTGGACTCCGCGAGTTTGACGTATTTTACAACCTGCTTTACATTAATGTTGCCTGGCACAAATTCAATTCCATAACTCAAGGCATTTCACCTCAGAGAGAGTAGTTATCGCACGAAGATAAAAGTATTCTCATTTGCCTTTGAAAACCAACATATTAACCCGAATATCCGATAGCAGATAGCAGCGATACCCGAAGCGCCAGGGAGACGCAAAAAAAACCCGGCGCATCGGGAACGCGTCCGGCGAGAAGTATTTATGATCACCGGCACAAATACCCAAGAAGAATGAGCGCCCGTACGGCCGGGAACTGAGCGGCCGCAGGGCGGGGCGATGTATTCATGCGGGTTCTGGCAATCGGACTGGGTGGTGCTGGCAGCAGGATAGTGGACCGTCTCTATGACCACGACCGGCGGAGCACGATCCTCTGTATGAACGCCCTTGCGATCGACCTCGACGCAAACACCCTCATACAGCTCGAACATCTCCCCGAAGAATCCAAACTCTTTTTCCCGCCGATCGACCCATCGCATCCCTATGACGTGAAGACCACCATCGATATCGAGGAGGTGATGACCAGGATCCAGAAGGTCGACACCGTGCAGATCGATGCGATCCTGGTCTGCGCCGGCCTGGGCGGCACCCTCATCGAGACGATGGACATGATCGTCCCCCAGCTGCGCGAGACGTTCATCGAACCGATCTTTGCCGTTGTCACCCTCCCCTGCCGAGGCGAGGGGAAAAAGCGGTCTGCAAAGGCAGCAGACGATATCGAGAACGTCGACGCCCTCGTCGATGCCACGATCGTCTTCGACAACGAAACCTGGTACCAGAAGATCCGGGCCGGGGAGGAGGCCGGGCCGCTGAACGAGAGGCACCGACGGCGGGAGAAGGAGATGACCTACTCCCGGAACCCGCGGCAGGTGAACTCGCTTTTGAACGAACAGATCGCCCGGCGCATCGGCCTCCTCCTCCGCGCGGGGGAGTTCAGCGAGAGCGGCCTTGAGGTGGGCGAACTGGTCCTGGACGCCGGCGAGGTGCTCAACACGCTCACCGGCATGGGGACGGTTGCAGTCGGGTATGCGGTGGACCGCCTCCCCTCAGGCACCTTCGATTTCCTGAAACGATGGAGTTCTGCCAGGAATTATATGGAGGGCTCCCAGACGCGGGCGGCACGGATTGTTTCGCTTGCAAAAAGGGCCGTTTACGAGGAGATATCGGTCCCATGCGATATGACCAGCGCCCAGAAAGCGCTGGTGCTCATCGCCGGGCCGAGCCAGGAGCTCTCGGTGAAGGGCTTTGTGACGGTGCGGAAGTGGATCGACCGGAGCATTGCCGGGCTCGAGGTGAGATCGGGGGATTATCCGGTGAAGAGCACCCATTTCGTCGGGATCGTCATCGTGCTCTCGGGCGTGCAGAACGTGCCGCGGATCGAGGAGTTGAAGATCCTGCGGGAGCAATATCTGCTGGAGATCGAGGAGGAGAAATATCGGGCCGCCTCGGGGGGAGAGGGGGGTGAGGATACCGACATGCATACCGCCACCGACCTTCTTGAACCACCACAGGAGCATGATGAAGAGATGCCCGGCGAACGTGACGAGATGATCAGGATCGCGACCGACGAAAAAAAACCGGTGAAAAAAACCCGGGAGGAAGGGGGCGAGGTCCTCCGCCTGCACCTCTCCAGCGACAACCTGAAGACGAAGGCTGAGGAGGGCGACGCCGTCGTCCTTCCGACCGGGAAGAAGCAGGCGCCCCGCGATATCACCAGGATGACGAACGTGGCGATCCCGCAGGCACCGAAAGACTCGGCCCTGGGTTCAGGGGGATCCCGGACCGCAGCGATACGGCCAAAAGAGGTCGATTACTCAGGCGTGCGGGTCGAGACCCTGCCGGCGGCAAAGGACGCTGCGCTCTCGGGCGAGAGCGTGCGCCTGAAGTCCGCCGTAAAAAAAGCGAAAGACGACCTCTTCGAGGGACGCTCGGTCTCTCTCGCGGCCGGGGTGGCGCCGCCCGACGACGACCTCCTGAAGGCGAGCGCAAAGATCGCCCCGAAACAGAAGCCGAAAGAAGTGGAGCCGGGAAAAAGGACGAGTACCCGGGAAGAGAAGGCCCGCAAAAAAGAGGGCGAAGAGGATGCCGGCGGGATCGACTGGATCACCTAGAGAGCACGCGTGAGAACGGGATGTTTCCTGCACCGATCTCTGTTTTTATCTGACAGCCCACTTCGACGGCATGGCCGATCAGGTTCATCCCTGAGAGCGATACGATCGAGAGCCTGTACGGCTCTTTTGTAAGGTTGAAGACCTGCTCTCCGGTCGTGATCGGGAACCGAAACCCGGACGCCCGCATGGCCGAGGCGATCTCGAAGACCTTCTCTTTTGCAGGGAGCGGGACCTGCCTGACATTTGCAAGCACGGTGCCGGCGCCGCCGGTGACATAGGTGTGGATGGAGGTGAGGCCGGCCGAGATGAAGAGCTGCAACGGGTCGATGCTCGAACCCCGGTAGGCGACGAGGTCCAGGAAACGACTTTTTTCCAGGGCGGCGTCCACGGCAAGGCGGCCGCCGTACTTCATCTCCACCGGTATGCCCTGCCTCTGCATGACCCCGTCCATGGTGACCGAGCAGAGGGTGATGAAGCCCGCATGGTCGTCAGGGACCCGGGGGTCGTTGTCGACGATACGATACCCGTTGAAAAAACCGCACTCTGCGGCAATGACCTCATCGAAGGCCTTCTGCACCCGGTCGACCTCGTCGTAGGGGGCGTAGGAGAGGTTATAGGCGACGTCGCCGGTGCCGGTCGCCGGGTCGAAGGTGGTCCTGACGGCGAGGCGTTCGAGTTTCGAGATGATAAATCCGATCCGCTCGCCGACAAGGGCGTTTTCTATCTCGGCAATGCCGCTCTGTGTGAGGACGCGCCCCTTGTTGCCGACCTTTCTGGTGAAGCCCATCTCGTCGAGGGACCGGAGATAGTACTGAACGGCACGGTCGGTGAGGACGAAACCGTGCTCGGCCATCAGTTCGGAGAGCCGCTTCGCCCCCACCGGGCCGGGGTGCTCCTTGAGGATCCGCAGGATCTCGACGAGTTTACGCTCGGTCCGGATCTGGCTCATCGCGCCCTCACCACGCCCTCGCTGTCCTGGTATCGCCCTTCATAGGTATGGCCGCCGCCCGAAACCTCGTGCAGGATCATCTGGACCACCCGGTCGCCCTGCGCAAGGGGGATGGCGTCAGCGCCCATGTTGACCAGGCAGAGGGTGAGCTGCCCCCGAAAGCCCGGATCGACAAAACCGCCGCCGAGGAGGAGGCCGCGGCGCGCATAGCTGGAGCGGCACCTGAGGGTGGCGGCGAGGTCTGAGGGGAGTTCGACGCGTTCGAGGCTTGATACGAGGGTGCACCCTCCGGGCTGGAGAGAGATGTCGCCTTCTGCCCGGAGATCATAGGAGGCAGGCTGGAGGGAGGTGTCGGCGAAGGGGGTGATGACCAGGCGGCCCCCATCTGCGGGCGCCGCCAGACGGGACCGGATCTCAGCGGAGGAAAGGATCATGTTATGATCTGATGGTGCCGGAAAACGCTTAATAACTTGTGATATGATATATAACACGGTACAATTCATTCATCCTTTCTGACGGAACGGCCGATGATCGGTTATACTCCGGTGCCATGGACCCATGGGGTAGAGGACATCCTTCTGGGCTTCGAACCCAGGGACGCGGGTTCGATTCCCGCTGGGTCCGTTACGGCTGAAAAAAAGTTATTCAAGTCTTATTTTTGACGGTTGCCCGTTTCCAACAAGGATCGGAGAGGGTAGATCCGCCCGGTCGTCCGGCGTGTCAGGGGCGACGGCATCGACCCGCAGGGAGTAGAGGCCGGTCGGGAGGTCACGCACGTCAAGACACGCCTCCTGAACCCTTTTTCCGGCCGGAACCGGCGGCATCGTCAGGAACTGGACCCAGGTGTGCTCTTCGTCGTGCGAGTACGACAAACGCTGGGTTGCCTGAGCGCTCCCGGTATAGTTCAGGACCCATGCCACCTCAAGGAAGGCGGTGACCGGGCCCGAACCCTCCCGATGGAGGTCGGCGACGTCGAGGATAGGGCCATTAAAACCGGTGTTGTTCAGGTCGGGAACGGCGGTGACGAAGGTGTCGGGCAAAGTGAGGCTCGAAGTTCCGCCGTTGAAGGCGATCAGGGAGCCCGGTCCGAAGACATTGATGTTGCCCGCTTTTTTGACCGTCAGGGTGTATCTGGCGGTCCACACCTGGTTGAGACGGACCGTGCCGATCTCGAAGTGGAGGGCGTGATCGTCCTCCCAGTCGTGACGCTGGTCCAGGGTGTGCGGGGCGACGAAATCGTAGCGTGCCGCCGCGTTGCCGATCCAGTTCTCCACCGCCGTCGAAAAGCCCTCGATATACTGGTAATCGAAGACGTCGGCGCCAGGGATGCGCTCGCTGTTCACCGAGATGTCCTGCATGGAGATGTCCATGACGGTTTCAACCCCGGCCTCGTCCCTCAGGTCACCGGCGATGCGGCTGTAGACCTCGGAGAGCGCGGCCGCATCGGGAGCGTGCTCGTGGAAACCGCCGGTGGATCCGGCAAGGGCGGTCATGGTGTCGTAGGTGTTGTCGCCCTCGACGATCCCGTCGCCAAAGGAGATGCAGTAGATCCTGATCCCGCGGGAGCGGGCATAGGCCGAGAGGTCGTCTTCTGGGAGAGCGAAAAGGCCGTATTTCGTGCCGTTGCAGTAGCCGTACCACCGGTAGTCCGCCTCCCGGTCTGAGGAGGTCACATAATACGTCGATGACGCATTCCCACGCCCGAGAGGGTCGCCGAAGTAGTTGTACGCCCCGTCAGACATCAGGACGACGGCCCGCACTGCGTCCGGGTCGAGGTTCGGGCGGGCGATGAGTTCGTCTATGGCGCATTTCAATGCAAGCCTGGTCGGCGTATAGCCGGACGGCGAGAGGGCGTCGATGGTCGAGATGACTGCGACGTAGTCTGTCGAGAGCCCGACCCGAACGGGCGCGGAGCGTTCATAGTAAGGGACGAGCCCGATCCGGTCGGAGGAGGGGTTCATACGGGCGACGAAGGTGCGTGCAGCAGTTCGTGCAGCCGCCATCTTTGTATCGGCCCCGGCGATCCGGTCCTTCATGCTCCCCGAGCAGTCGATGGCGAGGACGGCGTCGATCGGGTGGGGCTGGAGCCGCCAGCCGTCGCCCCGGAGCGTGACGTTCACGCTGACGGTCTCGTTCACCCCGACCGTTTCGGGCTCGACCGAGGCAGTGACCGAAAGGAAGGGGTAGTTCTTCCAGGTGAGCGGGATGGAGCGGACGACCCCGCCCCACCGCGCCTCGACGGTGCACGAGGCGGTGACGGTTGGGTCATACCCGGCCTCGCCCGGTGCGGGGAAGGCGCCAGGAGTGAAGAGGATGCTGGCGTAGCCGTCCCGGTCGGTGACGGCCGAGGCGGCATTGAGAGAGGCGCCCTGCCGGTCTCCCGGGATCGCAAAGGAAACGCTCTCACCGGCGACCGGGTTGCCCTTCTCGTCGATCACCTTCGCCCTGATGGTGGCGGTGATCGACGGGTTTGCGTCCAGGCTCGGCATCGTCTGCGGGTTTGCCGTGAGGAGCATATCTGAGGGGTCGAGGTGGATGAAGGCGACCGGGACGGTGACGGTCACCGAGGCGTTGTCCGCCGCCGTCGCCGTCACTTCAACCGCACCGGCGGAGTCTTTCGGCCCGTAGGAGATCGTCGCCGTTCCAAGGGAGTTCGTGCGGACCGTCGTCTCCTCGCCCGGAAGGGCGGCGATGTTCACCGACCGGTTTCCGGCCGGGTTGCCGTAGCGGTCTTTTACGGTATAGACGATGCGGTATATGCCCGTTCCGTCCGCCGGAATAGGAGAGGCCGGCGAGACCGAGGCCGAGATCGCGGCCGGGACACCGTCGGCGGTGCCGCGGATGGTGAGGTAGGCGTCGGCCACCGGGACGGGGAGGTCGACGTAGATGATGTTCTCCCCGGCGACGCAGTCGGCCCTGAAGAGCGCCGCCACCCATCCGCTCTCGTTGACGGAAAGGGAGACGTCGTCAGAGTAGCCGGCACCGTCCAGGACGCCGGCCGTGGTGCCGGGCGAACCGGTGACGAAGCGGACGGTCTCGGCCGTGCGGCGGGAGTCGACGGGGTTGCCGTATCGGTCGGTGAGCATCAGGAGGATGGAGGCGGTCGTGCCGGCCGTGATCTCGCCGGGGTAGCGGAGGACCGCGATCTTCTGTGGGGCGGCGTGATCGATCCGCTTTTCGCAGACGGCAGACGCCGTGACCGGGGCGTCGCCCTCATGCCACCGGGCAACCGCCGTTATGGCGGCGGTGCCGCCCGTCGTCCCCGCAGAGAACCTGGCCCGGGCGGTGCCGTCGGCGCCGGTTTTTGCGGTGCAGGGAGTGAGCGCCCCCATCGCCGGGTCGCAGGAAAATGTGATCTCTGCCCCATTCACCGGCGTGCTGGCATCGTCGGTGACCTGCACTGCGATCCACGAACTCTGCGGGCCGCCGGCAACGAGCCATTCTGTATCCGTGGTGATGGCGACCATCGGCGAACCTGCCGCCGCCTGAGTGCAGAGCAGCAGGAGCGCTGCAAAAATAATACCGTGACGTATCGCTGACATGTCCTCCCCCGAGGTGAGTCAGTGAATACGCGAACAATATATAAATATTTTGTATATTTATCTGATCGAATATACATTAAATTTCGTTTTTTGTAGGATTGAAAACGATAAAATCAGAGACAACTACAGAATTCCATTGAAAAAGATTGTCGAACAATCATATTTGCACAATACAGGCCGGCCGCAAGGAGGGCAAATGGCCACCGGAGAAAAAAGGGGAGGGGGAGGACCCTACTCAAGTTTGATCTTCGGGGTTTCTGCGGATCCCACCAGGATAGCACTATCGAGCTCGTCCATCGCATCAGGGGCGTCAGGGGCGGTGGCGCGGACCCGTATCCAGTAGTAGCCGGCAGGCAGCACCCTGACGTCCAGGCTCGCCGTCAGGGTGACATTGCCCGGAGCGACGGCCGTCAGGGTGGCAAACCGCGTCCAGGTGTGTTTATCGTCGGTGGAGTAGTAGAGGCGCTGGGTCACGGTCTCCTCGCCGGTGTAGTTCAGGTTCCAGACGAGCGGGAGGAAGTCGGTCACCTCGCCCGAGCCCTCCCGGGCGAGGTTTTCGACGGAGAGAACCGACGAATTGAGGCCGGTGTTGTTCAGGTCAGGAACGGCGGTGACGAAGGTGTCTGGCAGGGTGAGGCTCGAGGCCCCGCCGTTGAAGGTGATCAGGGAGCCCGGGCCGAAGATGTTGATGTTCCCCTCCTTGAGCACCTTGAGAGTGAAGCGAGTCGTCCAGGTCTGGTTGAGCCGGACGGTGCCGACGTTGAAGGCAAGGCTCTGACCGGCCGCCCATTCAGAGGTGTTGTCGTAGGTGTCGAGCGGCAGGATCTCGTGGCGGCCGGTTTCGTTGTCGATCCAGCTCCCGATCACCGTCGATTCGCCGGGGATGTGGACATACTCGAGGACCGGGTCTGCGGGGTCGTTGAAGACCGCAAGGCCGTTCACCAGGACGTTGTCGAACTGCAGGCCGACAGTGGTGTCGACGCCGGCCTCGGTCTTGAGTTCGCCGGCGATTTCGGTGTAAATGGAGTCGATGTTGGCTGCACTTGCGTCATAGTAGATGCCGCCGGTGGTTTCTGCCAGCTGCCTGAGCGTGGACCTGCCGCCGGAGGAGATGCTGTCGGAAAAACCGATGGAGTAGATGGTGATGTTGTGCCTGGCCGCATATGCGGCCATATCCTGATCATCGGAAGAGAGATCAGTATATTTGTAGTAACTGCTCGCGAGATTCCCGAAGTCGGTAGGACTTTTCGTCGTATACCCCCAACCCCGCGCCAGCGGGTCGCCATACCAGTTATAGTCGCCGTCGGAGAGGAGGATCACCGCCTGAACTGCAGAGTCCCGCCCATGATCGATGATCTCCTGGATCGATGTATAGAGGGCGTGGCGCATCGGCGTCCCGTGATCAGGAACGATCGTATCAAGCGTGGACCTTACAGAGGCGGCGTTCGAGGTCAGAGAGGCATCAACCGTTGCATAGTCGCTGTACGAGACCGGATAGACATAGACGTTGTCAATCTCCGAGGTCGATATCCCCGAGTTTGCGCCAGGCCGCGAGATGTAGCCATTTCTCCCGAACGAGACAACACCCAGCTGATCCCGCGTCGCCATCTGGTCCACGAAATCTTTCGCCGCCTCCCTCACCGAGTGCATCCGATCGGGTTCGTCGTAGAGCATACTCCCCGACCGGTCGATCACAAGCACCACGTCGATCGGGTCGGGCTGGAGCGCCCAGCCGTCGCCCCTGAGGGTGATGTTCACGCTGACGGTCTCGTTCACCTCGACGGTCTCGGGATCGACGGAGGTGGTGACCGAGAGGAAGGGGTAGTTCTTCCAGGCGAGCGGGATGGAGCGGGTGACCTCTCCCCAGGTGGCCACGACGGCGCATGTGGCGGTGGCGGTCTGGTTGTAGTCGTCACTGCCGGGAAGGGGGAAGGCGCCCGGGACGAACCTGACGACGGCGTAGCCGTCGCCGTCGGTGGTGGCGGTATTTTCCAGGAGGGCAGGAGCGGTGCAGACGTTCCCTTCGATATCGATGGCGTCGATCGAGAAGGCCACCGTCTCCCCTGAGACCGGATTGCCCCTCTCGTCCATGACCTTTGCCCGGATTTCCGAAACACACTCCGGGTTCGCGTCCAGGCTCGGCATCGTCTGTGGGTTTGCGGAGAGGAGCATCTCAACCGGGGCGGAGTTGGTGAACTGGACGGTCTGTGAGCAAGTGACGGCGGGGTCGTCATCAGAGGTGGCGGTGATCGTCACCGTGCCGATGGTGTCTTTCGGACCATAGGTGACCATGATCTGGCCGTCGGAGTTCGTGGTCAGGATCATCGGCTCTTCCTCGAGAAGAGACGTGACGACATGGATCGAACGGTTTCCAGCCGGATTGCCTGCGGCATCTTTGAGGGTGTAGAGGATGGAGAACTTGCTGACGCCGTCGGCCGGGACCCAGGGGTTCGGGGTGCCGGTCGGGCTGATCGTGCAGGAGATCGAGGCCGGGATCCCGTCGCCGATGCCGTAGACCGTGAAGTAGGTGTCGGCGACCGGCGCGGGGAGGTCGACATAGACGATGTTCTCCCCGACGAGAGGGGAGGTCTTCAGGACGGCGATGACGTTCCCTTCTTCGTCCACCGGCAGGACGCAGTCGTCGACATAGGCGGCCCCGTCCCAGATCCCGGCGGCGCCTCCGGGCGAACCGACGGTGAAGCGGACGGTCTCGGCCGTCCGGCGGGAGTCGATCGGGTTCCCATAGCGGTCCTGCATGGCGAGGACGATCGTGGTCACAGACCCGACCGAGACCTCGCTCGTATAGGTGCGGGACGCCAGTCGATACGGCGTATCGTGGTCGATCTGCTGAACGCAAGAGGCAGAGATGGTCACCGGGCCACCGTCACCCCCATAGGTAGCCGAGGCCGTGATCTCCGCGGCGCCGCTCGTCGTCGCCGCCGTGAACGTGGAGCGTGCGACGCCGCTCCCATCGGTGACCGCCAGGGCCCGGGAGAGACTGCCCATCGCAGGGTCGCAGGAGAACGTGACGCTGACCCCGCCGACCGGGGCGCCGCCGTTCGTGACCGTGGCCGTGACCGTCGTTCCGTCGGCGCCGTTTGCGATCAGCCAGTCTGTTCCGGTTGTAACCGTGAGATCATAGGGCTCCCCTGCCGCCGCCCCCGTGCAGATGAGCAGGAGGCAGAGCAGGAAGAGCCCGGGACGCAGTGTTGCCATTTTTCCACCTCTCGTGGAGAGAATAGATTTTTTAGCGGTATTTAAAAATACCCATTTTTCAAACATTCTTTAAAAGGTCATTTTTTGTAAAATATAGATATTTTTTTGATTTTATCAGAATATATGATTCAAAAGAGTAAGGATAAATCAAAATCTATTTAAAGTAGTATTAATTATAGCGGGCAGGCGTCTTCCGGGGAGACAAGGGAGAGGCACCAGCGAGAAGGGAAAAAAGAGGAGATCAGATCAGCTTCATCCTGATCTTCTTACCGTCATCGACCCTGACCGGCTGCTCGGTTGTCCGCCATGCTTCGGCGCCGCCGCTGATCGCCTCCCAGGCATGGATGCGGATCCGGTAATAGCCGTTCTTTTTGTCGGTGTCGAGTTCGGCATCATAATCCCCGGTGACATCCTCATCGACCGCCGGGACAGCAAAGTCATGCCAGAGGTTGTCCCAGACGATGTCGTCCGCGCTGTACTGGTACTGGGCCCGCTGCCTGACCAATTCAGGGTGCTCACCGGCATAGTCGAGCGTCCAGTCGACGGCGATGCTGAGGGTGTCGTTGTCGCCCACTGCGGCGAGCGCCGGGATCGAGAGGGTGCTCGTGCCGAAGACGTCGGCCGTTTCCTGGTCGACGACGGTGATGTAGACCGGCGGGAGGTCCTGTTTGTAGGGGATGCCCGCTGCATTCGAGAAACTGATCTTCGATGCCCCGTCGGTGAAGAGACCGATGGTGCCAGCCTGGGTGAAGTTGAAGCGCAGGGTCGCGGTCCAGGTCTGGCCGTACTCCATCCTCCCGATGCTGTAGTCCAGCACCCGGTCGGCCCAGTCAGCCGTGTCGTCAAGAGTTCCGTCATACAGCGTCTCGCTTGCGGTCATATTCGTGATCCTTGTCGAGACCCCGTTCACATACCGGTACTGGAGGACGTCATCACTCGGGTCATCACTCAGGCCAACACTCGGCAAGAGAACGTCGTTGACCGAGACCTGATCGAAACGGGCGTCCATAGTGGTGCTGAAGACGGCCGCTTCCTTCAAGTCAGCTGTGATGTCTTCGTAGAACTGAACGAGATCAGACTCGAAGTCTTCATCTGTAACCTTGCTGTAAAGCCCGCCGGTCGTCTCCGCAAGCGTCTGCAGATCGGCCTCAAGGGCTGCATGGCCGTTCGTACCACCGTTGCCGTTGCCTTTTGGCGTGTCGACAAGCATGACATAGAGCTTCACATCGTTATCAGAGGCATAACAGGCCAGATCCTGCCATTTGCCTGTGGGGCCCCACATATTTCCATGGCCCTTACCGTTGTCGGGGAATTCATAATAATCTGCATTATTGTATGTACCATTGGGACCAAGGGGGTTGCCATACTTCCCACCCCCACCATTATTCCAGTCATCATCCAGGAGAACAACCACGGCTCGAGCATCACCGGTACCGCCATTCTCAACGATCTCTGTAATCGATTGATAGAGCGCAAGCCTCAGTTCGTCACCGCTATGTTTGCCCTGCCCCTTCGAATAGATAGAATACGGGATCAGGCTTTCGACTGAGTCATTGAAAGAGGTATATGAGGTAGAGAGTGGAAAATCCAGCGTTACCTCATCATCAAAGCGAACTTCCCCGCTGTTACTATAGTGCGCTATTATGTAGGATTCGGCATCCTTCCCGGCCTGAGGATCATAACCAATCTCGTTATACACACTCTTAGTCTTTCCTTGATTCATCGCACAAAGATCTGCCATCTGTCCTACCGGCGTGGCTTCACCATACGACACCAGGCCGAGACTGTCCGTCCCTTCCTCCATCAACCCCGCAAAGTACTTAGTGGCGTTCTTCGCTATCACCATCGGATCCGGATATCCGGTTAACATCGTCGGCGCCCTGCTGATGCACACCATCACGTCGGCCGGAGCAGGGGTGAATTCCCAGCCGTCGCCTGTGAGGGAGATGGTCACATTCGCCTCATTGCCGACCATAACTGTGGACGGCGAGGCTGAGACCGAGACTGAGAACGAGGGATAGTTCCGCCAGGAGAGATCGACGCTCCGGGAAACCACAGTCCCGTTCAGCGTCGCCGTCGCCGTCACCGTGCAGGTGCCGGTCGCATCCCCAGAGGCTGCGAACGCCCCGGGCGTAAAAGTGACGCTGGCGACACCGTCATCACCGGTCGCCTGCGCGACCGTTGAAGAACCACCGTTGAGACAGGGATCGGCCGTCAGAGTCGCACCGTGGCCGTCGACATCTGTGATCGTAAAGATCACATCCACCGGATCATCGGTCACGGTGACGCCACTCTCATCAGTCACCCATACCGCAAGGACTGCCTCCGACGAGGAATCGACATCAAGGCTCTTCATATTCAGGGGAGAGGCGGCGAGAACAAGATTGACAGGATCGGTCGATGCGAAGGAGAAGGTATCGATGGTAAAGACCGAGGCGTTCTCTGCCGCCGTCGCTGTGAGGGTCACATCCACCGGGACGTTCTTCGGCCCATAACGTACGAGCATGCTGCCGTACGAGTTGGTCGTGACCGCCGTCGTCTCACCAAGGCTGCTCGCGATCTGGACCGGCGCCTCATCGCAGAGATTCCCATACTGGTCGTACAGGGTGTAGGCGATCAGGACCGTGCCCACGCCGTCGGCCGGGCACGAGGCAGAGGCATACGCGCTCTCGATAGAGACCGGCGGACCGTCTGCAACACCCGTAATCGTGATGTAACTGGAGCCCACCAGGCCGGGCGGGCAGATCTGGACGATATTTTCCCCCGCAATGGTGCTGAGGCGGAGCGTCGCGTTCACCCAGCCTTTAGAATCGACCGGGAGCGAGACAGAGGCAGCACGCCGGTCACCGATTATGAAGGCCGCACCGTCACCCGGTGACCCGACCGTGAAGGTGACGTTCTCGATTATGTTGGCGTTATCGACCGGGTTGCCCCACCGGTCCGACAGGGCGAGCGCGATCTCGACTTCGCTCCCGACACTGCCCTCGTCCGGGCAGGAGAGGGACGAGATATTAATCGGTGTGCTGTGATCGATCAAAAGATCCTTAGAGGCACTCACCTCTTCGCCAGACTCGTCGGTGAACACCGCCGTGATCGTCGCCGTCCCGCTCACGGTCCCGGCGGTGAAGGTCGCCGTCGCCCGCCCCTGCGCGTCGGTGGTCACGACAGAGGGGGCGAGTGTTCCAAGCGTGGATGAGAGGTTAACAACCCGTGAGGTTTCATCGTTCACCTGCACCGTCACCGTCTCGCTCCCGCCCACGGTCAAGCAGGCCGTATCGTTGGAGAGGCTGATGGTGGGGAGACCTGATGCGGCCGCAACAAGAGCGAAGAGGGCGAAGCCGACCAGGAGCATATTCGTGATAGGTCTATCCATGGCAGATCCCTGCGTAGCCAATAAGGAGAAGCCATATTATATAAAGATACCCATTTTTTGAAAACAATAAAATATTATATTAATATAGAAAATGCCGATTTTTTTATCGACTATACCAAAAAAAACCACCAAGTATGGCATAGAAATGACCCCGGGATCAAATCCTCAAAAACGTAGTTGTATTCTATCAGGAAGATGTCCGATAGAGCATACCTACATAAAGAGATTATAATAGTTTTATCTTATTTTGCGTGAGATTTCCGACACGGATCGGCTGAGTCCAGGTGTCCAGTCCGCTCGCACCGCCCTGTACATCTTCCTGGGCGTGCACCCGGACTTTATACCACCCGGTGACGCCCTCCACCAGAAGGTTCGATGTGTAGGTGCCGTTGACCGCTGCAGGACCGCACCGGATCGTGTCGAAGTGGTTCCAGACGCCGTCCCACCAGAGGTTGTCAGGGCTATACTGGTAGTAGACGTTCTGTACTATCGATTTGTTGCCCGAATACCCCAGTTCCCATGTCGGGACAAGGAAGGTGACGCCGTCCCATGTTGCACTGACGATGGTGACGTTGACCACGCCCTGGTCCAGTGCGGTGACGTTCAGGTCCTTCACGGCGGTCACGAGCGTCCTGGGGAGGCGGAGTTTGCTCTGGCCCTCAGTGCCGTTGAACCTGATGATCGAGTTCGAGCCGAAGATGTCGATGTTCCCCTCCTCGGTGATATTCAGGCAGAAGGTCGTCTCCCATGCCTGGTTGAGGTAGATGTCGCCGACGTCGAAAGAGATCTCGTCGTCGGCCCAGTCGGCTGTCTGATCAAATGAATAGGGGTACGTGTGATCCTTGTCCGGGACGGTCGTCAGGTTCGTCTGCCAGTACTTGGTGACGAAGGTGGACGCACCGCTGATGGGCTGGTACTCGAAGACGTCCGAATAGCCCGAGACGTTGTTCACCTCAACATTCTTGAAGACGAGGGACATCGTGGTGTTGACGCCTGCCGCCTCCTGGAGTTTGAGGGCGATGTCGGTGTAGATCTCGGCAAGCTTATTTCCATCGGGGGCGTGCTCGTAAAATCCGCCGGTCGAGGTAGAGAGAGTATTCATCGTAGCCCTGACCGTGCTGTCGGGATTGTAGGCGAAGGTAACTGCATAAAGTTTTACGCCACTGGAGAGGGCGAACCGGGACATGTTCTGGTTGGTTGATTCGCCGTCGGTGCAGTAATAATATGATTTTCCGTCTTTTTTCCCCTCCAAGAGCGTCCCGCCAAGCCCATCATAATACCGGTAGTTATTGGGCTCCAGATTGCTGCCGCTGAACGTGTAGACCCATGACGCGCTCGCAGGGTATCCTGTACCGTGCCCGAGGGGGCTGCCATGATAGTTCCAGTCGCCGTCGGTCATGACGATCACCGCCTTGACGGCATCGGCCCGCCCCCCCTCCTGCTGCATTTTAACCGCCTCATAGATGGCGCGCCGCAGTTGAGTGGCACCAGTCGCTACGAGGGATTTCACACTGGTATTCACCAACGCAAAGTTATCGGTCAGATTACAATCTCGGGTCGTGGTCGAAGAAAAGGACACAAGACCAACCCGATCGCGTGACGGATCCATCTGACCGATGAAGGTGTAGGCAGCATCCTTCGCACTCACTATGCGTTTCTTTCCAGAACTATCCAGTTTGTCCATACTCCCGGAGCGGTCGATCACAAGCACCACATCGATCGGGCGGGAGTGGAGCGCATAACCGTCGCCGATCAGCTGCACGGTCACGTTCACCATGTCGTTCACCGCCACCGTCGGGGGCTCGACCCGGGTCTTCACGCTGAGATAGGGGTAGTTCCTGAACGAGACCGTGATATCCCTCGTCTGATCCTTCCACGATGCCCTGACCGTCGCGTTCCCCACCGAGAGGTTGCTGTAGCGCAAGTTCGAGATATCGGTCGTGAAGGCACCCGGGAGGAAGTCCACCGTCGCAAAACCGGTGTTGTCGGTGGAGGCGACGATCGGGGTGCCGCCGCGTTCCGCGGTCCGGCTGCCATTCGTGATCGCCGGGTTCTGCGTCATTACGAAAGTCCCGTTCTGCACGGCGGTGATCGTGAAACTGACGCTCTCGTCCGCCACCGGGTTGCCCTTGACATCGACCACCTTCGCCCGGATCAGGGCACTGATGTCGCTCTTGACGTCGCGGCTCGCCACTGTCTGCGGTGAGGCCGAGAGGAGCATGGTGGTCGGATCGGTGCTGACGAACTCCAGCTGCTTGGAACAGGTGAGACTTTCGTTGTCAACCGCATAAGCCTCGATATCGGCGATCCCGGCGACGTCGGACGGCCCGTAGGAGATCATCGCCTTGCCCTCCTCGTTCGTCCGGACAGTTTTTTCAACGGCCTTCAGGTATCCTTCCCGCGGGACGATCTGAACGTGGATCTGGCGGTTGCCGGCCACGTTGCCATGCCGGTCGTACAGGGAGTACACGATAGAGAACACCTTTTTCCCGTCGGCCTGCTGGTAGGGATGGGGATCGTCGTCCGGCGTGACAGTCTGGTACATCTCCCACGGCACCCCCGTTGCGGTGCCGGTGACGGTGATATACCCGGTTGCTATGGTCCCCGGACACTCGACCATCACAATATTGGCGCCCGAAAGGGGGGCAGTCCTGAGATCCACCCGGACGTCGCCATTTGCATCGACCGGGACCCGAAGATCCGTCGAGACATTCGAGCCGTAGATGAGCCGCGCAGCGTCACCGGGGGAGCCGACCACAAAGTGAACGGTCTCTACAGTGCGCCTGCTCTCGATCGAGTTATTCCACCGGTCCGCCATCCTGAGGATAAGAGACGTCGTCGACCCGGCCGTCACTTCATCGGCATAATCCAGAGATGAGATGCTATGCGGCACCCCATGATCGATCTTCAGCGTAACGTTGCCTGCCGCGATCACCGTGCCGTTCTGGGCAGCATAGTTCGCCGTGATCGTCACGTCCCCGCTCTTTGTCCCGGCCTTAAAGGTCGCCGTTCCACCTGTCCCGGGCAGCGTTCCCGGCACAATCGAGCCCATCTCCGGGTCACTGGACGAGAGAATAATGTGCGCACCCTCCACGCTTCCGTCCACCGCCACCGTCACCGTCGCGGTCTCGCCCCCGCCCGCGGTCAACCATTCTGTATTGTTGGTGACGCTGATGGTGGGGAGACCCGATGCGGCCGCAGCAAGGGTGAGGAGGACGAAGCCGACCAGGAGTATAGTTTTGATAGGATTATCCATAGCAGATTCCTGCGTAACAAATAAGATATCACAATATTATATAAATATAACTATTTTTTAAGAAATACATATCAGAGTTATCATTAAAAAGGAAATTTTAAGAGCCATTTGCTAAAAAATAGACACTAAAAATGATTTTATTACCCGAAACACAAAAAGGCACTGAAAAGAGGAGAGGGATGGAGAGATCTAGAAACTCTTCTGCCCGGGCCGCCGGCGGCGCCCGGCCATCCTGATCCTGCGGGTGACGACCACGCCGGCAAGCAGGAGGACGACCAGGAGGAGGGCGGCCGCCCCCACAACGATGGGCGCCGGCCCCTCGGGCTTGAGCGTCAGGATCGCCGACTCCCCGGACGACCCGACCGCCAGCGTGCGGTCCGCATATGCGGTCAGGTATCCTTCACGAGAGCCAGAAATATTGTAGGTGCCGGGCTTCAGGCTGAGCGCGAGCCTGCCGTCCGCCGCAGTGACACCCTGCGAGGCGCCGTTCACCCCGATCGAAACCCCCGAGAGCGCCGCATGGTCGGCGTTCTCGGTGAGCACCGAGAGGGAGACCGGCACATAGGCCAGTTCGACCGCAAGGTCGGCACCCGTGGCGGCCGGAGTGCAGGTACCCTCCCAGGAGGTGTAGCCGTCCGCCTTCACCGCCACCGTATGGCTCCCCCCGACCATCTGGCCGAGGCTGAGCCTGCCATAGCGGTCGGTCACGCCCGCACTCGCCCCGTCGACCGTCACCGCCGCTCCTTCCACCGGCCTGGTCTCCTCGTCGAAGACCGAGATAAAGACCGGATAGGTGGCCTTCTTCAGGAAGATATCGGTGACGACAGCGTCCTCACCGACGTACACCTCCTGCAGGTACTCCTGGTATGAGGTGTGCGTCACCTTCACCTGGTACGACCTCCCCTGGTCGAGGACAGTGGCAAGCGTCCCCTCGCTCCCGGTCACACCCTTGACGGTACCGCCGACGCTGATCTCGGCACCGGCGATCGGGCTATGGTCCTGTGCGTCCAGCACCTTAAAGGCGAACCGGCCGGCAGGGTAGAGCCAGAACTGGACGCTCCTACTCTCTCCGTCCATATCGACCTCCCGTTCAAGGCTTTCATAATCGTCGGCATCGATCGCCACCGTGTAGGTCTCGCTCGCGTCGACGTCAAAGACCGCCTTTCCGGCAGAGTTCGTCCGCTCCGATTCGACGCTCCCGCTCCCCTTTGCGGTGACCGTCACCCTGATCCCGCTGATCGGCTGGACGGTATCGGCGTCGTAGACGGTCACCTCAAGGTCCACGGTATCAGGCTCAAGCCTGACCGTCACCGAGGTGTCATCGTAATCGATCACATCAGACCAGTCCTCGTACCCGGACTTTGTCACCCGGAGGGTGAAGTCCGATTTGAGGGAGTGAGAGTAGTCAAACGTCCCGGATGAACCGGTCTTGCCGACATAGGTCCCGCTGACATAGACCGATGCCCCGCTGAGATACGAACCGCTCTCGTAGTCCTTCACCGTGACCGTGAGGGTCACCGCCTGCACTGCAGAGCAGAAGAGGGCAAGGGCGAGGATGGCGAGGAGAAGAGTGCGCAGGACCTTATGCGCCATGCACATCACCCCCCACGCCCCAGTGCCGACTCGGCACGCGGTCGATGAGCATCCCCTCGACGACGACCGGCATGAGCCGCCGGCCCTCCTCGAGCGCCTTCTGGAGGCGCCATTTCCGGTCGGCATACACGGTGAAGATCGGTTCGCCGCTCCGCACCTGCGTCCCTTTCTTCGCGTGGATGTACACCCCGGCGCCACGGTCCTGCGGGGCCCCGGCGGCGCGGGCGAGGCTGATGAGGGCCTTGTTGTTCAACTCCACCACGTAGCCGGTCGCCGGGGCGTTTACGACAAACTGGTGTTCGCCCGGGACGATACCGGCCGAGGTCACCGATGGGTCGCCGCCCTGCACCTCGATGATCTGCTTCATCTTCTCAAGTGCCCGGCCCGAGGAGAGGATCTCCTGTGCCACGGCGTAGCCCTGCCCCGGCGCTGCCTTGCCAGACATCTCAAGCAGGATGCCGGCAAGAGAGAGGCTTTTCTGGATGAGCGAGGTCGGTTCGGTCGCCCCTTCCAGGACGGCGAGGGCCTCTCTCGCCTCGAGCTTCGGCCCGATGGTGTGCCCGACCAGGGACTCGCCATAGGTGAGGGCACACTCCACCCGCATCCCCAGGCGCTCGCCGAGGTCGATGAACTCCCGCGCCAGTTTCCGCCCTTCGTCGGCGTTCGGCACCTTCGTGTGCTCCCCGACCGGGATGTCGATGGCGACCAGGTTCGCACCCACCGCGAACTTCTTCGCCATCACCGAGGCGAGCATCTGCCCCCGCGCATCGATCTTGAAGGGGTACTCGACGGTGATGAACCGGTCGTCCGCGGGGGCGATGTTCGTCGCCCCGCCCCAGACGATCACGCCGCCGACCTTCTCGGTCATCTGCTGCACTTCGAGGGCGGAGAACGCCACCGGGGCAAGCACCTCCATCAGGTCTGCCGTTCCGGCGGCACCGGTGATCGCACGGGAACTGGTCTTCGGTATCTTGAGCCCGGCGGCAGCGATGATCGGGACGATCAGGAGGCTGATCTTGTTCCCGGGCACCCCGCCGATGGAGTGCTTGTCCACGATCGGGTACGAGGGAAAATGGAGCTGCTCGCCGGTCTCCACCATCGCCCGGGTCAGGTGCTCGACCTCGTCCATGTCAAGGGGGTTGGTGTAGGTGGCGACGATGTATGCCGTGAGTTCGCTCGGCGAGAGGACGTCGTCCACCACATCCCTGATGATGGCCAGGGTCTCCTCCTTGCCGAGGCGCAGGCCGTCCATCTTCTTCCTGATGAAGTCGAGGGTGGCCGGACGGTCGGCCGCCCGCACCTCCACCTCGGCGCCCTCCAGGACGTCGATGCGCACCTGTGTCGGCCGGTAGATGCCGATCACGCCCTGCGGGATCAGGGAGGCCGTGGTATCGACAAAGGCGGAGACCGACTCGCCGGTGATGTGGTTCTTCACCTCCACGCGGTCGCCGTCCCGCACGCTGATCTCCCGGGCGTCGCCGGCATGGAGAAGGACGCCGCGGTTCTCGATATCGATCGATTTGGTTGTAAGCTTCATGGAATAGAGATACTCCTCTCTTCTCTAAAGGGTATCGGCATTGTGCCCAGAAAAGAGTGTCGGAAAGAATGTTTGAGGATGCGAACCCTTAGCCGCAAAACATGACCGTGGATGAATTTTTGGGTGCGCCCGTTCACGCGAAGGTGCAAAAAACCGCGATCAGATCGCAGGCCGAGGAGACGTCATAGAGGTACTTCCCGATCTCACGGTGCGGCATACACAGGTACCCTCGATTCTTCGATCGCCTTCAGAAAATAGGGATTTTTGATGGGCGCCGTCTCCACCAGATCGACGGGGCGGGCGAACAGCGCCTCGAGGTCCAGTGCGAGGTCAAGATAGGCATCAGCATGGTCGGCAGGCGGCATGGGCTCAAAGGCGACGATAAAATCGAGATCGCTCCTTTCGGGGTCGAAATTCTCCCCGGCCGCTGAACCGAAGAGTTCGAGAGTTTTTACCCGGTGACGCCGGCAAATCTCAATGATCTCCGACATTTTCTCTGCGATGATCCGGTGCATTCCCGATTCTTCCCTCCCCTGGTACGATGGAGTGGTACGGGCAGGGGGATATGATTTTTCCCCCCACGGTCCACCCGCGACCCTCCATGATGAGATTGCAAAAGGCTCCCTGCACGATATCGGCACAAAGGCGTCGCAGGGGAATTGCATCCCGAAGGATTCCTTTCTTGCATCGATCAAATCCCTCTCTTCGCCTCTTTTCGCCCCTATAGCGTGAGTCCACATAGAGACGACGGGCAGGTATCGCACAGGGCCCCATAGCGGGGTCATCCCCCGGCACTATTCAAAAACGACTTTGTTGAAAACCTCCCCTCCAACAACAATCGAGATCGCCTGAAGGTGCTTTGGTGAGGGCATGATAGATCTTCCCTTTATCGTGGAACCAGGCTACGGGATGGTCTGGACGAAGCCATTCGCCTGGCAGTTTCCGGGAGCAGATGGGGGATCAGTGCCCCGCAAAACTGCGATTGGGGCGGGGACAGGAAAAATACGCCGACTCGCCGATCCATCAGTTTTCATCGACAGATGCTCCACCCCTCCCGTCCCCGCATATTCGGGGCAATCGTATGCAGGGGTCCGGAGGTAAGAGCCCCCGGCGCGGTGTCCTCTCCACCCTGAGTAATTATCGCATCTTCGAACCGAGAACGTGAGGGTCCCTGAAGATCGAGCAGGCCCGTGTCGGAGGGCATACTGCCCCTCGGTCCCCCCGAACATTGGATATGGGGGGGAGAGGTAAAACACACCACCACCCCTCTCTATAATTTTTCTTCGAGAAATAATTTGCCCTCCCCTTCCCCGCATGTCAGGAGCAATCCTCGCGCGGGGGTCCGGGGTAAGAACACCCGGCGCGGTGCGGGCGTTGTGTGACCGTATGGGATCTCAGGGTACGCCTCTGCCAGGGGGCCTGCCGACCCTCATAACTGCGATTGGGGCGGGGAAGGGCACACCACACCAGCCTGACTACCGATCATTTTTCATCGACAGAGGCTCTTGCCCGACCGTTCGCCCATATCCCGGCAATCGTATGCGGGGGTCCGGAGGTGGCAACCCACGGGCAGATGCGGGCTTCGCTGTTCAGGGGTATGCTTGAGTCTCCTTCCCGGACTCATGCCCGATCTAACAGAGCACAAAAACAGAATCACAACACAAACGCGGCCAGAATCAGCACCGCGGGAAAATTACAAGAAAAAAAGGGGGATTAGTTCCTGCGCATGACCAGGAACGCAACAGCGCCGAGGCCGACCAGGGAGATCAGCGCGCCAAAGCCGGGCTGAGAGACCGGGGTGGTGGCAGCGGTGGTCGCCGGGACGGTGGTCGCCGGAGCGGTGGTCACGGGTGCAGTGGTCGCGGGGACGGTGGTGGCGACGGCCTCGAGCACGTTGAAGGTGGTGGTCGTGGTCACGTCGGCATCGATCGACTCGACTTCAACGGAGTACTGGTCTGCCTTGAAGCCAGAGGCGTCAACGGAGAATGACCAGGTGTTGTAGTCGGTGCCCTCAGCAACAACCACGGTACCGGAGGCGCCGGAGAACGAGGTCGCCTGGTCCTTGGTGGTGGCGGCGAAGGACGCCGAGGTCACGTCAACGGTAAGGTCGTTGCCGACCGCGAGGTTGGTGGTGCCGGTGATCGTGAACTTGTCGCCGACGGCCTTGTCGCCGATAGCGTCGATCCTGATCCAGGCTTCTTCGAGGTTGAAGGAAACCTTGCGGTAGGTGTCGTCACAGTTCGGCGAGTTGAGCGCCTCAACAAGGGCGGTGGCGGCTTCAGAGGCAGCGAGGCTGCCGAGGTCGATGAAGTTGCCGTCAGCGTTCTGGATCCTGAAGGGCTGGCCCGCAATCGGGAACGGAATGACGTTGAAGATACCGTCGGTCATCGGGTGCTGGACCACGACGAAGTACTGGCCGGTGGCCAGGGCCTTGGTGTCGGCGCGCTCGAGGGTGTACTCGAAGGAGCCATCGTCCTCAACGGTGGCGGTAGCGCCAAGGTTGCGGTAGTTCTTGCCGAAGATCCAGATCCGGACCTGGTCGGGCTTGCCTTCCGCAATACCGGTGATCTTCAGCTTGTCACCCTTCGCAACAACGGCACCGATGTCGTTGAGCGAGAGGTAGGGCGCCTTGAAGACGACCGAGAAGGTCTGGTACTTCACGCCGGACAGGCGGTTCTTGGAGACGAAGAGAGCGTTGCTGTCGACGTTGTTGCTGGTCGCGTAGATCGTGTAGGTGCCGGCGTCAAGGATAGAGCCGGTGTTCGCAAGAGCCGCGGTGTCCCAGCGGTATTCCCAGGTGTCGTCGGACTCGACCGCGCGGACAACATAGTTGCCGGCAGAGGCGTCGAGGCCGAGGTTGTCCAGCTGAACGCCGTTCAGGTCGGTGCCGAGGTTCGGACCGGTCATGAAGAGGTAGACGTTGTCGCTGTCGGTGTTGGTGCCGGAGAGCTTGACTTCCTCACCGAGGTAGTAGGAGCCTGCGCCCTCGGCGGTGATGGTGACTTCGCCCTCTTCGATCTTGACCTTCACCTCATCGTACTTGGAGGAGTCAGCCGGGTCGACGATCTTGATCGTGAAGGTCTTGTCGTCGGTGGTGGCAGTGGTGGCGAACTCGACAGAGCGGGTGCCGCCGGCGTTGGTGTTGACAACAGCTGCGGTGGAGGCGACGGGTACACCGCCGATCTTTGCACGCTCGTTGTTAACGAGGGTAACAGATGCCACGGTAGCTGCAGGGGTGGTGTCAGCAGCAACAAAGGGAACATCGATGATCCTCACACCAGGCTGACCAACCTTGATGGCCGGGTACTGGTTGACCGCTGCAAGGCTGGCGTCCTTGATATACAGGAAGTAATCCTTCTTGGAGTCACCGGTGACGGTCACGACGAAGGGGTTGTTCCTGACAACGTTCTCCTTGTTGGAAACGATGGAGATCTCCTTCGAGGCGACGGTGAAGCTCACGGAGCTCGAGTCGGTGGCGTAGTCGGCAAAGCCCGTGGGGGTAGCCCAGACGGCCTTTGCGGTGTAGGTGCCTGCCTCAAGGGTGCTGATGTCGATAGGGGTCTTTGCTCCCCAGAAGGTCGTCGGGGCGCTCAGGATGTGACCCATGAAGTTCTGCGCTCCGATCTGGCGGATAGTACCGCCGCCGGGGGTGACGATCTCGACGTTCACGGTGGCGGTCGGGAGGTACGTGCCGACCTCAGTAGCGGTAAACTTGAAGTAGACAGGTGTGGTCTTGGTCACCGTCTTGCCGGCGATGGACGAAGATTCGTCAGCCGCAAGAACAATGTTGAAGGCGACGCTCGGGTCGCGGATGTAAATCTTGTCTCCCGTTTTCGTCACCGGGTTAATGCTCGATACGACATAGTAGGTGCCATAGTTGCCCTGCATGTCAACGTCGATCAAGTTGAGGTTGTTCGGTGTTCCGAGCGGGATCGAGTAGATCTGACCCTTGGTCGGGTCATCGTCGGTGTACTTTGCGAGCTGGTCGGCGGCCGGCACGAAGCCGGAGAGGTCGAGACCAGTCTCATAGTCAAAGACGGTTCCGCCGTTCGCTACAACCCTTGCAGCGGACGCCGGCATAACCAGCATCGCAGCGGCAAGGAGCAGCACTGCGGCGATAACCATCATCTTAGATGTACTCTTCATTCAATTCCTCCTTTAACGTAAACGTGGTGAGCAGACGAGCCCCCTTCGACAGATGTCGAATACGGATTCACCATGCCCAATACTCCGATTGCCGGAATATACGACATTATTAGTGTAACACTTAATATATCCTTTGTGGTTGCGCGGCCGGGGGGAGGGGCGTCAGACGCCGCATTCATCCCTAAATCCGATATCACCGGATAATATCCATTTTTTGAAAACGGAGGGACGGCAGCGCCGGACCATCTCCGGGCATTTCCCGCCCCACCGCCACAAACGGGCAAACACTCATCTATCGGGCCCGGCCAATTCTTCTCCATGAGAGTGATCAGGGCCCCCTCCCTCGGACGGGCGCACGAACTGGTGGTGAAGATGATCCTGGAGAAGGGATATGTCCTGGACACCGAGGACGGCGAGGCGACGGCGGAGTTCGAAGAGACGGCGATCACGGTGGACGATCCCTTCGCCGAACCAATGGCGAGCGGACGCTCGCGCTTCGGGCGCCGGTTCCTCGACTCCTACGCCGACGCCCTCCTCCACGGCTCGGACTCGGTCTTCGAGTACGACTACCACGGCAGACTCTTCGACTGGGGGCAGGGGCTCACCTGCGGCGGTGCAGAGGTCCATGCCGACCAGATCGCATACATCGTCAAAAAACTGCGCGAGGCCCCGGAGAGCCGGCGGGCCGTTGCGATCACCTGGAACCCGCCGGTGGACGAGACCCTCCACGACTGCCCCTGCCTCCAGCTCGTCCAGTGCGTCGTGCGCGACGGCAAACTCCAGATGAAGGTGGTCTTCAGGAGCAACGACATGCTCAGCGCCGCCGGCGCAAACATGTTCGCCCTCGCCCACCTGCAAAAGGCGATTGCAGACAAACTCGAGATCCCCTGTGGGGCCTATACCCACATCTCCCTGGTGCCGCACGTCTATTACCGGCGGGACATAAACGACATCCCCCCGTTCTGCAAAGAAGGCACTGAGATCGCTCCGATCCCCGAGGTCTGCCGGGCGTGCGGACGGTGTGCGCGCTCGCGCCAGGTCTGACGCAATCCGTCACCCTTTTAACCCCGAAGAGCGAACAGATTAAGGCACACAGCCCGGTAGTGTAGCGGTCAATCATGGGGGACTCTGGATCCCCCGACAGCAGTTCGAATCTGCTCCGGGCTACTCTTTCTTTTCCGACAGACTGATGCTCGAGCAGCGGCCACATAATCATCATGGACCGGCCGTACAGGATCGGCGCAGGTGTGCGCATCGACGACGAAGAGACTTTTGCAGCCCTTGCCGCTCGCTATCACGAAGGAAGGATCGACCACATCCAGGTCCAGATCATCCCCGGGGATGAGCGGTCGTTCCGGGATCATCTCGACCTGATCGCAGACGCCGGGGTGCAGGTCGTCATCCACGCCCCGCACCACGCCCACGGGGTCAACCCCTGCGCACCGACGGCCTACGACGATCGCTCCCCTGCAGAGATCGAAACCTGGATCGAACTGGCCCTCGCACAGACGGCCGAAGCGGCCGACCGGACCGGCGCCGATAAAATCGTCCTCCACACGGGGCGCTACCTCCCGGGCCGGCGGGAAGAGGCCGAGGCGACCTTCGCCGCATTTTTGGACGACCACTTCGACCCCCGCTTCATCCTGGAAAACCTCCCCTCGGTCTACGCCGACTACCCCCTCCTCGGCAACGAGGCAGCGGACCTCGTCGCTCTCGGCGGCGGGCGCATCCGCGGCTTCTGCCTGGACTTCCCGCACCTCTTCTGCACGGCAAACTATCTCTCCCGCCCCTTCGCCGATCTCCTCGCCCCCTTCGGCGGCCTCGACCTCAGGCTCTTCCACCTCTCCAACAGCAGGAGAGGCTCGATCACCGACGAACACCTCCTCATTGACCACCCTGAAGGAGGGCTCGACTTCGGCGTGATCGTCCCCTTCATCGCCGCGCACCCCGGCACCCACGTCAGCCTCGAGTACAAAGAAAACGATCCCCGGGTCTACGACCGGCAGGTGGCCGTCTTCGACACCATCTTCAGGCGATGGAACACCCCGGGCGCGGGCGCCCTATAAGATACCTGCGTTCCCGCCCGGCCCGAAAAAAGAATCGGCCCTTCCCGGCCTCACGCAAGAAACGCAGCGAGCACGCCGGTGAGAAACACGCCGTCGAAAGTCCCGGCGCCCCCGATGCTCACCACCGGCGCCCCGAGTTCGCCGAGACGGCGGAGGTTCAAGAGGTCGGCGCCGATGAGCGTCCCGAGCGTGCCCGAGATATAGGCGATGACCGGGGCGGCGATCACGGCGACCGTTGATCCGCCGGCGAACCCGGAGAGGATGAGCGCCACGATCAGGGCGGCCAGCGGCGGCACAAAGAAAGGCGTGGCGATCCCGAGGCCAGGCACCGGCCGCGCCACCCGGTTGGTGACCAGGGTCACGACCAGGGTGCCGACGAGCGCCAGCGCCAGGATCGTATAGCCGCCCGAGAGGATCACCGACTCGGCCATCAGGTAGAGCGAGATCAAGAGGGGGATCAGCGCCCCGCCCAGGTTGATCGCCACCGTCGTCTCCGGCGCCACCTCGGGGATGCGGTAGACCCAGCCGTAAAAGGGATTATAGGTCTTCTCCATCCGCACCGGCCCGCTCTGGACGGTGGTGAGCGGGATATTGACGAGGCTGCCGAAGAGCGTGAAGAGGAGGATCAAAAGAACGGTCCACGGCTGAAAGCCGAGTTTCGCAAACGCCCCCCCGATGACGCTCAGGAACAGCAGCGGAATGAGAAATATGAGGACGGCGAAGAGGAACGCCATCATGATGAGGCTGAACGGGTTGAAGATGCATCTGCCCATGAAAAGGAGAGGGAGAGATTCTATTTGATGGCTTCGCAGACGATCGCCGCATGGTCCCGGTGATAGGGCTCAAGCCACCGGGTTTCCCTGATAGAAAGCCCCCCGGCCGTGAGGGTGCGGACCGTCTCTTCGAGGACGTCCTGCGGGCTCTGCGTGACGTCGACGCTGCGCGTCTTGAGCATCAGCACGAGGGTGCCGCCCTTCCGCAGGAAACGGAGGTTCCGCAGGGCGATCCCGGCCTGGTCGGGCTGCGCCACGTCCATGTAGAGCAGGTCCACCTCCTCCACGATCCCGGCGTAGCGCTCGGGCCGCCCGGCGTCGGCCATGATCGGGACGATGTTTCGCCGCCTCCGGCAGACCTCCAGGAGGTCCTGCATCGGGCGCGGGGCGAACTCGACCGCATAGACCACCTCCACATAGTCGGCCACATGGGAGACGGTGGTGCCGTTCGCCGCCCCCAGGTAGAGCACCCGCATTTCAGGGGCGAGATCGATCTCGCTTCCCAGCAGGGCGAGGGCGGCGAGCTTCGAGCGGCGGGGGTCCCAGACCCGGTAGCTCCCGATCATCCGCTCGCCGTAGACGCCTCCCTCGCCCGGGGAGACGAGGACGCCGCCGATCCGGATCATCCCTCCACCCCCGCGGCGTCGATGCGCGCCTGTGCCCGGTCGATGAATGCAGGGTCGAGCTCCCCGCGGTACAGGTCGATCCGTGCGGCAATCGCGAGTTTCGCCGCCAGCACCCGCGCCACCCGGCCCCGCACCTCTTTGCCCGCATTATGGACCCGCCGGTGCTGGAAGATCACACCGTGCTTCGGGGACGGCGCCCCGCCGCGGATATGCGAGAACAGAGCCGTCCGCGCTCCGAGCACCTGGATCGTCCCGGCCGGCATCCTGGCCAGCGCCAGAAGCCCCCCGGCCTCGGCCATCAGCCGCGCCGCCACCAGCCCGCCGACCAGGGCGCTCGTATTGGGCATGACCTGATCGGCCCGGCGGGAGACCTCGCGCATCAGCCGCGTCCGCATCTCCCCGAGGCTCTCGATCTCGGCGCCGACCTGCCTGAGAGCCGGCGACGGGCTCCGCCGGATCCGCCCGGCGAGCGCCTTGCCCCCCTGCCGGTACTTTCGCGTGAACCCCGGGTCGAGGACGGCCTGCCAGTCGACGGCGCGTTCGAGCAGGAGGTTGACCACATGATCGGTCTCGTCGAGCGTCCTGACCATCTGCAGGAGCTCGACATCGGGACCCGAGAGCTCGGTCGCCACCTGCGCCCGCGCCAGCTCGATGCACGAGCGGCCGAGCAGGGCGATGTAGCCGGCCCGGTCCTCCACCACGCCGCAGGACTGCGCCAGCGTCCAGTCGGGCCGCAGGAGGGAGGGCCTAAGCTCCTCAAGCCGGCGGGCAACCGCCGCAGGATCGGCAGCGATAGGCCGGCACTGCCCCCCTTCGATCTCCCCAAACCAGTAACGCTCCATCGTGTGTAGGTGTTGGGGCGCAGGGAGCATTAACATATCAGGCGCGAAGCCCCATAAGAACGGGAACTCACAATGATCCTCGAAGTAATTCTGTTTCTCGCAGGAATCGCCCTCCTCATCAAGGGCGCCGACCTTTTCGTCGGCGGCGGCGGCGGTCTTGCGGCGCGGTTCGGCGTCTCCCCGGCGATCATCGGCTTCACGGTGATCGCATTCGGCACCTCTCTTCCCGAATTCGTGGTGAGCGTCAACGCCGTCATCGCAAACGACACCGGAATCGCCCTTGGAAACGTCCTCGGGAGCAATATCGCAAATATCGCCCTCGTGCTCGCCCTCTGTGCCTTTATCAGGCCGGCGCTCGTCAGCGGCGGCATGGCAAACCTGCGCGAGACCGCCCTCATGCTGGCGGCGACCGGGGTCTTCTGCCTCTGCGCCCTGCGCGGAGTCCTCGACCTCCCGGCCGGACTCGTGATGCTCGCCACCTTTGCCGTGATCCTCTTCATCATGACGCGGGGCGGCGGGGCGATCGCGGAGGGCGTGATCAGGAGCCACGGCCGCCGGGATATCCTCCTCACGGTCGGCGGACTTGCCGCCGTGGTGATCGGTTCCCAGCTCGTCATCGACGGGGCGGTGGCGATCGCCGGGTTCTTCCAGATCCCCACCTTCGTCATCGGTCTCTCGATCGTGGCGGTCGGGACCTCCCTGCCCGAACTGGCGACCTCGCTCGTCGCCATCATGAAAGGGGAGGACGGGATCTCGGTCGGAAACCTGCTCGGGAGCAATATCTTCAACCTCCTCTTCGTGATGGGGATCGGGGCGCTGATCCGCCCGGTGCCGGTGGCAAACCTCACCGACACCCTGATCGTCGCCGCCTTCTCCGTGGCGGTCATCCCCCTCTTCCTGGGCAGCGACCGCTGGACGCGGCTCTGGGCGGTCGGCCTGATGGCGGCCTATGCGGTGTATATCGCCTTCATCTTCGGGATGATCTAGAGGACCGGGACCCCGAGCGAGGAGAGGATCACCGGCACCATGATCGCCCCCATGCAATAGACGCGCCTGACCTCGACGAGCGCCGGGACGCGGCCGAGCAGGGTCGCCGCAGCGAGGATGAAGAGCCCGAACGGGCCGCAGAGGATGAACGAGAGGAGGGTGACGAAGAGGATCACCACAGCGTTCAGCGGCCCGAGGGGGACGCGGGCAAAGATGCCGGCCGTCCCGGAGAAGAGCATGGTGACGCCGAAGGCGACGGCCGCCGAGAGGACGGCGGCGAAGAGAAGGAACGAGAACGGCGGGAGATCGAGGGTGCCGAGGGCGACCATCACCCCGTTGCGCATCCGCCCCAGGGCGTACAGGGCGGCGAGGCCGAGAAAGGCATTCGCCGTGTTTGCGGCGCTGGTGGCCAGGATGAACCCGGCGCGGTCGTCGCCGTAGTCGATCGCCGAGGCGAGGACGGCGTTTGCGGTGGCGCTGGAGAGCCCGGGCAGCCACCCGACGACGGCCCCGGCGACCGAACCCGCACACGAGCAGCGGACGAACGAACGCGTCAGGGGGACGGCGCCACCCTGCTTCTGCGGGGGCATCGCACCGCCCGCGGCCGAGAGGAGGACGGCGACGCCGAAGAGCCCGGAGAGGAGGGGCATGAGCACGGCGTCGCCGCCGTTCCAGGCGAGAAAAGCGTACCTGAAGGTGAAGAGACCCAGGAGTCCGGAGACGAGAAAGACCCCGGCGGCCCATTCCGGCGACTCCGAAAAGACGACGAGGTAGCAGGCGACCGCAAGGAGGAGGAGGCCGATCCCCCAGTCGATCGCGGGCTGGAGGGCGGGGAGGGCGACGAGAAAGAGGAGGCAGAAGGGGAGCGCCCATACGACGGCGCTGGCGCTGCCGAAGGCCGAGATCCGCACCGCCTCGGCGCCCCGCCCCTCAAGGCAGAGGGCGTGCGCCGGCAGGACCATCACTGCCGTGTCGGCGTCGGGCACCCCGAGAAAGGTGGACGGCACGCAGTCCAGGAAGGTGTGGGTGATCAGGGCCGCCACCAGCGCCGCGGCGAGCACCGGGGTGCCGAGGGTCCCGACCAGGAGGGGGGCGACCGAGAGGAGGAGGCCGGCCATCGTGTTGGCGTGCACGCCGGGCACGAGCCCGCTGACGATCCCGAGGGCGACGCCCGCAAGCGTGCCGACGATGAGGGGGACGATCACACGGGAAGATCGGCCCGGCCCGATATATATGCTGCGCAATCGATCCGGGGGAAACCGTGATATCCCTCCCGCACCGAACATTCCAGCAATGTTGATTGCGATCACCCGCCTGGCAGAGAAGGCGGGGAACGACGCCGATGTCTGCGCCCGCTTCGGCCATACCTGCTATACGGTCTCGCCCCTCAGGGCCGACCTCCGAGAAGAGGCCGTCGGCCGGTTTGTAGAGGACGCAAACGCCGGGGCCTTCGACGGCATCTTTTTCACGAGCGCCCTGCCCGCGGCGGTCGTCGCCCCGCGCCTTCATCTCCCGCGCCCGGCCCGGATCGTCGCCATCGGGCCGCAGACGGCCAGAACCCTCGAAGAGAGCGGCCTTGAGCCCGAGACCCTGCCCACCTATTACTCGGCCGATTTCGCCCCGCACATGGGGGCATGGCTGCAGGGCAAACGAGTCGGAATCCCGAGAGCGGCAGTGCCGAACCCGGCCCTCCTCCAGGCGATCGCGGACGCCGGAGGAGAGGCCTGCGAGTACCAGGTCTACGACCTGGTGCCCTCGGGCGAACCCCTCGACACCGGCCGCGCCGACGCTGTGCTCTTCACCAGCGCTTCGTCGTTTACCACGGCGCGGTGGGAGCGGCGTGAGGGGCAGATCGTCATCGCCATCGGGAGGGTGACGGCGCAGGCGATGGAGACGGCGGGCGTTGTTCCCGATGTCGTCGGGGACGGTTCTCTTACCGGGACGCTTGCGGCCCTGGACCTCAGGGGCGGGAAGAGAGCGGCGACCGAACACCTGCCCGGCGTGCCGCAGGCCGGGCTTGTCGTGGTGGACAAACCGCGTGGGCCGTCGAGCCACCAGGTCGCCGCATGGGTGGGCGAGATGCTCGGGGTGCAGGTCGGGCACGCCGGCACCCTGGACCCGCAGGTCTCAGGGGTGCTCGTGGTGATGTTCGGCCCGGCGGTGCGCCTCGCCCCGGTGCTCCTGCGGGAGCAGAAGGAGTACGTCTGCGCCATGCGCATCCACGGCGACGCCGACCGTGCGCAGATCGAGGAGACCGCACGGGAGTTCGTCGGCCGGATTTACCAGCGCCCGCCACGGCGGAGCGCCGTGAAGCGGTCGCTGCGGATCAGGAAGATCCACGACCTCGAAGTGCTCGACGTCGACGGGCGGGTCGTGCTCTTCAGGGTAGTCTGCGACGCGGGCACCTATATCAGGTCGCTCTGCCACCACCTCGGCCTCGCCCTGGGGACCGGCGCTCATATGCAGGAACTGAGGCGGACGAGGTCAGGCCTGTTCACCGAGGATAAGGCCCTGACGCTCCACGCGATCAGGGACGCCTGCGTCGCCGCGGCGGCGGGCGATGAGGCGGCCCTCAGCGGGATCATCCTCCCGCCGGTGCTGGGCGTCGGCGAGATGCCCAGGATCGTGGTGCGCGACGCGGCGATCGACGCCATCTGCCACGGGGCGAAACTCGCCGGGGTCGGCGTGCTCTCGAAGACGAAGTACCGTAAAGGGGATCTCGTGGCGGTGCTCTCAGAGAAAGACGAACTGGTCTGCCTGGGCGAGGCGCTCGTCGATGCAGAGGCCTACAAACCCGGCGATACCGGGCTGGTGCTCGCGCCGAAGGCCGTGATGATGGCGGCAGGCACCTACCCCCGTGGCTGGACGAAGAAGACCGGCCAGAAGAAAGCGTGAGGGTCTGGCCCGCCCGCACTCCCACCGGCAGGGGGCCTGCCGGCACGGCCGCGGGGATAGGATTAAAAAAAGGGGAAGCGAATAGTTAAAGGCGCAGTGCTGAGGTAGTCTAGTGGTATGGCGCGGGCCTGGAAAGCCCGTGGGGCGTTGAGCCCCTCGGGAGTTCAAATCTCCCCCTCAGCGTTTTAAAAAATGTTCAATGTATGCTCTTTTGGCTTTGTTGAAAAGCTCCCCTCCAACAGCGATTGAGATCGCCGGAAGGTGCTTCGGTGAGGGTATGATAGATCTTCCCTTTATCGTGGAACCAGGCTACGGGATGGTCTGGACGAAGCCATTCCCCCGGCAGTTTCCGGGAGCAGATGCGGGATCAGTGCCCCGCAAAACTGCGATTGGGGCGGGGACGGGAAAAATATGCCGACTCGCCGATCCATCAGTTTTCATCGACAGATGCTCCGCCCCTCCCGTCCCCGCATATTCGGGGCAATCGTATGCAGGGGTCCGGGGGTGCAACCCCCGGCGCGAAGATGGGGGGAAAGCGAATGAATCACGCTCGCATCCGGAAAAGTGATGATTTCTACAAAGCCGCTCTTTTCCGACTCTGTCTTCGACTGCTGTCCCGGCAACCGTCTCTCTCTCCACCGCCCGGACCCGCGAACCCCTGATCCTCCCGCTCGGCCTCCCACACCCATGAAAAATAAAAATCGGCCACGAATCGCAATTCAGGGCCCGTATAACTGCGAATATTCCCGCAGCCATGGGATCCTATATCTCTGCACGCCGCCCATCCCTGAGCATGCGACCACGAAGATACACCCTGACCCTCGCGGCGACGGCCGTCGTCCTCGCCGCCTGCCTCCTTGCCGCCGGATGCACCGGGCAGGCTCCAGGCGGGGAGGGCAACGCCACCGCTCCGACGGCCGTGCTGGACGGCACGGCCTGGAACCTCCTCTCGTACGAACAGGACGGTTCGATGAAGGATGCCCTCGAGGAAACGACGGTCACCCTGATCTTCACCGACAACACCACCCTCTCGGGCTCGGCCGGGTGCAACCACTACTCTGCCCGGTACACGGAAACGGGCACGGCGATCGCCATCGGCCCGGCCGTCTCGACGCTGATGTATTGCGAGACGCCCGGCGTGATGGAGCAGGAGAGCGCCTACCTCGGGCTCCTCGACACAGCGGCGTCCTTTGCGATCGAGGGCGATACCCTGACCCTCAGGGACATAAACCGCACCGTCACCCTCGTATTCGAGAAGGCCACACCGTCCGAGCCAGCACCCCTCATCGGGACAACCTGGACTCTTGAATCTCTCCACGCCGGCGACACCGTCAGTTCGGTCGTCGCAGGCTCAATGATCACCGCCGTCTTCGGGGAGGACGGGAACCTCACCGGTTCGGCCGGGTGCAACCGCTACTTCGCCACCTGCACCCTCTCGGGCGCCTCGCTCTCGATCGGCCAGATCGGGTCGACGAAGATGCATTGCACCGCGGACGGGATCATGGAGCAGGAGACCACGTACCTCAACCTCCTCGGGGACGTGAAGAGGTACGCCATCGAAGGCGACCGGCTCGACCTCCTCGACGAGAGCGGCGTCCGGGCCCTCACCTTCAGGGCAAAGCCCTGAGCGGTCTGCCGGAATCCGGTTTAAGGGGAGGCATATTCCCCCGCCGCACCGGGACAGGGTTCATTCCAGGCGCCGCCACGCCTGGCCCGGGACCAGGACCTCAAACCTGGCCCCCTTCCCGAACCTCCCGGTCTCGGCGATCCCGATCCCGGTGACCGAGAGTATATCGCGGGAGAAGGCCAGCCCGAAGCCGGTGTTGTTCCCGTAGCCGTACCGAAAGATCCGCTCCTTCTCCTCATCCCTGACGCCCACGCCGTCGTCCTCGAAAGCCAGCACCAGCGTGCCGTCGGGCCTTTCCCCGGTAGAGACGACGAGGCGCGTGAGCGTTTCGCCGTGGCGGATCGCATTTTCCAGCAGGTTATATACCGCCTTAACCGAGAGGGGATCCGCATAGATCTCCGCCCCGGCGACCCGCACCTCGATCTCGACACCATCCCGGTGGAGGCCCTCAGCCGCACGCTCGATCATCGGCGCGATGGGCTGCCAGACAGGCTTATTCGACCCGATCTCCTGGTATTCCCGGGAGAACTGGAGGTGGCGCACGATCTTCTGGACGATATCGATCGAGAGCGAGAGATATCGCCCGCTGTTCGGGCCGTTTGGGTCCTCTTCGAGGAAGGAGAGATACCCGGAGAGGGCGGTGACGAGGTTGCCGATATCGTGCCTGGTCAGCTGCGAGAGCATCGAGATCTTCTCGTTCGCAATCCTGAGGGCGGTCTCCGATGCCTTCCGGCCGGTGATATCCCGGACGATGAGGACGAAGCCGGCCGGCTCCCCGTCCCGGTCCCTGACCGTCGAGCCCGCGATACTGACCACGCGAGGGTTCTCATGACCGATCCGCGCCTCGGAATACGATACTCTCCCCTGCCCGTCAAGGGCCTGCCTGATTGAGCGATAGTCCTCCTCAGGTATGAGCGAACCGACCGACCGGCCCGGAAGACCGGCCTCCGCACCACCGAAGATCCCTGAAGCAGATGCATTTGCCGCAACGATCCGCCCGTCAGGGTCTGCCAGCACCACGCCGTCGGGCATGGTCCTGAGGATCTCCGGGACCGCCGTTTCAGGGCTCAGGGCGAAGAGCCCGTACCGGCGGATCGCATGGGCGATGAGCAGGGAGAAGATGACAAGCCCGATGAAGACGAGGTTCGGGGTATGGATGCCATAGAGCGGAAGGATCGCCCCGGATAGGGCGCCGAATATAAGGACCGTGGCGAGGCCGACGCAGACAAGCCGGTTCTGGCGCCGGATCCTCTCGCGGGGCGCCCGCTCCCAGGAGGCGAAGCTGGCGTAGGACGCCTGGAGCATCACGAGGACGACACAGACCGTCTCAAGCAGGTAGACCGGATGCCCCTGCACCGGGAGGTAGACATACCCGACCCCGGGCTCGTAGGCGACGACATAGATCCAGTCGGTGAAGATCTCGACGAGAGCGAAGGCGACGGCCAGCAGATAGAGGGCTGCGAGGAGGAGAGGGCGGCGCACGCCTCCCCGCGGCATGGTGCCGGTGAAAACGAGGACGAAATGGACGGTGAGTGCGATGACAACGGTCCAGAACGAGCTCGCCTTCAACCAGAAGAGAACGCCGTCATAGGTGCCGGCCTGCCAGATGAAAAACTCCCCGAGGGCCCAGGCGGTGGCGGCGAGCATCAGGGCGAGGAAGAGGCGGTGGACCGTCGATGCAGGCTTCTGCGCGTAGACGAAGAAGCCAAGCCCGCAGGTGATGAGCGCGCAGAGAAGGCAGAAACCGGCAAGAACGGCGAGTGCATCCGGGGGTATCGCAGGCATGGCCGATCACCCGACGATGGCGGGAGGCGTTTCTTTCTGCGGCAGACCGCCGCCCTGGCCCCCACAACGCTTCACTCTCGCAAACCGACGCATTTTCTGTACAATGGCTCGGTTTTCCCCCATGAAAAACTCTTTGCTTTTTTATTTTCATCGAAAATTGAGAGGGGCGGGCGTTCAGGAGCGATCGGCACCCGTCCTGCCGCAGCGAGCGAGGCCCGAATAGAGGAGCACAAATATGTGCAGAAACAACCAGGTATGTACACTACCATGACACCCCTGCGGCAACCGGGCAGCCATGCCTATGTGCACGGACATTCACGCGAAGAACAGACCCGTCTGAGCGACCAGGCCTCGACCCTGGAGACGCTGCTGCACGAAACCGTCCGGTACCCCCCGGGCTCCTGCGTCCTTGAGGCCGGGTGCGGGGTAGGGGCGCAGACCGCCATCCTCCTGAAAAACAACCCTCAAACCCGCTTCGTCTCGGTCGACATCTCCGCGGAAGCCGTCCTGGGTGCCCGGGAGCGGGCTGGCGAGGACGGGCGGGAAAGGGCCTGTTTCGTCCGGGCCGAGATCGGGGCCCTGCCGTTTCCCCCCGAATCCTTCGACCACATCTTCGTCTGCTTCGTCCTCGAACACCTGGCCGACCCGGTCGCCGCCCTCAACCACCTCCGCGGCAGACTCCGGCCCGGCGGCACGATCACCGTCATCGAAGGGGACCACGGATCGACGCTCACCTACCCGCAGAGCCCTGACGCCGACCGGGTCGTCAGGTGCCTCGTCGAGTTGCAGGCGGAGGACGGGGGCGACGCATGCATCGGGCGCCGCCTCTACCCGCTCCTCAGGGAGGCGGGGTTCGCCGATATCGGCGTTGAGGCGCTTCCGGTCTGCGTCAATGCCGGGACCCCCCACCTCATCGAGGGGTTCACCGAACAGACCTTCATCGCGATGATCGAAGGGGTCAGGGAGCGGGCGCTCGCCGCCGGAATGGTGACGCCCGGCGAGTGGGAGCGCGGCATCGCGGCCCTCAGGAGAACGGAAGAAGAGGACGGGACCTTCACCTACACCTTTTTCAGGGCCGTCGCAGGGGATGGCGAGGAGCCTCCGGGGATCGCCGCCGGTTAAGGAAGACCGCCGCCCCTCCATATCGCTTATCAACCCCTGCGGCCCATCCACCGCTATGCACCGGATCATCGACTGGAACGAACTCTGGAAGGCAGTCTATGCCGCTTCACCCCTCAGAAAAAAGAAAGATCTGGACCCCGGCAGCGCCTGGGACAAAAAAGCGGCCGCCTATGAACGGGCGGTGAACGACGAGGCGGCGATCGCGGCGCAGGAGGTCGGGATGATGGCCCTCCTCCCGGGCGACCGGGTGCTCGATATGGGTGCGGGAACCGGTCGCCTCGCCGTCCCGATGGCACAGGTCGCCGCCCACGTGACCGCCCTCGACCCGTCTGAGCGGATGCTTGAGAAGCTCGCGGCCGGCATGGCGGCAAAAGGGCTCACGAACTACTCGTGCATCAGGATGCGGTGGGAGGATGCAGCGATCGGAGAGAACGTCGAGGAGCACGACGTCGTGGTCGCCGCATACTCCCTGGGCTTTTACGACCTCGGGGCGGCGCTGGAGAAGATCGACGCCGCCGCCAGCCGCTCTGTCTGCCTCTTCTGGCACGCGGGAGAGTGGCGCACGCCGGCGGAGATCGCCCTCAGGCAGGCGGTGTTCGGCGGCGAGGGGGAGGACGTGGGCTACCCGGACTACTCCTACATCATAAACATCCTCCACGACAGGGAGATCTACGCCGACGTGACGGTCTACGAGGCCGTGCTGACAAACCGGTACGCCTCGCCCGAAGAGGCCGCAGAGGAGTGGGCGACGCTCCACGAGGCCCCCGAAGAGAGCCTCGGGACGGTCGCCGAACATTTCGCCGCAATGCTCGAGCCCGACGGCGCCGGGGGGTATCTCCACCGGAAACGGCGGCGGCAGGCGATGATACGCTGGCAAAAGAAGTGAGGCGGGGGAGGCACGATCCCCGCGCCCGGTTCCCGGAATGAACCGATCGGTTCGATAAAAGTTCATATGACCGGGAAAAACGCTATAGCATGTCAGAACTGCGGAGAAAAAAACAGAGAGACGCCTCATCCCGGCCCGCGTGGGGGACGAGGTTTCGGGGGAGCGTTCAGGCTGCCCTCGCCCTGTTCTGTATCCTGCTGCTGACGGTGTCCCCGGCCGCCGCCGACGACGCACGGCCGTATGAGGACAGTCTCGCAGCAACGAATACGACCCCACATCCGGCTGATATCGTCGTGGACGGCATCACGACCCCGGGAGACGAAACGCCGGCACCTGATGAGATCAGAGAGCAGCATATCGTCCGGTATGTGGAGGAGAACAGGGAGGCCGATCACGGCGAGGGGATGCGCCGGAACGCGGCCAGCGTCCTGCGGCAGATCGCCGGTCTTGAAGACCGCGGTTATGACGTCGCCGACCTCAGGTCCGCCCTCAGGAGCGGTGACGAGGCGCAGGTGAAGGAGGCCTTCTGCCGCATACAGGCGTGCGTGACCGGGCAGTGACCGACGAAAACGGGATCCCGGGCATACCTATGCCGATGTATCTTCACGGATCTGCACCCCGGTGATCCCATCCTCCTCGAGGGCGGAGAGGATCGCAAGGAGAAACGAGGAGACGATCTCGTCCCGGTGATCGATCCGCTGGATCCAGAACCCGATGCTCAGGGTCAGGGTGTCGGGGCCGGCGCCCGAGACCAGCACCTTCGGGCTGAGAAGCGAGAGATCGACCGTTTCCGCATACAGCCGGCGCATCGAGGGGAGCTGGAGCAGGGAATCGAAGAGGCTTTTCTCCTCTCCCCAGACATTCGGGAGGATCTCGGGCTCGCGGTCTGCGGCGGCGAGCACCAGACCCCTCGCACGCTCCACCGGAATGGTGCGCGGCACAACGAGGGCAAGGCGCACCCTGATGAACCCTGAGCGTGTGTAGTTGACGATCTTCGTGTTGAGCAGGGCGGAATTCGGCATCGTCACCAGCCTCCCGTTCTGGCCGCGCAGGGTCGTCGTTGTCAGGGCGATGTCCTTGACCCTGACGATGCCGGTCTCAGGCGCCCCGCCGACGGCGATCCACTCTTCGAGCCCGATCGGACGGTTCACGGCAATGAGCAGCCCGGCCAGGACGTTCTGAATGATCTGGGCCGAGGAAAAGGCGACGACGATGCTGAGGATCCCCAGGCTTGCCGAGAAGGCCGTCAGATCAAAATCGAGGATGACGAGGGCGCTGAAATAGATCCCGGCGAAAATGACGGCATACTGGACCAGGGCAGCGGAAAACCTGGCGCTTCCGCGCGGGAGTACGGGGTCCAGGGCTCGCCTGACCAGGGCATAGCAGAGGTTTCCGGCAAAGATGAATACAAAAAAGAGGAGGATGAAGATGAGAACGTTCTCCAGGGGGACGCCGCCGATCATCACGCCGTTGTCTGCCATCGGATCGGTGTCGCCACAGATACTCATAAACCATTCCCCGTCCACCGGAGTACTGTGCTACCCGAAAGGATCCGCGAACTGATCAGGGCAGACCTCCCCTCGCTGCTCGCCCTGTACAGAGACCTCCACGCCCACCCCGAGATCTCGGGCGAAGAGGCTGAAACGGCCGGGAGGCTCGCTGCCGCCCTTTCTGCCGCAGGGTGCAGGGTGACCGGCGGGATCGGCGGCCACGGCATCGTCGGCGTGCTCGAAAACGGCGCCGGCCCGGTGGTGATGCTCAGGGCCGACATGGACGCCCTCCCGGTCGCCGAGGAGACCGGCCTCCCGTACGCAAGCCAGCGCCCGGGCGTCATGCACGCCTGCGGCCACGACGTCCACATGACCGCCCTCGTCGGGGCCGCCCGCCTCCTCGCCGCCACAAAAGAGCGCTGGCGCGGGACGGTGCTCTTCGTCGGCCAGCCGGCAGAGGAGATCGCGGCCGGGGCGCGCCTGATGATCGCCGACGGCCTCTTCTCCCGGTTCCCGCGACCCGACTGCGCCGTCGCCGTCCACGTCGGCCCTGACCTCCCGGTCGGGACGGTCGGGAGCAGGGGCGGCATCCTCTCGGCAGGCGGAGAGTCGATCGACCTCGTCGTCAGGGGTATCGGCGGGCATGCCGCCCACCCGGACCGGGCCCGCGACCCGATCCTCCTGGCCGCCCAGACCGTGCTCGCCCTGCAGGCGATCAGGAGCCGCGAGATCGATCCGAACGAGTTTTTCATCCTCTCGACCGGGGCGATCCACGGCGGGAGAAAACACAACGCCATCCCGGACGAGGTCGTGCTGAAGATGAGCATGCGCTACCACACCCGGACCGTCCAGGAACAGGGCCTCGCCGCCATACGGCGGATCGCCGAGGGGACCGCCGTCGCCGCCGGGATCCCTCCGGCCCTGATGCCCACGATCAGCGTGATCGGCGAATCGGCACCGCCCCTCTACACCGACACCGCCCTGACCGAAGGGTGCGCCGCGGCGATCAGGGCATGCCTGGGAGCGGAGAGCACGGTCGAGATCCCGCCCCTCTCAGGGAGCGAGGACTTTGCGGTCTTCGGAGAGGAGGGCATACCGCTCGCCTACTTCAGGATCGGAACTAAAGAGGCGGGCGACGGCGGGGCATACCTCCACTCCTCCCGGTTTGCCCCCCGGCCCGAGGCCGCCGTCGAGACCGGGGCGATCGTTCTCGCCGTCGCCGCCATCGCATGCGCCCCGCCCGAGTGAGGAAAGAGCGATGGATGCCTGGGTCTTTTCAAGCGTGCTCCTCCCCCTCTTCATCTTCTTCGCGAGGATCGCCGATGTGACCCTCGGGACGATGCGGATCATCCTGGTGAACAGGGGGATGAAATATGCCGCCCCGGCGCTCGGCTTCTTCGAGATCCTGATCTGGCTCCTTGCAATCGGCCAGATCTTCTCGAACGTCACAAACTATGTCAATTATGTCGCCTACGCCTCCGGTTTTGCGGCCGGCAACTACATCGGGATCCTGGTCGAGGAGAAGATCGCCATGGGCCTGGCCGTCGTGCGGATCATCACCCAGCGGGACGCCACATCGCTCATAGGGACGCTCAGGAGTTCAGGCTATGGCGTGACCGTCATGGACGCCCAGGGCATGGCCGGCCCCGGCAAGGTGATCTTCACCGTCGTGCGGCGGAAAAATGTCCCTGACGTGGTCAGGAAGGTGCACGAGATCTCCCCGAAGGCGTTTTACTCGGTGGAAGACGTCCGCCATGCGGCCGAAGGGACATTCCCGCAGGCGATGTACCAGCGGCGCGATATCCGTCTCCTCAAATACTTCCGCAAAGGGAAATAGGTGCTCAGGCAAATACGCCTGCAGCAGCGAGGCATGCGACCAGGATAAAGGCGATGAGAGCGGCGAGGTTCAGTTCTGCGGCACAGATGATCTCTCGCCGGTCGACGGGGGGGTGAAGCAGAGGGATGGCCCCGGCGAACACCGGCAGTAACGAGGCCGCCAGCACCTGCGGGGGAGCGCTCCAGGCCGCCGGGAGGAGAAGGGATATGGCGGCGGCGGCGAGAAACATCGCTATAAACGCATTTCTTCTGCCAGATCTCACGACAAAATTCTCTTTTCCGGCAGCATGATCGCCCTCGCGGTCAGGCATCTCCACGCTCAGGATGAAAAAAAGCCCGGCGAAGAGAAGCGGGAGGATGAAGAGGGCGAAAGAGAGGTCAAACAGCCCGCCGGCCGCAAGATAACCGGTACCCGGCATGAAAAAACCGAAGGTGAGCATGGTCGCCGCCTCGCCGAGACCGCGGTATGCGAGGGAGAGGGGCGGGGCAGTATAGTACCAGCCGACGAGGTTCCCGGCGAGGACGAAGGGGAGGAAATAGGGGGGCAGCGGGTAGAAGATCGCACAGAGAAGGGCAAGAGCGAGGGAGATCCCGATGAGTACGAGGGCGAGCGAACGGGCCGCCCCGGCGAGATCGGGCCGCGAGATGAGGACGCCGCTCCCGCCCGATATGCGCGTGCGCATCCCCGGGCGGTCGGCCTGCCGGTCGAAGTAGTCGTTGCTCAGGCTGACCGAGACCTGCCCGGCGGCAAGGACGAGGTAGCAGAGGAGAAGACGGTCCGGCACTGCGAAGGGATCGCCTGCGGTATATGCGCCCAGGAGAAAGAGCAGCAGCCCCCCGAGGATAAACGGGAGGCGGCACAGCCTGAGCAGGGCACAGAGTGTCCCGGTCTGCTGGGAAAGGCCGATCCCCCTCATGCTCAGGAAGAGAGAGGCAGCCCTGATAAATCTGGCGGTCAGACCCGCGGGGAAACATCTATTGCCGGTCAACACATCCCTGCTCCTGAGCACCATGAACACCTTTGAACGGCTGCGGATCCTCTCGAGCAGGTGCATCGAATTCGATCACTGCCGCTGGAACGGTGACCGGATCACGAGCAACACGGTCAACGCCCTGAAGGAGTATGCAGATTTCATCCCGGTCTGCGCCGAGATGGAGATCGGCCTGGGCGTGCCGCGCGAACCGGTCAGGCTCGTGGACATCAACGGTTCGACGCGGCTGATCCAGCACGAGACCAACCTCGACGTCACCGATCGCATGATCGCCTTCGCGGACAGCACCCTCGACGCCGCCGGGGATCTCGACGGCTTCATCTTAAAATCGCGCTCGCCGTCCTGCGGGATAAAAGACGTGAAGGTCTACCGGGGGTTGGAGTCGCCGGATACCGCCAGAAAGGAGGCCGGGATCTTTGCGGCCAGGCTGATGGAACGCTTCCCCTATCTCCCGGTCGAGGACGAGGGGCGCCTGAGGAACAGGCGGATCAAGGAGCACTTCCTCACCCGCATCTTCGCCGGTGCCTCGTTCCGAAAGGCCAGAGGATCTGGAGAGATGCGCGAACTCACAGCGTTTCATCAGAGAAACAAGTTTCTCCTGATGGCCTACAGCCAGAAAGAACTGCAGGAGCTCAGCAGGATCGTTGCAAACCATGAAAAACGCGGCTTCAACGAGGTCGCGGACGCCTACGGAGCGCACTTCTCCAGGGCGCTTTCACGGGCGCCGACCTACACCGCCACGATCAACGTCCTGATGCACGCCCTCGGCTATTTCAAGGACAGCCTCTCGCACGAAGAAAAGGCGTTCTTCCTCGAAAGCCTCCACCGCTACCGCGAGGACCGCTCGACCGTCTGCCCGAACCTCGCCGTCTTCCGCTCGTGGATCGTCAGGTTCGGGAACGATTACCTTGCGAACCAGACATTCTTCAACCCGTTCCCGTCCGACCTGATGGAGGTGGCGCGGGACATCTCCCACAAGGAAAGGGACTACTGGGCCGAGAAGTGAGGAAAGGAGATACCTTTATGCAACCTCCGCACCCTGACAGAACAGGATGAACGCACAGGTCCTGGCACTCCTCTGCCTCTCTCTCGTCGGCGCCGCCGGCATCGCCGCCTGCTGCACCGCCACGCCCGACGGCAATCTCCCGCCTGCAGTCACCTTCAGGGGCGAGGTGGTCCACACCGGCGGCGATCCTGATGAACTCCTCGTCAGGTACTATCCGAACAGCACCGAACCGTCTGATTACACGGTCACCTTCGAGATGAGAAGGGGCGGTACGACAGCGGATGCCGTCGCCGGCAGGCACTACACGAACATCTCGGCAGAACGGCCGATCGAACTCCCGGCGGCGGCCGCCGAGCCCGGCGTCCCGGTGACGGTCAGCATCGCCATCTATGACCGCTGGGGGAGGACCGTGCACACCTCGACGACCACCCTCACCCCGGGGGAAATCTGAGAGAAGGGGATCAGGCCAGGGGGTAGCCCGCCGCCGTCCATGCAACGGTCCCGCCCTCAAGGTTGTAGAGATCTGAAAAACCCTTTTTCACCATGATGTCAATGGCGGCCGCACTCCTGACCCCGCTCCGGCAATAAACCAGATAGGTGTCGCCGGGGTCGAGTGCCCCGACCGCGGCGGCAAACGACCGGTCATAATAGTCGAGATTGATGGCGCCCTCGATATGCCCGGCCACATACTCATCACGCGTGCGCACGTCCAGGATCACAAACGAAGGGTCGTCTCCCCGCTCCTCGATCAGGGCGTGCGCCTCCTCGACAGAGAGGTCCCGTACTGTCGTCGGCTCTTCGCCGCCGGTGCACCCACCGCTCAGCGCCGCAACGACGAGAGCGGCGAGGGCGGCACATGCCCACGCTCCACGCATGGGAGGGAGGTCGGCAGGGAGAGGTGAAAACGGTGTCGGCACCCGGAGGTATGTTTATCCCGTGGCCGCGATACAATAGCGTGATGACCCCTGCGTCGTTCCCGGCGATCGCCTTCATACCCTTCTTCTCAACTGATATGATCCTGGTGCTCGGGCTCCTGATGGTCCCGGTCCTCCTCCTCTACCTCTACATCGTCGTCAGCGAAGAGGCGTTCGAACTCGCGGGATTGAAGGCGTGGGCGGCCCTCCTGATGACCCTGGGAGCGCTTGCCGGGAGTTTGATCGACATCCCGTTCATGACGATCGACGGCGTCACCCTCGCCGTGAACGCCGGCGGGTGCCTGATCCCACTCCTGATCTCGGCCGAACTCCTCGCCAGGGACCGGGTCGAAAAAGGGCCGGCCCTCCTCTCGGTCCTGCTGGTGGCGGCGATCTCGTATTACTTCTCGGTGCCGACGCCAGGAGCAGGCATCCTGATGCCCTTTTATATCGCCCCGCTCGCAGGGGCGTTCGCCGGCATCCTCTTCACCAGGGCCGGGATCGCCGCCGCGGGCACCGCATACATCGGCGGGACGATGGGCACCCTGCTCGGCGCGGACATCTTCCATCTCCTCACGCCGGGAACGGTCGCCCATATCGCCGGGGGAAAAGCAGCCGTCCTCTCCATCGGGGGGGCCGGAGTATTCGACGGCATCTTTCTCACCGGCATCTTTGCGGTCTTTTTAGCGGCGGTCGTTGCGCACAGGATCCGGAATAACGAGGCGGACGTGAATAACACGCATTTCGGAAGAGATAAATAACGTCTTTTCGTTCTTTGAGTGCATGGAAGAGACAGAAATCATCATTGAGATGAGAAGCAGCCGCGAATGGGGGCCCTTTGTCGTGCGCGGCATCGCCGCCCTCCTCGTCGGTATCGTCGTCCTCCTCTGGACCGGGCTCACCCTCGAGATCCTGATGTACCTCTTCGGGGCGATGGCGCTCATCTACGGCGTCATGCTCGTCGTCTTCGGATCGACGCAGCCGGTCGGCAGGACGAGCACGACCCTCGCCATGCTCCTCGGTGTCCTCTCGGCCATCCTCGGCATTGCGGCGATCGTCTGGCCCTGGCTCATGGCGGCCGCCCTGGTCACCCTCCTTGCGGCCCTCTCGATCGTCATCGGCCTCTCTGACATCGCCCTTGCGATCTTTTCCGTGGAGGGAACCGGGAACCGCCTGCTCCTCGGGATCTCCGGGGCGCTCTCCGTCGTCATCGGCGGCATCTTCATGGCATTCCCGATCTTCGGCGGCCTGGTGTTCGTCGCCCTGTACCTCGGCGTGTTTGCGATCGCCTACGGGATCATCTCCATCATCACCGGGATCTCCCTGCGGGGAGAGAAGACCCGGGCCTGAAACAACTTTTTTTCAGACCGAAAAGAGGGCCCACGCCTCGTTGATGTGCAGGGCCTGCATCCCGAGACGGCGCGACGGGATGATATCGTTGCTCTGCGAGTCGCCGATGAAGAGAACATGCTCGGGCTCGAGATGCATCCGTTCGAGCGCCACACGAAAGATCGCCTCGTCGGGTTTTTTGCACCCCACGTCAGAGGAGAAGACGACCGTCTGGAAGAACGGGTAGAAGCCGAACATCCGCAATTCGATCTCTGAGAAGACCCGCTGGCCGTTGGAGACGACCCCGAGGGGGTATGCGCTGAGGGCGGCGATCAGGCGGCGACTGCTGGGAAATGCGCAGATACGCCTGACGGTCGCCGCCCTGAAGGAGCGGGCGAGCAGGACGCCAAGCGCCGTGAAATCAATGGGCCAGACCGCATGGTCCCGGCATATCCCGGCGAAGACCTCCTCGACCCGCACCTCGGGGTGCGCTCCGCCCCTCACCTGCATCTCGTCCCTGATCCGTTTTCGGTATGCCGCCTGCAGGTCTTCGGGCGTGATACTGACCCCCTGATAGGCAAGCCAGGAGCTGAGCGTCCGGTACGGCCCGGGACTCCGCTCGTCGATGCTGATATCGAGCAGGGTGTCGTAGCAGTCGAAGAAGATCCCCTGCACCCGTGAGAAGTCTACCGGCGCCTCAGACAGAGCATCGCCTCCTGTAAAAGCCAGTTTCGTTCCTCCCGCGGGGGCGCCAGGCGCGCCATCCTGAGATAGCCGAGCCCCATGTAAAACGGGACGCACCCGGTGATGTACGCAAACTCCTCAGGGGAACGGGCATAGTTCCAGAGGAAGTGGCCGATATAGGGCTCGGCGGCGTCGGGGTTGCCGCAGCGACGACGAAAGGCGAATTTCATCTCGGCGCAGAAGATCCCGGGGTCGTGGGCCGGGTGGGCATCGGTCCATGCGGATTCAAAATCGATCGCCACGACGCCGTCGTTTGTGAAGAGATAGTTTGCCGGCGTGGCGTCCCGGTGGATCATGCAGCCGCGGTCGCGGTCAAGGGCGCCCGAATGCCACCATTCCCCGAGCAGGCGGTTGAAGTACTCCCGCTCCTCCCCGGAGAGGCGGTTCTGGTCGAGGACGTCATGGACGTTCGAGAACTCCCGCTCCTTGCGGTACCGGGACGACTCCAGGTCGTGGAGCCGCCTGAGCAGGGTGGCGACGCCGGTCAGGCGACCGTAGAGGGCAGGATCGTCCCCCAGACAGGCGGAGAGCGGCGTGCCCGGCACGAAGGCGGTCACCAGGACGCAGTTGAACTCCCGCCTCATCGCAAGGGGTTCGGCGACCCGGACCACCTTTCCCGCCCGCCTGAGCAGACGGAACTCGGACTTCATCGCCTTCTCCGGGTCGTAGCAGTGGTTCGCTCCGGTCGGTTCGGCGAAGAACTTTGCGACCACCGCCGGTCCGCCGGCAAAGCGGTAGCGGCAGACGGTGTGCGAGGCCGGCCTGATCAGGGAGACCTCGGCCGGGGCCGAGGGGTCGGGCAGGCGGCCGTCGAGCACCGAGACGAGCCAGTCCCTGAACGGATCGCCCTGGTGCAGGGTGGCGAGATGCCGTTCATGCCGCACCGGCGTCACCCCCCGAGGGCGGGCCGCGGTATCCCCGCAACACCCCGGCGACGCTCCAGGCCTGGGAGATGCAGCCGCGGGGGCGGTGCGGCGGGTCGCCGTCGAAGCACTCCGAGACGGTGCCGAGGCCGGCGTCGGCAAGGTGGGCAAAGAGCGGGGCGAGCAGGACGGCGGGGTCGGCGCCCGGTGCGTAGATGCGCAGGGCGTCGATGTAAAAGGGGAGGAGCCACGGCCAGACCGTGCCGTTGTGGTAGGTGGCGTCGCCTGCGAACCGGCCGGCATAGCCGCGCTCGCGCGGCGAGAGGGTGCGCAGCCCGAAGGGCGTGAGCAGTTCCTCCCGGATCACGCCGAGGGCACGGCGCCCCTCTTCGGGCGGCGCGAGCCCGAGGGCGAGGGCGATCGCCTGGTTCGGGCGGACTGCAGGATCGGCCGGGTCGAGGAGGTCGAAGAAACAACCCCTATCCTGGTTCCAGAACCGGGCGAAGGCGTTCTCTGCCGTATACGCCGGCACCGGCCCCTCGATCCCGAGGGATTCGGCGAACTTGAGGGCGGCGATCCAGAGGGCGTTCACCTCCACCGGTTTTCCGGCCCGCGGGGTATGGGGCGTGTCCATCCAGGTGCTCCGCGGCGCAACGGCGATGAGACCGCCGTCGAGATGCGCCACGGCGCTTTCGGGATACTCCCGGAGGATCGCCTCGATATGCGGCCTCATGGACGCCACAAACCGGTCGTCACGGGAGCAGGCGCGGTAGCGTTCGAGGGCATGGAGAAACCAGAGCGGGGCGTCGCTTGAGGCGTAGTCGTCGGGCATCCGGTTCGGGATGAGGCCGCCCTTCAACCTTCCGGCATAGCGGGCAAAGACCCGGCGGGCCTCTGCATAGCTCCCCCGCGAGAGGAGGAGGCCGGGGAGCGATACGAAGGTGTCCCGCCCCCAGCCTTCGGCAAACCAGTGATAGCCGGCCAGGATCTCGTCGCCGCAGAGAAACGAATCCGCGGCCTGTTCGAGCCAGTCTCCCCGACCGGGCCGTGCGGCAGAGCGGGGCACGCCGGCGGCCTCGGCGGTGAGGGTGAAGGTGCAGTCCTCGCCGGCGGCGGTGAACGCGCCCGGCGCGTAGAGGTGTTCCTGGTGCGCATACCCCCGCTCCCTGTCCTCCTCGTAGAGGAGGTCGCGGTAGAGGCAGGGCGCCGGGGTGAAGGCCATCTCCTCCGACCGCAGGGTGAGCGGCCCGATCCGAACCCCGCCGGGGATAGGCGTCGCCGTGAGGTCGTACGCCGTTCTGGTCTCGTGGATCCCCCGGTCGGCGACGAGCGGGACGACCCGCACCTCGCCAGGCCCGGCGAGATCGTACCTGACCGTGAGGGCGCCGTCGAACGAGATGCGTTTTCTGAGGGAGGCGCCGCCTGCCGCATAGGAAAACACGGGATCGGGATCCAGGCAAACGCCGTACAGGCGGGCGAGACCGCGCTCGTCGGTCCCGCCGGCGTAGGCCGCCGGGGTGAGGGGCTCGCCGTTGAGGTGCTCGTCCAGCGAGGCGAGGAGGACGCGGCCCCCGGCCACCAGCAGACCGTGATATTTCCGGGTGTTCCCGGCAAGGGAGGAGGAGGACCACGCCCCGTTGCAGACGAGCAGGAACTCTTTTCGCCGTGCGAACCTCCGGTCCCGCACTTCGGGCCCGAAAGCGATCATCCGCCCCTCCGTTGGCACGCCTCCTCGTACGCCGCCAGCGTCGCCTCGACGGCGCCTTCCCAGGTGAACAGTGCGAGCACCCGCGCCCTCCCGTTCCTGCCCATCGTCTCCCTGAGAGCGGCGTCCCGCAGGATCAGGGAGATATAGATGGCGATGTCCCGGGGATCGTACGGGTCGATATGAAAACCGCAGATCCCCGGCCCCGAGGGGACGACCTGCTCGCGCATCCCCGAGGTGCCCTGCGCCCCGACGACGACCGGTTTCGCCATCGCCATCGCTTCGGTGCAGACGATGCCGAAGGGCTCGTAGTTCGAGGGAAAGACGCAGAGGTCGGCGGCAGCATAGGCGATTATCCGCTCCTCCTCAGGGAGCACCGAGAAGAGCAGGTGAACTCTCCCCCCCCCTTTCATCTCCGCGAGGTGGCGCACCTCGTCCTCTGTCTCGCCGACCCCGATCACGACGAGGCGCGCCTCCGGGACGTCCTGGAGGACGTACTGGAAGGCCCTGACCAGGGTGTCGGCGCCCTTCACCCTGGTCAGCCTCCCGACAAAAAGGATCACCGGGTCGTCGCCCAGGCCCAGGCGCTCCCGGAACGCCCTGACGTCAGCCTCCAAAACGCGGCCGGGATCGTACTTCGCCGGGTCGACCCCGTTGTAGACCACCCGGATCTTTTCCCGGGGAACGCCCAGGGAGACGAGTTCGTCCTGCATCGCCCGGCTCACGGTGACGACGACATCCGCACGCTCCGCAGCCCGCGCCTCTAACGCCCTGATCGTCGGCGACCCCCCGCCAGCCGACCGCCCGGCCTCGGTGGAGTGGACGTGAAGCACAAACGGGATATTCAGACTCGCCGCGGCGAGCATGCCGGCCGGGGCCGCGAGCCAGTCGTGGGCGACGGCGAGGTCGTGACCCATGCCCCGCTCGAGGAGGTCGCCGGCGGAGAGGATCGAGAAGAACTGGTATTCGGCAAAGAACCGCTGCGAGTCAGGCGGCCAGCCCGCCACCTCCTGCGGGAGGAGGATCGGGAGGAGGGGGCGCGGGTCAGGGATCGCCGGTCTCCTGACCGTGATCGCCCCCCCGATCTCTTCGGCCGCCGTGCCCTCGCTCAACCAGGCGTAGACGCTCAGGGCGTGACCTGCCGCCGCGAGCCGCGGCGCAACCTCCAGGGCATAGGTGCCGAGCCCCCCCCTGAAAAACGGCGGGAACTCATCGAGAAAATAGGCGATCCGCATCAGAGCACCTGTTCATAGAGGCGCTCCATCGCGCCGGCGACCGCCTCCCAGCGGAACTCGCGCTCCACCTTCTCCCGGCCGCGCCTGCCGAGGGCGCAGCAGAGCCCGTGATCGCCGATGACCGCGTTGATCCCGTCGGCGATCCCTTTCGCGGACGGCTGCACCTTCACGCCGTTGACAAACTGGTCGATGTTCTCGGAGAGGCCGCCGACGTCTGAAGCGACAACGCAGCGGCCGGCGCTCCACGCCTCGGTGAGGACCAGCCCGAAAGGTTCGTTCCTGCTCGGGATGGCGACGATATCGGCGGCGTTCATGAGCCTGATATAGGCGGGCTCGTCGAGATAGCCGAGAAGGCGCACCGGCATCCCCCCGGCGCGGCGGGAGAGCACGCCGTGCATGTCCCCCTCCCCGGCAAAGAGAAAGTGAGCGTCCCAGCGATTTTTCAGGACGGCGGGCACCGCCCTGAGGAGGAGGTCGGGACCTTTCTGGTAGGCGAGACGCCCGCCGAAGAAGACGAGCGGGGCGTACGGGTGGACGCCGTACTCCTCTTTCACCGCCCCGGCATCGACCGGCATATAATAGCGGTCGGGATCGATACCGTTCGGGACGGCGTCGATCTTCCAGTCAGGGACATTGTAGAGACCCATCACCTCCTGCCTGAGGGTGCGGGAGACCGCCGCGACCCGCTTTGCAATATAGGCGCCATACCACTCTTTCCCGGAGATCTCGCCGAACTCCCACCATCCCCCTCTCTGGTTGCCGTTCCGGCCGTATTCGGTCGAGTGAAAGGAGAGCACTGTCTTTCGGTCCCGGAAGAGGTGGAGCGCCTCCACAAAGTGCCAGTCGTGAAAGTGCAGGATATCGAAGGGCGGCGAGTCCTCCCCCCTGAAGAGGGCGGCGGCCTGGAGAGAGAGGTCACGGCAGTAATCGACGATGTTTCCTCCCTGCGGGCTGCAGTAGTGATAGCGCACGCCGTTTCTCTCGTCAGGGCCCGGGCCGCGGGTGAAGAAGTGGATCTCGTGGCCGCGGCGGGCGAGGGCCTCGGCAAGACAGGTGGCGGCCGGGGCAAGGCCGCCGACCCGCACCGCATGGAGCGACTCCCAGCAGAAGAAGGCGATCTTCAGCGGGCGCACAGCCTGCACCTCCGTTCCCGCACCGCCTTCTTCACCGCATCGACCGTCTCGCAGGCCGCGACCTCCCGGGCAAGCCGGCGTTCGCCAAACGATCCCTCGATCCAGCGTGCGAAGTCGCCGCGGGCAAGGTGGCGGTCCACCGCGGCCGCAGGCGCCTGATCGAGCGCCTCCTCGAACTCGCGGAGGCTGTGGGCCGACCACCCGGCATAGGTGCCGTCCGGGAAGGAGAAGTGGAAGGCCCGGTCCGCCGGGAGCGAGACGAGGGAGTGTTTCGCTCTCGGGAGGCAGCGCCGTTCGAGGTGGGAGAGGACCTGCATGAAGGCCTCGTAGGACTCGAACCTGCCGTTCGGGCAAAAGTGCCGGTGGACCTCGCCGCAGGACCCGTCCTTCGAGGCAAGATAATAGAAGTGGTCGCTCGTGCCGAGGTACCGCCAGAGTTCCGGGCGCATCGTGCGGGCCGGCGAGTGCTCGAGGGCGAAAAAGGCGCTCCTCTGGAGGTGGTTGCCGAGCCATGCCGAGGTGTCCTTTTCCAGGTCGGCCCATGAGACCGGATCAGGGATCTCGATCCTTCCTGCCGGCGGGTGCGCCGCCGCTTCCGAGGGAAGAACACACGCAACCCCGGCCCTGTCGAGAGCGGCGGGCAGGGCTGAGAGAAAGCCGAAGATCCCGCTCCCCGCGGGCTGGTGCTCGCCGAAGGTCTCGAAGTCCACGAAGACGTGGGCGCACCGGCCAGGCGATCCGGCGATCCAGGCGGCGTACTTCCCGGCGGTCAGGGGCTGTTTGTCCCACCCCTTCCATGAAAACCTGAAGGCGATGTCGTCTGAGAGCGGGCAGTTGCGGAGGAGCACCGGCATGCCCTCGCAGGTGTAGGTCTCGTTCGGCGTCCTTCCCAGGAGGATGCGGTCGGCCCCCTCGGTGTAGACGGCCGAGAAGCCGAGGTCCCTGATGGCGGCGGCGATGCCCGGGTCGAGAGAGAACTCGGTGTTCTCGGCCACGCGGGGCCGCCGGCCGAAGAGCTCGGCCATCAGATCGGCGTGCATCCCGATCTGAGCGGCGAGTTCGTCCCGGTCGGCAAAAAAGCCGGCAAGGCTGTGGTAATAGGTCTGGGCGAGCACCTCGGCATTCCGGTGGGAGCCCGCCTCGACAAAGAGGGAGAGGGCCTCGGGGCACCACGCTTCGAGCTGCTCGACGAGCACGCCCGAAAGCGAGAACGAACACCGCAGCCCCTCGTCGAGGGCGTCGATGAGCAGCCCTGTGGCCGGGACGTAGCAGCGTTCGGCCACCCTTCTCAGGATCGCCCGGTTCCCCGGGTCGAAGTAGTGGTTCTTCAGGTCCCGCCGCCCTTTCGCCGCCTCAGGCCTGAACGAAGGGTTCAGGCGGAACGGTTGATGCACCTCGAATCCCAGACAGATACCTGCCATGATACCCCCCCTCGCAACGGTGCCGTCTTACCGTTCCGGAAAGACCGCACCGTAGCACCACCCTCTTTCGGGACGCGGAATAAATAATTTTCTCAGAAAAAAGCCGGCATATATGATGCCGGCTCACGAACGATCAGGCAGGCCCCAGGCATCCCTGATAAACATCGAGTGCATCCCGATTGCCCGCGGGGCCAGGATGTCGTTTCGGTACGAGTCCCCGATGAACAGGGCGTTTTCCGGATCGACCCCGAGTTTCTCCAGGGCATACACAAAAATCCTGGGGTCGGGCTTCTTGAACCCGAGGTCTGAGGAGAAGACGAGCACGTCGAAATACCCCCTGAGACCGAGGTGGCGGAGTTCGTGCTCGGAGAAGACCCGCTGGCCGTTGGAGACGATGCCCAGCGGCAGGCCCCTGAGGTGCTCGAGCAGACGCAGGCTCTCGGGAAAAACCCTTTTTCTCCGTACCGACGCCGCCCGGAAGGTCCGTGCAGCCCGGCGGCCGACCCGGCGCGCATCGAGATCCCAGAGGCGATGGTCCCGGCAGATCTGGACAAAGACCGCCTCCACATCGATCTCGGGGTATGATTCTCCCCGTCTCACGGCCTGCTCGCGGCAGGTCCGCCTGTACTCGTGCATCAGGTCCCGCGCTCCGATCGCGACGCCCTGATAGGACAGCCACGAACTCAGCATCTGCCAGGTCAGCGGGTCGTCCTCGTCGGTGCCAATCTCGATCAGGGTGTTGTAGCAGTCAAAGAATACGGCCTGGACGTTGTCAGGAATACCCATGGGCCACCCTCCCGGAAGGGTCGGCCGGGGAGGCAATAGAGGTTTTCGAAATAATATATAGATTGCATTGAAAATATATACTGACGATCAGGCGCCGCTATCGTCCTTTGAAACGCCGTTCGTCCCCTGGATATCGCAGGAGATGCAGGGCTCGTCCGTTTTCGTCTCGTCCATCACCCGGTAGGCGTCGGCGAGCACCGAGGCGTTGGAGGCGAGGCCCGCGATCAGGATCACCTCGAGGACCTCGTCCCTGGTCGCCCCTTTCGCCATCGCCGCCTGCATATGGTAGTCCACGCAGTGGCGGCACTTCAGGGCGGCGCCCACCGCGAGGCTGATCAGCTCGATATATTTCGGGTCGAGGTGGCTCGTCTCAAAAATCGCATCCCGGTAGAGGAGATGGGAGACGAGCACCTCGGGCCGCTCCCCCATCCGTGTCTGGATCAGGGGTGCGCGGCCGAACTCCTCCTCGATCTCCCTGAGCCAGCGGGCCGAGACCGTGCCGGTGCCCTCCTTCAGAATGGTGGCGAGTTTCTCTTCAAAGTTCATCGATTACACCATGATATTGGTTTCAGAGAAGGGTTTTATCCTGAGCCATATGTAGTTGCGCATCTTTGAAGGGAGCACTTCGGCGACGTCGCCCACCGTAACGCCGTTTTCGATCTCGAGGGCGCGGATCTCGGGGGCATAGATCTCGTACGGGATCTTCACCCGCAGGCCGGCGATCTGGACCGTCACCGGCGTCGGGTGGTTGACCATGTGGACCGCCTCCACCTTCTCCTCGATCACCTTCATCAACCGCGCCGGCGAGACCGAAAGGGGATCTTTGGCGATTTCCACTCGTTTCTCGTCGAGCACCCGGGAGACTTCATCGACCATCGCGTCCAGGGTGGCGAGTTCCTCGGGCTTTTTCGTCCGGTGCATGCACCGCCCCATATTCCCGACATACCCCTCCACCGGGGGATCGATGACCCGCCTGAGGGCTTCGGTCGACGGGGCGCCGGTGACCACGATCGGGATGTGGACGCCCCGGCGGAGCGCCGGAAACTTCTCCTCGATGCAGACCTCAAAATTGCCGAGCACATAGACGACGAGGTCGTGCTCGTTGATCGTGTCCCGCTCTTCGACATTGAGGTTTGCAATGCGTTTGCCGAACCCCCGCGCCAGCCCGACCATGTTCGTCTTCGCCCCGGCCCTCCTGAGGTACTCGGCCACGTCGCAGGAGGAGTGCGGGAGATGATGGATCTCCAGGGAGGGCGAGACGACGGCGATCTCGGTGCCGACGAGCGGGGCGACGATCACCTCGCCGCCCAGGGGGCGACCGATCGTGCGGATCAACTCGACGTCGTCCTTCGGCACCAGGCACTGGAGAACGACATCCTGGGCGATCATGTGTTTCTGGACGATATAGCCCCCGAGATCCTCGATGAGGTCGACGATCTCGTCATGGCGGTAGACCCCGCCCTTGTAGGTGATGGGGACAAAGATCATAGCGTCACCCCGATCAGGTTGAGTTTTTCGGCGACCAGCGTATCGACGATCTCCTGGGGCAGGGTGTTCTCGCTTGCGACATAGTAAAACACCCCGCCGGCATGGTACTGCCGCCGCACTTTGAAGCCCTCGGGGGCGACGATCTGGAGGGCGTAGATCAGGTCGCGGTACAGCCCCTCTTCGGGATCGGCGACGACGATCTCCTCGATCTCCCGCGGGTCCTCCCCTTCGGGAAGGTGGACGACGACCGAGAAGCGGTCCGGCTGGTCGATAGAATCCTTGCCGTAGCGCCCCCAGAGAATGCTGAGCATCGGGGCGAGGTAGGTTTCGTCCCCGATCGAGAGGGTGGCCCGCCCCTCTTCGACGATCACATCGGCGAAGTCCCTGATCCGCACGAGCCCGCCGCTCCGCCGGGTCGTCCCGACGGCCACGAAGACCGGCACACGGGGGTCGATGAAGATATGGAGTTTCTCGACCACCCTGAGGAGGTCGAGGTCAAGGAGGACGTCCGAGGCGATCTGCTCGTAGACCTCCCGGCCCTTCTCCTCGACACACTCGACCGTGAAGTACTCAAGCGCAGCCATCTCCTACTCTCCCCTGACAAAACCCGATGCAAGAAGGGCGCTCCCGACCGCACCGATGTACTGCGAGTGGTGCGGGACCACGATCTCGGTCTGGAGGAGTTGCCCCATGGCGTACACCAGCCCCTGGATCAGCGAGGTGCCGCCGACCATGATCACCGGCTCCTTGATGTCCACTTCCTGGAGCTGCTGCTCGAAGACCTGTTCGGCGACCGAGTGGCAGGCGGCGGCGGCGACGTCCTCGCGGGTGCTCCCGGCGGCCAGGGCGTTGACCAGGCTCTGCGTCCCGAAAACGATGCAGTACGAGTTCATCGGCACCCGGTCGCCCATCCCTTTCATCGCAATGGGGCCGAGCTCGGTGATGTCGATGCCCAGGCGCTTTGCAGTCATCTCGAGGAACCGCCCTGAGGCGCCGGCGCAGATCCCGCCCATCGTGAAGGTGCCCGGGATGCCGTCCTGGACCGAGATCGCCTTGTTGTCCATGCCGCCGATGTCGATCACCGTCGCCGGGCCGTGCTGAGCGCCGGCAAGATAGACGGCGCCCTTCGAGTTGACGGTCAACTCTTCCTGCACGAGCTGGGCGTTGAAATGTTTGCCGATCAGGTACCGGCCGTATCCGGTCGTCCCGATCGCCTCGATATCCCCGATCGAGAGGCCGGCCTCCTGCAGGGCGAGTTCGACGACGCCCTCCGCACTCCTGACCACCTCGGTCGTCGGGAGCCAGCCGGTGCCGACGATCTCGTTGTCCTTCATCACGACCGCCTTCGTCGTCGATGACCCCGAGTCGATCCCCATCGTGATCCCCTCCTGCGTCTCGCGGGCGAGAAGAGCGCGGCGGCGGGCGATCGTGGTCAGAGCCTCCATCCTGGTGAGCAGCGTCCCGGCCGTCGTGCGTTCGGTGAAGGAGTAGGAGACGACCGGAAGGTCGGAGTTCTCGTGGATGTAGCGGCGCAGTTCGTTCCTGACGATCGCCGCCTCGGCGCACCTGAAGCAGGTGGCGATGAAGACGGCGTCGGCGTCGATCCGCCCGTCGACGAGCGCCCTCGCCCGGGCGATGGCGAGTTTTAAGTCAGGGCTCCGCACGTCGAGCCCGAATTCTTCGAAGCCCTTCCGGACGTCGGCGAGCATGATGTCAGGGAAGAAGATCTCGGCGTCGACCATGGCGGCGGCTTCGTCGATCTCCTTCTGGACGCCGGAGTATTCGGGCCCGCAGGAGAGCTGGGCGATCCGCACTTTTTCGGTCATGCGGCCTCCTCCTTCGTGAGACCGGCGAGAAACGCCCTGATGGCGGCGACGAAAGCGACGCCTTCCTCGTCTGACGACGGATATTCAAGGTCGAGGACCGGGATGCCCCTATGGCGGAGACTGAACTGGATCAGTTCGTTGGTCCGGGCGCACCCCATGCACCCGAAGGCGAAGTCCGCCTCGCGGATGATGATCGCCGCCTCGGACTGCTCGATGAGGGGGCCGTAGATCGCCATGCGGCCGCGAACGCCCGAGGGCACCTCGACCGCCGCCCATTTCAGCCCCTTCTTCGGTTCTTCGGGGGTGATCTGGAGGGGCGGGCTCTCAAAACCAGGGGTCTGGATACGTTCGCGGATCCCCAGGGCCGACCCGATCGGCTCGTGCCCGAACCGGGCGACCATATCGGAGAGGATGAGGCTCGTTGCCGGATAGATAAAGACTTTCACCATGATTTACGGCTCCTCTGCTTCCATCAGTTCTTTTAGTTTTCGGGCGTCGAGAGGCCTGCCCCGCTCCGGAACGGCCGGCACCGCCGTCGCCGCCGCTTCGAGCCCCCGCGCGATATAGCGGATCCGGCCCATCTCGAACTCGTGGCCCAGGTATCCGGGCCGCGCCCCGCCGAGATTCGCCCGGCACCGGCGCTCGTCGCCGGGCGGAAAGCCCCGGTCCTTCACATAGATATGGGACGGGTCGAACTCGCGGATCCGGGCGATCAAGGTCTCGACCTCGTCGGGTTTCCCGGTCACCTGCATCCCGAAACAGGTCTCCTTGATCATGACGCCGCCCGAGATCTCGTAGGCCCTGAGGGCGAGGTCCTTCGGGGTCAGGTGAGGAGACTCGATAAAAACATATTTTGTGACCGTGCCGACGTAGGCAGGAGTATATTCAGCCATTCTTTCGCACCTCCCGCACATAGACGGTCCCGCCTTCTTTCAGGCCCGCCAGTTTGTCCAGGTCGAGCACCCGGCCGATGAGGTTCGTCCCCTCGAACGGCTCGGAGGTGGGCCCGAACTCCGAGTTGTCGGTCACCCGAACACCGACCATGCCGACGCCCTTTCTGGACTCGTTCGTCATCGCAAGCGAGCCCGCAGGGACGACGTCCTTCGGGGTGTTCTCGGGCAGGATATTGATCTTCTTCTTGATCGAGGGCTGGAAGAGGCTGACGTCCTCGAACTTGAAGAGCACCGGCATCGAGCCGACCATATGGGTCCGCAGACCGGTCGCCCGCCTGAAGATGTCGCAGGTATTGGGGGCGTTCTCGTCGTCGAGGGTGATGGAGATCACCTGCGCCGCCGGAAGAACGGCAAGGGTGACCGCACCCGCGGCAAGGGCCTCGAGCGTCGTGGCCGGTTTCTGGCCGACGACGATCAGGTCCTCCCCGTCGCCTTCCAGCACCAGGGAAACGCCGCGCTCCCTGGCAACGGCCTCTGCCGCTGCAAGCGGCATTCCCACCAGGTCGAAGCGCGGCGGGGCGACCGAGACCGAGAAGCGCTGGCCGGAGTCGGCGAGTTTGACGATCTCAAACCCGTGGACCACCTGCCCGGCGAGGGTGTGGGCCGGGTGGGCCGGGATCTCCTCGCGGTAGATATAGATCCCGCCGACCGACCCGCCGGTCGCCCTGACGGTGACCGCACCCTCCCGCCGCGGCCGTTTCAGTTCTGCCGGCACTTCCATCGGGATCATCGATTCGTCCCTGATGAAGGTGGAGGCCGCCCGCCCGATGACGAACGTCCCTTTCTCCATCGAGAGGAGGAGGTGCTCGACCGACCGGGCGGTCGTGGTGTCCACCGCCCCCTCGCCATAGCCCTCGGCGGCGATCTCGACCCTGGTGACGATCTCGGCCCCCTCCTCAAGGGGCGTCGCCGGGTCGGCGGTCGTGAACGAGGTGGAGCGGTCGGCCCAGGAGAGCACCCGCTCGGCCCCGGTGATCGCGTCGCCGGTGGCCCAGCGGTCGAGGACCCCGCGCCCTGAGACGACCCGCGCAACGACGCCGCCGTCCTTTGCGGCCCCGAAATCGGCCCGGTGATCAGAGCGGGAGAAGATCAGCACCGAACGCGAGGGGTCGTAGCCGGCGCAGCCCAGGACCACGTCGCCGCGCCCGTAGCGGTGCGGTGTCCGGTCCGGGAGGATCGCCGATGGAAACGGCCCGAACGCCGCGGCATAGCGGTCGTTCCACCGCAGAGAGAGTTCCCCATTAAAAATATCGATATCGTCGCCGAAAACGGCTGCAAAAAGGGGGGTGGTCTCGATCACCACCTCGCCCGCGGTGGTCGAGAGCCTGATATGCCCGGTCTGCGCCGCCTGTTTCGCCGCGGGGCGGATCACCGCCACCACGGTCGTGGTGTCCCATCCGGGGAGGAGATCGCCGATCGTCGCTCCCGCGGCAACCTCCACCCGTCTGCCGTCAAGGAGGACGTGCATCGTCTTTCACCCCTTCACGCGCCGGGTTTCCCCATGATCTCGCGTTCCTCGTCGGTCAGACGCGCCAGCACCTCGGCAGACGTGCCGAGGGCGATGATCTTTCCGCCCCGCATCAGGGCGACCCGGTCGCAGATATCTCGCACAAACTCCATATCGTGCGATACCACAATAAAGGTCTCGTCCATCTGCTCGCGGGCGTGCATGATCGAGTGCTTCACGTCGATCTTCGTGATCGGGTCCATGGTGCCGGTGGGCTCGTCCAGGATGACGATCCTGGGCTCCCTGATGAGCACCTGGGCAAGGGCGACGCGGTGGCGCTCGCCCTCGGAGAGTTCGCCCGGTTTTCGGTCCAGGATCTCCCGGCTCTTCTCCTCGGTGAAACCGGCCATGCGGAGGGTGATGACCGCCTTCCTGATCGCGAGCTCCTTCGGGAACTCGAGCCCGATCGCATCGGTGAGGTTGTCCAGGACCGTCCGGTGGGGGAAGAGGTCGTATTCCTGGTGCAGAAGCCCGATATATCCCTTCGCCCGGCCGCGGAACTCGATGCCGGGCTTGGTCATGTCCACCCATTCCTCGCCGATCCGGACGTTCATCTCGCCGCTCGTCGGTTCGATGATCCCGGAGATCATCCGCGAGAGCGTGGTCTTGCCCGCACCGCTCTTCCCGATGATCCCGAAGATCTCCTTCTCCGCAACCTCGAAGGAGACGCCGTTGACCGCTTTCACCATACCGCGGTCCACCGAGAGGTAGCGCTTGATCACGTCGCGGGCGATCAGGACGTTCGCCCCGAGGTCGGTCCTGGTGTAGGTCTCTGCGTCTGAGATCCCCTCCATAAAGTGGGCGATGACCTCCTGGGGCGACCCTATCGCTTCGATCTCGCCGTCTTTCAGCATGATCGCCCGGTCGGCGACGTCCTCGATCACCTGCGAGAAGTGCGAGGTGACCATCATGCCCATATCGTTATTCCTGGCGGCCTCGTTGAGCATGGAGTGGACGAGGTTGGCGGTGCCCGGGTCGAGGGTGCCGGTGGGTTCGTCGGCAAAGAGAACGAACGGTTCCTTTGCGAGCTGGCGGGCGAGCACCACCCGCTGTTTCTCGCCGCCCGAGAGGTCGCGGGCGATATGCATCATGCGGTGGGAGAGACGGACCTCGTCGAGGAGATCGGCGGCCCGGTTCACCGCTTTGCTCGAGGGATAGTTGATGTCCTCGAGGGCGTGCAGCACATTCTCGATCACCCGGTCGTTTCCGTAGAGGGCGAAGGTCCGCTGGAACATGATCGCCGTCCGCGCCATGATCCGCCGCTTCATCGTCTCGTTCGAGGGGTCCCAGAGATCGAAGTCGGTCGGCTGCAGGGTCTGGCCGCACTTCGGGCACGTTTTTCCGGCTGCGCTCGGCACGTCCACCCAGCCGCACCCCTCGCACGCCGCAACGTGGTAGATCACCCGTCCGCTCGTCGGCGGCTGGTCGACACCTCTGATCAGGTGAAGGAGAACGGTCTTTCCAGAGCCGCTCCGCCCGATGATACCGACGATCTCCCCTTCTGCGACTTCAAAATTTATATTGTTGAGAGCCCGTTTCCCGCCAAAATCCATGCAGAGGTTCTCGACTGTGATAAGCGCGGTCATAATATACTCCGTTAATACCTAAAGGGTAGTGTAGAGGTCAGATCATATTATCCTTTATATCGGGACAATTGCGTCTCCCGAGAGGTCCCTGATGATGGGGACAACTTCCCTGACACTCCCGACAATATAATCCGCCGCTTTGCAGAGTTCAAGAGGCTTTTCCTTCGACTGCTGTTCTGAGAGGATGGCGACATCCGCCTTCCTGAAGGCCTGGAGGTCGTTGATGCCGTCCCCGACCATCACCACGGCGTCATAGCATTTTTTGAGGTCGTCGACGATCTGCGCCTTGATCGAGGGCGTGGCGATGCCGTGCACCTGGTCACGCGGGATGCCCAGGTGGTCGGCGATCCGTTCGAGTTTTGCCGCCCGGTCGCCCGAGGCGATGAAGGTGGCGACCCCCATCGCGTGGAGATCGGCGATCGCCTCCTTCGCCCCCTCGAAGGGGCGACCACCCGCGGTGACGGTGAACTCGATCCCCGGCATGGTGAGGTTGAGGATCGCCCCGGAGTCCATCACCACCAGCGATTCTTCCTTCAGGGTCCCCCAAACGTCCCTGATGCAGGCCTGGAGATCGCCGACCATGGCGTTTGTGTCGGAGTAGAGGATCCGTGCGAGGTCTTCGTGGGGCGTGATCTGGCGGAGACATGAGACGCCGAAACCGATATTCTGCGCACAGAGGTACGAGGAGAGGAGCTGGTCGGGCGGCGCTCCGATCACGTCCCTGGAATGGGCGTTGAGGGCGATGAGCACCCGCGCCCGGTCCAGGCAGGTGAGGAGGGTCGTCTCGACGTCTGAGAGAATCTCACCAGTGCGGACGTCCCGTGCTGTCCGGTAGCTCCGCAGGAGCGTGCCGGCACTGTCAAATACCACTGCGACGGTCATGGATGCACACAGGTAACGCTTATGTGATCGGGTATTCATCTACTCCATTAAAGTATGTTGCTGAATGAAACCGCAGAACAGATCAGGAGCATGGAGATCAGGGGGGCGGGCCGGATCGCCCGGTCGGCGGTCGCCGCCCTCAGGGACCATGCGGCCGGGCTGGACACTTCCGATACCGCCTCCTTTCTCCGCTCCATGAAGGAGGCGGCCGACCTCCTCGTCGCCACCCGCCCGACGGCGGTTTCTCTCCCGAACGCCGTGCAGGCGGTGATGCGTTCGCTCGAAGGCGTGAAAGGCGTCGAAGAGGGGAGGGCGGCGATAAAAGCGGCTTCGGACTCGTTCATCCTCTCGTCCAGGCATGCAGTTGAATGGATCGGCGAGATCGGCGCCCGCCATATCTCTGACGGCGACGTGATCCTCACCCACTGCAACTCAGAGGCGGCGCTCTCCTGCATCCTCACCGCCCACCGGGAGGGAAAGGCGATCGAGGTCTTCGCCACTGAAGTTCGGCCGAGAAACCAGGGGCTCCTGACGATCCAGGCCCTAAACGACGCCGGGATCCCGACGAACTTCATCGTGGACTCGGCGGTGAGGAGTTATATCAACGATGTGGACCTGGTGATCACCGGGGCGGACGCGATCACGGTGAACGGGGCGGTGGTGAACAAGATCGGCACCGCCCAGATCGCCCTCACCGCCCACGAGGCGAGGACGCCGATGCTGGTCGCCGCCGAGACCTACAAGTTCGCCCCCAGGACGATTCTCGGGGAGCGGATCGCGATCGAGGAGCGGGAAACCGCCGAGGTGCTCGATCCGGCGATCGCCGCGGGCCTGCCGCATGTGCGGGTCAGGAACCCGGCCTTCGACGTCACGCCGGGGCGCTACGTCGACCTGATCGTGACCGAGATCGGGGCGATTCCGCCGGCGATGGCCTATATGATCATCAGGGACCATCTCGGCTGGGGAATTGGGGAGTTTCACAAGGCATTTGAGATAGACGAGAGAATACAGGAGTGATCATGACGAAAGACGTTGTTGCAACCTATTATTTCCGCCCGCGGTCCGACACGACCCCGGAGGCGGCGGCGCAGGCGATCGTCGAGGAGGAGACGACCGGGACGTGGACCGATATCACCACCACGACCGATTATGTCCGCCGCCTCGACGGCGAGGTGCTCTCTCTCGAGCCCTCGGGGAACGGGTATGTCACGCGGCTCCGCTACCCGGCCGAGATCTTCGAGGCCGGAAACATCCCGCAGTACCTCTCGGTGGTGGCGGGCAACCTCTTCGGGCTCGGGCGCCTGGAAGCGGTCCGCCTCCTCGACGTAGACTTCCCCGAAGAACTCGTCCCCTTTACCGGGCCGAAGTTCGGGATGGAGGGCGTCAGGAAACTGATCGGGACGACCGACCGGCCGCACGTCGGGACGATCATCAAGCCGAAGGTGGGCTTGAACCCGAAAGACACGGCAGAGGTCGCCTATAAAGCGGCGATCGGCGGGGTGGACCTGATCAAGGACGACGAGACCCTGACCGACCAGACCTTCTGCCCGATGGACGAGCGCCTCCAGGCGGTGATGGCGAAACTCGACGAGGCGAAGAGCGAGACCGGGCAGGAAGTGCTGTACGCGGTGAACATCTCGGCGCGTGCCGACGATATCGTGGAGCGGGCCGAGCACGCCATCGATCTCGGAGCGAACATGGTGATGATCGACGTGATCACCTGCGGGTTCACCGCCCTCCAGGCCCTGGCCGAGGCGCCGTCGGTGAGCGTCCCGGTCCACGTCCACCGGACGATGCACGGGGCGATCACCAGGAACCCGGAGCACGGGATCGCGATGCGCCCGCTCGCCCGGATCGTCCGGATGCTCGGCGGCGACCAGCTCCACACCGGGACGGTCTCCGGGAAGATGAGCCACGACGTCTCCGAACTCCGCGGGGACAACGCCGCCCTCACCGACCCGTACTACGGGCTCAAACCGACCTTCCCGGTGGCGAGCGGCGGGCTGCACCCGGGCAAGGTGGCGGCCGAACTCAAAAACCTGGGCACGAACATCGTGCTGCAGGCCGGCGGCGGGATCCACGGCCACCCTGACGGCACCGAGGCCGGGGCGCGGGCGATGCGGCAGGCGGCCGACGCCTTCATGGCCGGGGTCTCCGCGGAGGAGTACGCAAAGGACCACCGCGAACTGGCGCGGGCCCTGGAGCGGTGGGGGAATCGCTGAAGGCCATATCAGATTATTTTTTTCTCTTTTTCCCGGACCGGTTGAATATTCATCTCCGTCGCCGGCACCGCAGGTAGGCGTCGGTCTCCTTCTCGATCGTCCAGATCTCGGACCGCAGGATCTTCTCCTTCGTCGCCTTCCTCGGCTGGTGGCCGTCGTCGATGACAAGGATCCCGCCTGGCCTCACGATCCGGCCGAGTTCTTTCAGGAACGCATCGGCGTCCCCGACCATATGAAACATGTCAAGGGCATAGACGAGGTCGGCGACCCCATCGCCAAGGCCGGAGTCATAGCCCTGTGCAAGCACAGGCGTCACGTTTGCGAGCCCATCCGCCTCGATGATCCTGGAAACCGATTCGATTGCGAGCGGATGGATGTCCACCGCATAGAGATGCCCCCTCTCTCCCACAAGACGGGAGGCCGCCCTGACGTAACTGCCCGGTCCGCACCCGTAATCGACGACCGTCATGCCGGGTTCGATCCCGATCCTCTCAAGAAACCGACCGGGATGGTGGATACGGTCCCGGATCTGCGTGATCAAGAAGGCCATGGCCCGAAAGCCAAGGTCGGAGATCAAACCCGCGTCTTTTTCCCCCATATCAGACCCTCCCGGGATATGTCCATTTCAATATTTCTCCGGTGCACACAATGCTGCTGAAACGGCCGGGATAAGGCGGCATCCAGATCGACCGCCAGATAGCAAAAAACCATAATCCGGGCGGATCAAGAGTATCAGTGACATGACCCTCCACCCGGCCCCACCCTTCGACCTCTTCAACGTCTATTTCGAGCAGATCTACGACCCGACGATGCACCTCGTCTTCACCTTCGACGGGGCGCTCGATGAGGACGTCCTGCGGGCGGCGACGCTTCGCCTGATCGCCGCAAACCCCTATCTCGGCTGCCGGTTCGCGTTAGAGGGCGGCGCACCGGTCTGGAAGGAGATCCCGGAGGAGGAGCGGGAGCGGGGCTTCGAGGTGCTCCCCCCCGGAGCGACGATGCCGCCGGCCCCCCTGGACGTCCGCAGGGGGCCGCAGGTGCGGGTGGGCCTCTGCCGGGAGGAGGGAGGCGACCGGGTGGTCGTCACCTGCCACCACGGTTTTTGCGACGCCCGCGGCCTCCTCGACCTGGCGCGGGATCTCTTCGCCGCCTGCCGGGGGGTTCCTCCGGCCCCCACCGGGCTATACGACCGGAGCACAGGCCAGGTCCTCGCACGTTTCTCCGCGGCGGAGATCGAAGGGGCCTGCGAGGCCGAAGAGCCCTTCGTCGATAGATGGCGTTTCCCGGTGGAGCGGACCGGGCGGGGGGCGCCGCGGGTCGCTCTCAGGACGCTCGCACCAGAACGGCTGGCGCGGGCAAGGGCGTTTGGCAAAATGCACGGCGCCACGGTGAACGACGTCGTGCTTGCCGCCTTCTTCCTGGCGATGCTCGAGATCAGGGACGACCCCGCCGATCTGGAGGCCCCCAGGTCCGTGCTCACCTCGGCCGATCTCCGCCGCTACCTCGACCGCCCGGTGCCGCCGGCAAACCTCTCCATCGCCTACGAGGTGGCGGTCTCTGCCGGTGAGGGAAGGCGGCTGGAGGATGTCGTCGGCCAGGTGGCGGCGGCGACGAAACGGCGCAAGGCAAACGGCCTTGGGCTCGGGTGCATCGGGTTCTACGAGGAGATCTATGCGGGCGGCGTGCCTGCGGTGAAGGCGTTCTTCGACGGGATGATGGGGCGCTACCAGGAGAGCGGCATGAAAAACCCGGTCTTCTCCAACATCGGGGTGATCGACGCCGGGATCGCCCTCCCGCTCGCGGGAAAGGAGGGGCGGCCCCTCGACCTCCGGGAGGTTGTTCTCCTCCCCTGCGTCTGCTGGCCGTACGGGTTTCTCATGTCCCTCTCCACCTTCAGGGATGCGATGACGATCGCCTCGGCCTATGAGGAAGGACCGTATGCACCGGAGACCGTGGAGCGGTTCTTAGAGTATGTCGACGATTATCTCCCCTGAGCCGGCGGGGAAGAGGCCCTGTTGAATCGACCAGGGGTCTGGAGAATACGCCTACGGGACGATACCCTGCGGTCCCTCTCCTGCTCGCCGTTGACCGGGGTCTTCACCCCTGCCATGATAACATCTCGTGCCGTCGCCGAACCGGATGACAAGGGGTTCGATGTCGAGGACGTCGCCGTTTGCAAGCGCCACCGCCTTCACGCCGACCGGCATGACGACGGTGGTCTCGATATAGGCATATCCCCCATACTCTCCGGCGCCGGACCCGTCCCTGACACCGACGGCAGTATGGAATTTACCGTCGAAGACCAGAAGAGCGGCGTCATAGCCCTCCCGGGTCATGAGGCCGATGAGCAGGGCAGACCTGTCGTCGCAGTCACCCCCTTCTACGATGGTCTCCACGGGGAATTTTACGCCCGTCTCATTGAATTCCCCTTCAAAGGGGAGAGACTGGACGAATACGGCAAGGAGTTCGAGGTATTCGTCGTCGTCCAGCCCGGATTCATCGCGGATAGACCTCAGATCGGCAAGGATCTCTCCATACAGGCCCTCCTGGCAGCCGTCAAAGATGAATGCAGAATAATATTCCTGCATCATCTCTTCAGGCGACATTTTTGAATACATCCGTGCCTCTTTCGGGGAACGCTTCGCCCCCAGGTACACCGCCGTCTCCACGGGCACCGTGACGGCGTGGTCCTGTGAGCAGTAAGAAAACCGATGGGTGACATCCCGGACACCGCTCTCGTCGCCGGGGACGATCCCGGGATAGATGTTCTCCCTCACCGGGATCAGGCCGGAAATCGAAAGCAGCACTGTCCCGATGACAACCAGGGAGAGGAAGAGGAGGAGCCAGATGACGGGCCGGACCGTTGCAGACACATACAGGAAATAATTTTTCTGTCACGTATTCTTTTCGGCGACCCGGAAGACACACAACCGGCATCGTGCATCTCATCAACCACAGTCGCTCCCCACCGCCGACAGTTAGAGAGAAATGATCCGACTACCATACGATACGGTATGCACATCCCGTTCACCAAACTGCACGGCAACGGCAACGACTTCATCCTGATCGACGAGACGGCGGGAACGGTCATCCCCGAAGAGATGAAACCCGGTTTCGCCGCCCTGTACTGCGACCGCCGGTTCGGCATCGGCGGCGACGGCGTCCTCTTCCTCCTCCCTTCGGAGACCGCCGACGTGCGGATGCGCCTCTTCCAGCAGGACGAGAGCGAGGCCGAGATGTGCGGGAACGGGATCCGGTGCCTGGCGAAGTACGCCCATGACACCGGGTATGTTCAGGAGACCTGCACCGTCGAGACGATGGCCGGGACGATGCCGGTCTCGATGGGATACGACGAGGAGGGCGAGTTCTGGGCCGAGATCGAGATGGTGGACCCGGCCTATGAGAGATCGGCGATCCCGGCAATCGGAGAGGGCGAATACAAAGAGCAGATCGGGCCCTTCACGGTCTATGCCGCGAACACCGGCGTCCCCCACGCGGTGATCTTCGTCGAGGACGTGGAGGCGATCGACGTGGTTGCCGCCGCACCGCAGGTCCGCCGCCACCCCTCCTTCCCGCGGGGAGCGAACGTGAACTTTGTCGAGGTCACCGGCCAGGCCTCGATCCGGATCCGCACCTTCGAGCGGGGCGTCGAGGGCGAGACCGAGTCCTGCGGCACCGGGGCGACGGCGTCGGCGGCGATCGCCCACCGCCTGGGCCTGGTCGAGGCCGAGGTGGCGATCGAGACGAACGGCGGCCCCCTGGTGATCGTCTGCGGCGAGCGGACCCTGATGCGGGGGCCGGCCGAGACGGTCTTCTCGGGCGTCATCGAGGGGTGAACCCCCCCGGGGGAAAAAGGCCAATTTAGGCCCAATTTTCTATTTTAAGCGCCCTAATAAGGGAAGAACGGGCTTTGATTCAGATCTGGATATCGGTGGGGTTTCGGGCGGAACGGAGGCGAAGGCGCACCGTTTCACGTGGAACTCAGGGGCCCCGCGGGAGGGCGGCGGGATTTTTGTCAGGGGTGCGACGGGGAGGGGATGGATGGGGCAGGAGAACGGGCGGAGAGAGGCGCGAATTTAAAGGTGGAGAGGGGCGTTTTTGGCCGGCATTCTTGATTTTGTGGGGAACGGGCCGGGTATACGCGGTCGAGATCCGGCATCTTCGCGTGGTTATAACCCGGCATACATGGGGGTTTTTGATGGAGTATAACCACGCGAACATGGGAGGGGAGGTTGTGGGACACCGGCGGCAGGCGCACCTCATCGGGATGGACCTGCCGGCGATCTTCATCTTCTCGGGGGTCGTCATCGCCCCCGGGATCACGACGTGCCGGCGGACGCCGGAGTGAGAGAAATACGGCCGGTGATGAGATGCCGCCGATGGCAGCGGTCCTGATTTTCACCATTTTCGACCGTTTTCGACAGGTTTTCACCACCTGTCGAAAGAGGCGAGGATAGAGGAATGACGGCGGATCGGAAATTACGGACAGATCTAATGATCAATATATGTACCTATGTACCTCTTTTCACCAGATGGAAGAAGCACAGAGTGCGGGCGACCCTGGAGGGGATACGGGTGCGGGTGACTGTGATCTTCGGGACGGTGAAAACGATTTTTGAAATCTATGGATATGACATGAAATCAGGATTTGAGACACAAATGCGCCCAGAAACATTTTCGACGCCGTCGAAAGTGGGTGAAAGTGGGTGAAAGTGGTGAAAGTGGTGAAAGGGCATGCACCGGATCGAGAGGGAAAAAATCTTGTGGGACATCGGGGGGAGGGTCTGCTGGATCTTCGAGCCTGAACTGACGCGGCGGTACCCGGGGCGCGATGACCTGAGGGCGAGGTGAAGGCGAAATTATTCTTCGCGGATGAGAAGGTCAGGGAGTCTTTCACCGCGCTGAAGATCCCACGCCGGGAGGAGGAGGCACCCACGCAAAACCCGGCACAGCCCCCTCAATGCAGCCCTCATTCCACCCCGAGGAGCCACCGCCAGAGCGGGACGCACCTGATCTCTCCGTCCGTCCGCACCATATCCTTCGTGATCAGCACCAGATCCTTTGTCCGGCCGCCAAACTCCCCGGCAAACTCCCGGAGCGCATTCATCTCCCGCTCAGGCGGGGTGTCGGTGTAGGTGACGTTGATCGCGGTCAGGGTGTTGTCCGGGTTTTTCAGGACGAAATCCACCTCTCCGTTCTTTTTCCAGTAATAGGGGTCGTAGCCCCGCCGCCGGAGTTCGAGATAGACCAGGTTCTCGACACACCGGCCTTCATCGGCCGAGAACGTGAACGAAACGGCATTCCTCAGCCCGGTATCGATGCAGTAGACCTTCCTGTTGTTCCGCGCCTGCACCTTCAGGGAGTAACTGAAATACCTGACCTCGAAGAGCACCCTCGCCATCTCGGCATAGCGGATGTACTCCCTGATCGTCGCCGCCTCGATCCCCAGCACCTCTACCAGCTGCCGGTAGGAGTAGGGCGAGGCGATGTTGGCCAGGAGGTAGGAGAGGAGGTCGGCAAGCGCTCGCTGGTTGCGCACATCGTTCACCTGGACGATATCGCGGTAGACGATGCTGTCATAGTACGCCCTGAGTTGATCAGACTTCACGCCCTCGTCTTCCTGCTGCACGGCCTGCGGAAAACCACCCTCCCTGAGGTACTGCCCGAGCAGGTTCAAAATGTCGTATTTTCTGGCGGCGAGGGCGACCGGCTCGGGCTCGATCTCCATCCCGCGAAACTGGAGGTACTCGGCGAAGTCGAGGGGATAGACCGGCACCGCCAGGTAGCGCCCGCTGATCAGGGTCGAGACCTCCGAATCGAGGAGATAGGAGGAAGATCCCGAGATCACCAGCCTGAACTGTTTGCGGTCATAGGTCGCCTTGATCCAGCGTTCCCACCCGGCGATCGCCTGGACCTCGTCGAAGACGAGCCATGCCCCCTCTCCGCTCCAGACGTTCGACCGGTAGGTCTCGAGCACCGCATCCAGCGGCATATCCAGGTGGACCATGGCGGGCTCGTCGCAGTTGACGAAGAGGATCGATCGCGGGTCGACGCCCCGGTTCTGGATCAGATCCTCGATCATCTGGTACAGCAGGGTGGTCTTGCCCGAGCGCCGGACGCCGCTGAGGACCACGATCTCCCCGGACGCACAATATTTTTTGATCGTCGAGAGATAGCGGTCCCGCCGGACGCCGGTGTCGAAGGGCCTGCCGCTCCACCAGGGATTGAGGGCGACCAGGAGTTCGAGGAGATCGGCCATGAAGTTTTGGTGGGTTATAACCTGGCATAAATGTATGTTTTTGAGTGATTATAACCCGGCGAAATTAAGTATGTTTGGGGGGTTATGGACGGGCATACAGCACCCCATCGGATCATACGAAGGCGCAGTTTGACATAGGACCATGCATATACCGGCGATCCCGGATAGTTACGGCACGTTCGCGTCTTTTCGCGTCTTCGCGTGAGATAATCACGGTAAAAACAGAAGGGGCATCCAGATGATCGTGGTGATTATCGAGTGGCTGGGCTACACTACATATGAGTGGCGGTTCGGGTACTGAGTGGTCCAATCTTTTATCAGGTCCGTTCAGGTCGATGTTCAATCGCGGAGAGGTTATGATCATTACCGCTGGAGAGATTGCGATCAGAGATGCGATTGTCGAGGGGCCCGGCGAAAAAAGGGGAGGGAGCCTGCGATTTAATGGTACCACACCCACTAGCCTCACTCCAGACTTTTTCTGGTGCGGTGGTAAGCCCGCGGTTTCGTCGCTTTGCCCCTCGCCGCCGGTTCAGATATGGCTCGCCCCGCACCATGCCAGAGGCACCGGAATCCGCTCACAATGGGAATTACTGTCCTAAAACACTTACTGAGGAAAGTCGACCAGATAAATACGAAAATAATTTATTATTCAATGTTAAATGCGGAGATATGAATTTTAATAAGATATCGGTTGATAAATTACTAGAAAAACTTTCATCTAACGATTTTAATCCCGAAGAAGATGAGATAGAAATAGCAGACAAAATTGCAGAGTTTAATGACCCCCGCACGACGTCCCAATTAATAGCGATTATAAAAAAGAAGGATGATTTCTATGATGCACTACCCCCTGCAAGAGCGCTAGGGAAGATGAAAAATGTTTCAATCGATTCAATAAAAGAACTGCTTTATGATACTGATCCCAAGTGTAGAGCCTGTGGAATATTTTCACTTAGTTTTCTTCAAGATGAAGAATTCATTCCATATCTGTTTTCTGTCCTCAATGACCCTAACGAGCATGTAAGACAAAGTGCTATTAGTACTCTTGCAGGATATGGAAATTGGATCATTCCATTACTGGAAGAACATCTCCGGAGTGCTGATCCTAAGAAACGTGTGTCGATCATTGGAATAATTGGAAGGATTAAAGATCCCGAATCGGCCAAAATTCTACTTCATCTATTTTTAAATGATGAATATAGTGAAGTCAGTGATGAAGCCCTAATCTATTTTCTCTCTTCTCAGGGTCAATACGCCTATTCAGAGTTATTAAAGTCAATTCAGGATTTACCAACGAGTAAACTCGCGATGATATTACGATATTCAGGATGTGTTACAAATGAGTGGACAATTAATTTTCTTTTTGACATTTTAATTCAATACAGCGAAAAAGAACTTCAAGAGAACGCTTTAAATTCCATTGGTCAAATAGGTTTGCCAGCGATAGATGTAATAAATCATCATCTCAACTCTGATAACGATAAAGTAAAACTCTGTGCAATTAGAGCATTGGGGGAAATTGGAAAGAGTATATCATCATTTTTTGAATTTGATCTAGATGATGAAAATTTAGAAGAACTAGATAATGATGATTATTTAGAAGCGCAAAAAAAGATTCGTCCGGTAATAGATTCATTGATACAATTAACCAGAGATTCCAATATTATAATCTCAGAAACTGCACGCGATTCATTGATTGAATATAAACTATTCTATGATGATGAAATATACTCCAATATATTACAATCAAAGAGTGAATCAGGCCCCATTATTGAAATGATAGTAGAACAGTATATTAAAAATTATAAAATACCAAATAATATACTCAAATTGTTGTGGTTCAAAGATGGCAAATACAATTTAAAAGTTCCAAAAACTGAACCCAGCCTAATATATAGTAATCATAAGATTATAATGAACCCCAAAATAGATCCCTTAGAATCTCTAGAATATTATCCTACATTCAAAAATTTAAGTCCTCAGCAAAAGTATATCTATCTAAATTGGTTGAGAGATATTACAAAGCCAGTTGCTCTGGGTTATGTATTTATATTTTATTACGGGCTTGAAAGGCATCTTTTATTCGGAAATTATGAATGCGCGGTCGATACAATATTACAACTTATACCTCACTTCGATTTCGTAAGAAAGAACAATATCCTTCAATCTCTCATGGTAGCAGCATATTATCAAAATGATATCCATATTGGGACTAAGTTAAAGGGACACCCCCATCAATTTAATTTCAACTCACTATGGGATAAATCAACATTAAAACATAATTTGTTCTATAATCCATCAATTCCAGACAAGTACAGTAATCCTGAACTCGATAAAAATGCCCCAATTGAAGATATGATATTATTCTTCTATGAGGCACTCAAGAAATCTGGATGTTTGTCCAATTCTTTTGATGAATCTATTGTAAATGATAAAATCATCATGACAGATCCACTAAAGAAGAATCAAAAAGTAGAATTGTTAATTCAAAAATTGATGGACCGCGATCCTGCTGTTCGAAGGAGAGCAGCATATGATTTATCTGAAGTAGATAATCCAAAAAAAATTGAGCCTTTGATTAAATGTCTTAATGATACCAATGGTTCGGTCAGAGAGGCGGCCATAAGATCATTACTTACGGTAAAAAAAGGGCAATCTCATGAACCACTCATAATTGAACCAATCTTGGAGAGGTTATTTGACAAAGCTAAAAGTGTGAAAGGTGCCACGGTTCATTATTTGGGAATGTCAGATGATCCTAAGGCAATTTGTGCTCTCAAATCTGCATTATCAAGAGACGATCTTCGCCATGGAGCTGCACGAGCCCTTGCAAAAAAAGGAATATCAAACCCGACCATTATCCAATTGTTAGAAGAGGATTCAAAAGAGAAATGGAACGACGGTCAAGATGCCAAAGACACATTAAAGCGATTATCTGTTGTAAATGCTATAAAAAACGCATTTTTGACGAGTGAAAAGATAGATGGAATGTTTATTTATGGATCTTTTGTTTTTACGTATTTTAATTCAAGTAGAGAATTAGATCTTCTTATTATTGGTGAACCAGATCCAGAATGTATTCGTAATGCCCTTAAAAAAGCCCAGGATATCATTAAGATTGAGATAAACAATATCCTCCTCTCCAAAGATGAATTTAAGCAAAAGATGGATGATCGTGATCCTTTGATTGAAAAGATCCTAAATGAACCAAAAATCGCAATTATAGGTCATTCTTCGGATCTAATGATTTAAAAGAATACAATAAAATAATTTGTGTCGGATCTGCTTTTTTTCGGGATCGTAGTAGGAGGTGTCCTCGTACCACTATTCCTTTGGAATTTTAAGATATCAAAATAAGTGGAGCGGGGGAATCGAACCCCCCTTGATCTATTAGGGTGGCTTCTGTTTAGAGTTTGAGTATCTGATCATAACATTGAAGGAGAAGGCAAACCTGCCTCCACCCCAATAGATCCTTCAAACGTTGTAATGAGAATATTCAACTTCATCATCATTGAAATTTTTAGTAAAATCATCAATGATACGATAAAGGATACCTCTACCCCAAACATCAACTCCACATTGCATTCCACAGATTATACAATACCAATATTTACATTTTTGTATTGTTGTGAAATGCCACCCTGCGGATAATAACATAATGATATTTATGTGTATTTTAGCATTTATCCCACCTCAAATTACATCAAAATGGGCAAATAAGGAGTAAAATAAGATTTTTTCTGCTTCAAATTATCGTAGCGAAGTAAACTTATCAACACCTTCAATCTGTTTTCCATCGGGGAGAGTCACCGTAACATAAGTCCACCCATAATCTTCACCAGAGGGAGCGTTTATTTGAGTATATGGAACTTTAATTCCACCTTCAGAGAACATATTCCCATCTTCCCAGCTTGAAAGAGTCCCTGTTCCGGTGTAAACAAGTTTGTCTTTATATTGTTGGAAATTTGAATTATAATTCGTTGTATAAATCTTAACAGATACGGGGAGTTCAAGACCGGCCCATTTTATCGAGTTTCCATTCGAGTCTTTAATAGTAGGATAGATAATTATGCCATCATCATCTGCATCACTATCCCAATTTTTTGACATTGTTGAAACTGAGAGGCTTGTAGCAGATGATAGTTGATCCACAGCTATCTCTCCAGTATCCACGATGCTATAAACTTTAACAACAACGGCCGGTATAGAAACTTCGTTTCCTAATACTGCCGTATATTTTTGTATGCCTACGACTTCTCCATAGACATCTAACATATCGTCTTCGAGTATCCTCTCTTTTGTATTCCGGAATTCAACCCAGACGATGTCATCATAGTAACCGTATCCCGAGTCTTTCGTAGATAATCTTACAACAAAATCATCTGTTCCTGTTTCAGAAACTTGTAATACCTGGCCTTTCATATGAACAACCTTTCCAACATATTTTTCATTATATCGGAATAGATCCCCGTACGGCACTTCAATAGAACTGGAGATTATTTCATCTCGTGACATCCCTGCAGAGTTTAGATTTGTCGAAGATGAGGTACAACCTGCATTCTCGGTAACCCATAACGTGTTCAAAAATTTCTCGTTCCATCATCCTTAAAATCTCAAATAGCTCTTCTCCATCGAAGCGAAAGTTTTATCATCGTTATGTGTCAGATGTGATCCATAACGAGGAGCAACCCACGGTGGCGGCAATTGTCTATCAAACCGATAAGCGATCCGGGATCACCTATGCCTATCAATCTGTATCGTACTGGGATAAGGAGAAGAAACAATCTCGTGCCCGGCGGACCCTGATCGGTCGGGTCGATAAAGAATCAGGAGAGATCGTCCCCACCGACGGAAGAAACAGAAAGACACACGACGATACGGTATGCGTGAAGCGCGGATCAAGATCAGCTGAGAAAGTGCACCGCTCCTTTTACGGAGCCACCTATCTGCTGGATGCTATCGGTGAGAAACTGAGGATCACCCGGGATCTGAAGCAGTGTTTTCCTGACACCTACAAGCAGATCCTCTCCATCGCATACTATCTGATCCTTGAAGACAGCACGCCCCTCTACCGTTTTGAGAAGTGGGGGTCTCTCCACAAACATCCGTATGGCGACAATCTCACCTCACCGCGCAGCAGCGAATTGTTCGCCAGCATCACCGAGGAGAGCAAACAACGATTCTTCATATTGCAGGGAAAAAGAAGGCTGGAAAAGGAATTCTGGGCCTATGATACAACAACCCTGTCCAGTTATTCACAGGCCCTCAGGCAGGTACAGTATGGCCACAACAAGGAGCATGATCGACTCCCTCAACTGAATCTGGCTCTCGTCTTCGGGCAGGAGTCCAACCTCCCGTTCTACTATAGAAAACTCGCCGGTAATATCCCCGATACCAAGACAATCCGCTATCTGCTTCATGAACTGGATATTCTCGGGTATTCGAAGGTCAAACTGGTCATGGACCGGGGGTTTTATAGTCGCGACAACATCAACAGCCTGTTTCAGAATCGGGTGAAGTTTCTGGTCTCCGTCAAGATGTCGTTGGTCTTTGTTCGAAAAGAGTTGGATGCGATCTACGATACATTCCGAAGCTTCGAGCATTACAGCGAGAACCACGAACTCTATTGCCGAACGGTTCGAACCACCTGGAATTATTCACAGCAACGGCCGTATAAGGGCGATACGCTCCAGGATTCACGCCGCATGTACATTCACTATTATTATAACATCGATAAAGCGGCCGAAGACGAGAAGAACTTTGACCGGCGGTTGATCGCACTGAAGCAGGAGCTGGAGTCAGGAAAACGTGTGCCTGAACATGAGACGCTCTACCAGCAGTACTTCATCGTGAAGACGACACCCAGCCGTGGAACACACGTACAGGTTAATGAGGCGAGTGTCAACCAGACCAGGCGCTATTATGGATTCTTTGCCCTGATCACCAATGAGACCATGGATGCAGTGACCGCTCTTGAGCTCTACCGCAACAAAGATGTTGTTGAAAAAGCCTTTGGAAACCTCAAGGAACGCTTGAATATGCGTCGTACTCTGGTTTCATCGGAACAGAGTCTGGATGGGAAGTTGTTTGTACAGTTTGTGGCACTGATCTACCTCTCGTACATCAAAAAACAGATGCAGGTGAATGGCATTCTCAAGAACTACACGTTACCGGGCCTGTTGGATAAGCTGGATGTTATTGAGTGTTTTGAACAACCAGGGAAATCCCTCAGGGTGGGTGAGATGCTGGAGAAACAAATACAGTTGTATTATGATCTTGGGGTGGAACCACCTGCCTCGTTATGAGTGGGCGGGAATATAGGGTACAACCACAAATCAGAGAAACCCAAATCAAGATCAAAGATACGAACAAGATATATTTTCTGTTTGGCATAGAACCAGAATAGTTCATACTTAAGGATATAATTTTCTAAATGTAATCGCCCATTTAAGATATAATAATGAATTTAATTGGTTTTAAAAGCAGAATAAGAGGATTATTTGCATCTTCAAGTAACTAGCACAATACAATAACAGGCATCTGCCCATCCTTCTGACCCGGAAAATAGACTACGCTCAAAACCCCTCAAACCCCCCTGATCCCCTCCTCCACAATCACATAATCAAACGACGTATCCGCCGGCCGCGACCGATGCTTCTCCAGCACGACCCGCCGCGTCGCATCCCGCCGCTCGATCCTGAGGATCGCCTTCGAGATATGCCCGAGGGCCGTCCCCCCGAGCCCGAAGAAGACGTCGGTGTCCACGTTCATGTACACCTGGTTCGTGATCAAAACCGGCACCTCGTACTTCTTCGCATACCCGAGGAGGAGCACCATATGCCGCGAGAGCGTGCGGAGGGCGTCCTTCGTCGTCCCGAGCTCGGAGCGGTACAGGGCCGTCGCCGAGTCCATCACGATCAGTCCGACCCGCTTCGTGCGCAGCAGGGCCTCGGCCTCGGCGATCATCACCCCCTGCTGCACGAAATCCGCCGGCTCGAAGAGGTAGAGGCGGTCGGCCAGAGCCACCGCCTCCTCCCCGGCGATCTGCTCGAAGCGGTCGGCGGAGAAGCCCTCGGTATCGATATACACCACGTCCTCGCCGCCCCGCAGGCAGGAGACCGCCGCCATGATGCAGAGGGTGCTCTTCCCGCTGCCGGGCTCGCCGTAGATCTGCGTGATCGTCCGCCGCTCGAGCCCGCCGCCCAGGAGGTCGTCGAGGAGCGGGGAACCGGTGGAGAGGCGCGAGAGCTTCACCGCCCCTCGCCCCCCAGGTCCCGCCATGCGGCCGCCTCGACGATCCGTGCGACATGCCGCACCGGCACCCCGAGGTCCTCGGCCCACGCACGCACCTCGTCTGACTCGGCCTTCACCGAGAAGACCTCGCCTTCGATGGCGGCGACCTTCACGGCCACCTCGCGGCGCACGCCCGCCACCTCGGCCGCCACCCGCTCGATCCGGCGCTCGGTCGTCAGGCGGTGGACCGACGGGATGCACCGCACCCCCAGGGTGCCGAGTTCCCGCGCCAGGATCAGGGAGAGGGGGGCGGAGTCGGCCGGTCGGCAGACGACCCGGACCAGGTGGCCCGCCCGCCCCTTCTTCATCGTCGCCGGGACCACCGAGACGTCACGGGCGCCGGCGGCGAAGAGGGCGTCCATGCAGTGGGCGATCACCTCGCCGGTGACGTCGTCCACGTTCGTCTCCAGGATGTCCACCTCGTCGCCCGGCACACCGGCCGTCCCTTCCAGGAGGACGGCCCTGAGGACGTTCGGCGTGTCCGCCGGATCGCGGCTGCCTGCGCCGTAGCCGGTGGCGAGCACCCGGACTGCGCCGATCGCCGCCGGCTTTATGGTCGAAAACTCGGCAAGGAGGGCCGCACCCGTCGGGGTGCAGAGCTCGCCCTCGCCGCCGCCGAAGACGGCGTCAAGCCCCGAATTCTTCAGAACGCCCAGGGTGGCCGGCGCCGGCACCGGCATCCGCCCGTGGGCCGCCACGACCGAACCCCTTCCCAGGGCGAGCGGCATCACGGCGACGGCGTCGAGGTGCAGGCTCTCAAGAGCGGTGCAGGCCCCGATCACGTCGGCGATGGCGTCGTCGGCCCCGACCTCGTGGAAGTGCGGGGCGTGGCCGTGGACGCCCTCCTCGGCGTCGGCGATCCTCTGGAACACCCGCTTCGCCCGTTCGATCACCGCGGGCGGCGCCGCGGCCGCCTCCACCCGCTCGATCACCTCGGCGAGGCTGCGGTGCGCCGGCCCCGACCGGGTCTCCACCCGCACCGCGGCGATCCCGCACCTCGTCACCCGGGAGAAGGCCGGGTCGGCCACCACCGAGGCCATCGCCGCCCTGACCTGCGCCTCGTCTGCGCCCAGATCTAAAAGGGCGCCGATCGTCATGTCGCCCGCGGCGCCGTGGAACGGATCCAGAAGAAGAACACGCATACTGAGGCAGTAGTTATAAATCCGGGCGTATATGATTGTAACGAATGCCCGAAATGTACCTCAAAATCGATAGAGCATACCCCGAGGACCAGGGCGGGGGGAAGGCGCGTCTGGATCCCGACACCATGCTCCAGATGCGGCTCTCTCCCGGCGATCTCGTCGAAATCGTCGGGAAACGCCGGACGGTCGCCAAGGTCTGGCGGGCCATGGTCTCCGACTGGCAGCAGGGAAAAATACGGATCGACAAGTTCACCCGGGAAAACGCCGTGGTCTCGGTCGGGGACCGGATCCTGGTGCGGAAGATCGAGCAGGAGATCGAGGCGAAACGGGTCGTCCTCGCCCCGCCCGAGGACATGCCGCGGCAGGTCCCGATCAACTTCCAGAGCGTCACCAACCATCTCATCGACTTCCCGGTCTTGAAAAACGACACCGTCCCGATCCAGGCCGGCCTGCCCTTCATGCAGCCGCAGATCGTCGCCTTCAAGGCCGTCGTCGTGGAGCCCGAGGAGGCGATCATCATCACGAAGAACACCCGGGTCGAGTTCTCGGAAAAACCGGTCGCCGGTTTCGACGGCGTCAGGAAGATCTCGTACGAGGACATCGGCGGCCTCAAGGACGAACTCCAGCGGGTGCGGGAGACGATCGAACTCCCGATGCGCCACCCCGAACTCTTCAGGAAACTCGGGATCGACCCCCCGAAGGGCGTGCTCCTCTACGGCCCGCCGGGAACGGGCAAGACCCTCATCGCCAAGGCGGTCGCCTCCGAGTCAGGGGCGCACTTCATCTCCATCGCCGGGCCCGAGGTGATCTCGAAGTACTACGGCGAGTCTGAACAGCGCCTGCGCGAGGTCTTCGAGGACGCCCGGCAGAACGCCCCGTCGATCATCTTCATCGACGAACTCGACTCGATCGCACCCAAACGCGAGGACGTCACCGGCGAGGTGGAGCGGCGGGTCGTCGCCCAGCTCCTCACGATGATGGACGGCCTCGAAGAGCGGGGGCAGGTCGTCGTGATCGGGGCGACGAACCGGCTCGACGCCATCGACCCCGCCCTCAGGCGGCCCGGCCGTTTCGACCGGGAGATCGAGATCGGCGTCCCGAACGAGCGCGACCGGACCGAGATCTTCAGGATCCACACCCGCGGGATGCCGCTTGCCGACGACGTCGATCTCGGCCATCTCGCCCGCCAGACTCACGGTTTCGTGGGCGCCGACCTTGCGGCCCTGGCGCGTGAAGGGGCGATCCGGGCGCTCCGCCGCTATCTCCCTGATATCGACCTCGACGCCGAGGAGATCCCGCAGGAAGTGCTGGAGCGCATGGAGGTGTATGAGGCCGACTTCCGCGAGTCCCTGCGGGACGTCACGCCGAGCGCCATGCGCGAGGTGCTTCTCGAGGTCTCCCACGTCACCTGGAACGACGTCGGCGGCCTCGAGTCCGAGAAGGAGGAGGTGAGGGAAGCGGTCGAATACCCGCTGACCAGCCGGGCCCGCTTCGAAGACCTCGGGATCAACCCGCCGCGGGGCGTCCTCCTCTACGGCCCGCCGGGAACGGGCAAGACCCTCATCGCCAAGGCGGTCGCCTCCGAATCGGGTGCGAACTTCATCCCGGTCAGGGGGCCGCAGCTCCTCTCGAAATGGGTCGGGGAGTCGGAACGGGCGGTGCGGGAGATCTTCAAGAAGGCGCGTCAGGTGGCGCCGGCGATCATCTTCTTCGACGAACTCGACGCCCTCGCCCCGGCCAGGGGCGGCGGCACCGAGTCGCACGTGATCGAGAGCGTCTTGAACCAGATCCTGACCGAGATGGACGGCCTCACCGAGCGCGGCGACGTCGTGGTGATGGGGGCGACGAACCGGCCCGATATCGTCGACCCGGCCCTCCTGCGGCCCGGCCGCTTCGACCGTCTGGTCTACATCGGCGCACCCGACCGCAAAGGGCGGGCAAAGATCCTGGGGATACACACCCGCACCATGCCGATCGAGGGGTCGAGCATAAACGAGGCCGTCGACGCCACCGAAGGGCTGGACACCTCTGCGATCGAGGACATCGCCGCCTCCCTCCAGAAAGAGGAGATCCTGACGGCCGAGGCCTTCAGGAAGGCGGCGGAAAAAGTCTCGAAAGGGCAGGGCGAGGTGCTGACCGCGGGCGGGCGGCGGCGGCTGATCGTCGACCTGCTCCACGCCCGCGGCATCCAGCTCGGCGACCCCGCGAGGACGGCGGTCATCGAGGCGATCGCCGGGATCACCGAGGGCTATGTGGGATCAGACCTCGAGGCGCTCTGCAGGGAGGCCGGGATGTTTGCGATGCGGGAGGGCGCCCAGGTCGTCACCAGAAAACACCTCGAAGCGGCGGCGCAGAAGGTCCACCCCACGATGAACGAGCGGCTCGTCGATTACTACCGGCGCGTGAAGGGCTTCTTCAAGGGCGGGCTCCCCGAGGCAGTGCAGCCCCCCGAATACCAGTAACCTTTTTTTCCAGACCGCCGCCATTCCGCGCCGCATATATAGAGCGATGTACATAGTTATCCACCATCGTCTATATCCGTAGATCAGGAGACCAGCAATGCCAAATATCACCACATTTCTCGACGTCAATGCCCGGTACCTCAAAGGCCCGGCTTTCGTCTTCGGACGGGACGGCCGGACCCTCACCTTCCCCGCCCTTCGGGACGCCGCCTGCCGCATCGCCGGCGGCCTCGCCTCGCTCGGCGTGCAGAAGGGCGACCGGGTCTGCATCTACCTCGACACCTCGCCCGAATATCTCCTCTCCTACTTCGCCATCTGGCGTCTCGGCGCCGTGGCCGTCCCGACCAACATCGTGTACCAGCAGGACGAACTGCGGTATGCGATCGACGACTCAGGGGCCGTCGCCGTCATCACCGACGGGAACGGGGCCGAACGCGTCAGGGCGATCAGATCGGGGTGCCGGACGCTCGGGAACGTCTGCGTCGTCGGTGCCGCGGCCGACGGCGAGACCGCATGGGACGATCTCGCAAAGGCCGAACCGATGGAGCGGGCGGCCAACTGCTCCTTCGACGACCTCTGCCAGATCCAGTACACCTCGGGCACCACCGGCAGGCCCAAAGGGGCGATGCTCACGCACGGCAACTGGATATGCGCCCTTGCGACCGAGGCCGAGGTGCTCTCCCTCGTCGAAGGCGACGTCTACCTCGGGATCTACCCGATGGGGCATGTCGGCCTCTCCTGGGGGCTTGCCGCCCTGAAGGCCGGCGGCACCTTCGTCTGCATGGACCGCTTCGAGCCGAAGGAGTACCTCCGTCTCGCCGAGGAGCACGGCGCCACCGTGCTCGCCGCCATGCCGCCGGTGATCCACACCCTCATCCGCGCAAAGCCCGGCACCGAGGAGATGCTCGGGACGGTCAGGTGCGTCATCAGCGGGGGAGGCCCCCTGCTGCCGGTCATCTGGGAGGAGTTCGATCGCCGCTTCAAGATCCCGGTCGTCAACGCCTACGGCCTCTCCGAGACGATCGTCGTCGGCTCGGCAAACGTCGTCCTCCCGCGCCACTACGCCCTCCACCAGGGCTACCGCTCGGTCGGGGCGCCGGTGGGCTACGGCGAGGTGAAGATCGTCGCCGAGGACGACCCCGAGCGCGAGCTCCAGCCCGGCGAGATCGGCGAGGTCGCCCTCCGCGGCCCCTCGGTGGCGAAGGGCTACTGGGGGATGCCTGACGCCACCGCCGCCGTATTCCGCCCTGACGGCTGGTTCCTCACCGGCGACCTCGGCTACCTGGACGGGGAGAGCGTGCTCTTCATCACCGACCGGAAAAAGGACATGATCATCATGTCGGGCTGGAAGATCTACCCGACCGAGGTGGAAAACGTGATCATCGAGCACCCGAAGATCGCCGACGTCGCCATCTTCGCCCGCCCTGACGAGCACCGGGGCGAGATCCCGGTGGCGGCCGTGGTGATGAACGAGGGGGAGACGATCACAGAGGAGGAACTGATCGCCTACTGCAGGGAGCGCCTTGCCGGCTACAAGGTGCCCCGCGAGGTGGTGGTCGTCGAGCACCTCCCGCGCGTCGGCGGCTGGAAGCTCCTCAGGCGCACCCTCCGCGAGGCGCATGCCGCGGGCACCCGGGACTGAGCGCCCATTCTCCAGAAAAAACCTCTATTTTATCAGCACAATGAAATGCCGACGCCATCATAAAAGAATGATTGAAATAGTGAGACGGTAAAAATCACATAAAGATTTATTACTGCGGACTGGTATGGATACTGCGGTGGGACGCGTGGACAGAGCAAACCGGCGGACGACTGGACTTGTAGGGCTCGACCTTGCACTCGACGGGGGGTTCCCCAAAGGAACGACGATCATCGCCGCCGGCACGGCCATAAACGGCCTGGACCTCTTCGCCGGGCAGTTCTGGAAAGGGGAAGGCGGGACGCCCGAAGAAGGGTGCTACCTCATGCTCGACGCCGAACCCGGGGAGGGCATGACCGATCTGCGGGGCGTCGACCCCGGGCAGTTCCCGGGCCTCATGCACGGCCAGAAGGTCGTGGTCGACTCCCTCTCCACCGTGATCCTGGCATACGGCATCGAAGAGGCCCTCGGACTCGTCAGGAAGGCGTCGGCGTTCGCCGTGGAGCATGAGGCAAACGTGCTTTTCCTCCTCTACGCAGGTATCCACGCCCCGGAAGATGAAATCCGGATTTTCAGGACGGCGGACGGCATCCTCGACCTCAAACAGACGATCGAGGGCTCGGAGGTCGAGCGCAAGATGGGGATCTTCAAGATGAAGGGGCTCGACCTGCCGCGCCAGCTCGTGCCCTACAACATCACCGCCGAAGGGCTCGAACTCTCGACGACCAAACGCGTGGTGTGAGAGCGGACGGCAAACCGGGAATACGACCGGGCGCGGGATCACCCCGCGCAAAACCCGGAAAAAATAGTTTACAGGTCGGCCCGCACAGAGGCGGCCGCCTTCACCATATTGGACAACTTTCCGAAGGCGACGTCACGCTCGAGCATCCGCAGCCCGCAGTCGGGGTCGACGAGCATGTTCTCGGCGCCGAAGATCTCGACCCCTTTTCTGATCCGCTTTTCGATCGTCTCCACGCTCTCGACACCGGGATCGGCCGAGGCGACGCAGCCGTACCCGATCAGCCGCCCTTTCAGGTCCTTTTCGGAGAGCACTTCGAGGTTCTCAGGGTTCTCCGAGAACTCGAAGTCCAGGACCGAGACCTGCGTCTTGAGGATGTCGTCGATCGCCTCGCCGATCGTGCCGCAGACATGCATGCACGATGGGATGCGGAGCACCGAGGCGATCATGTTCACCGCCTGGCGCCCGACCACCAGGTCGGCGGCGCCGGTCGAGAGGATCGGTTCGTCGATCTGGACCATCGCCACGCCGGCCTCTTCGAGCGCCCTGGCCTCGGAGGCGAGGGCCTGCGCAAGGTCCAGGACCAGTTCGTCCCGCCCCCGATAGAGCGGGGTCTCGATCCGCAATCCATGGGCAAGGGTCGAGGGCCCGGTGACGATCCCCTTCACCTTCGGGTGCCTGGAGAGGGCGTATTTCGTATCGGTGACGGTGAGCGGGCGTTCGGGCGCTTCGACGCGGCCGATCACCTTCTGCGCCCTGATCCCCGGGAGACGGGAGACGAAGGCGGTGATCATGTCGCCGCGCACCTGCCCGTCTGAGATGATGTCGATCCCGGCCTTTATCTGGTCGGCGACGGCGGTCTCGACCGCCCCGTGGAGGGGGTCGAGGAGGCCTTTGAGGCCGCCCGCCTTCACGACCGGATAGCTCCCGACGACGGTCGTCGGCAGGAGGCGGGTGATGACGGTCATGGGACGACTCTGTGCCGGTCACGCGGGAAGAGCACGGCTTCCCTGATGTTCTGGAGGCCGAGCATCGTCATGACGAGGCGCTCCATCCCGAGGCCCCAGCCGGCGTGCGGCGGCATGCCGTACGCAAACGGCTGGAGGTAGAACTCGAAACTATCCGGGTTCAGCCCCTTCGCCTCGATCTGCCTGACCAGGAGGTCGTGCTGGTGGACGCGCTGGGCGCCCGAGGAGAGCTCCATCCTCGGGTGCATCATATCGAAGGACTTGCTGATCGAGGGGTCGTTCTCGTACGGCATCGCGTAGTACGGCCTGATCGCACTCGGCCAGTCGACGACGAAGTAATGCTCCCCCATCTCCTCGCCGATCGCCCGCTCCGCCGGGGTGGAGAGGTCGTCGCCGTAGGCGATCGGCTCCTCGATCTTCCGTGCGGCGATCTCGATCGCCTCGGCGTAGGGCAGCCGCGGGAAGGGCGTCTTCGGGACCTCGAACTCGATGCCGAGATCGGCGATGGCGTCGGCGCAACGGTCGGCGACGGCGGCATACTGGAAGGCGACAAGGTCCTCCAGGGTCTTCATCACATCGTTGTGGTCGGCGAACGAGACCTCGATATCGATCGAAGTCGCCTCGTTCAGGTGCCTGACGGTGTTGTGCTCCTCGGCCCGGAAGATCGGCCCGATCTCGAAGACCTTCTCGAACCCGGCGGCCATCATCATCTGCTTGTAGAGCTGCGGGCTCTGGTTGAGAAACGCCTCCTTCTCGAAGTAGGCGATCGGGAAGAGTTCGGTCCCGCCTTCGGTGGCGGCGGCGACGATCTTCGGGGAGGTGATGTTATAGAAGCCGCGCTGCGTGAAAAACTCGTAGGCGGCGGTGGTGACCGTGCTCCTGACCTTGAAGACCGCCGCCACGCGGGGCTTTCTTACGTCGAGGAACCGGGCGTCGAGACGGGTGTCGAGGTCGGCCGGCACCTTCTCGACCACGTCGAGGGGGAGCGGGCTTGCGCACGGGGCGACGATCTCGAAGGTTTCCGGGGTGAGCTCGCGGCCGCCCGGCGCCTTGTCGATCGCCTTCACGGTCCCGGCGACCCGGACGACCGACTCTCTCGAAACCGCCTTTGCGGCTTCAAGAACCGCAGCCGGGGCCTTCTTCTTGACGATGGTGACCTGGATGATCCCGGTCCGGTCGCGGATCAAAAAGAAGGTGAGACCGCCAAGGTCGCGGACCTCATGGACCCAGCCGGCGACTTCGGCACGCTCGCTATCGGGGGTAACCTCACAGATTGGAATGCGCATGTACTAATCCTGTATCCATTGGATGGGTGGGGTTATGGGTTTTATGTATGGCGGCGGGTCACCTGCCGAAATTCTCCCGGCGCCGCAGGAACTGCCTGACGTTCTCCGAGTCCACCCAGCCGCGGTCGAGGCGGGTGATGATATCGTCGATCAGGTAGGACAACCGCAGGATCTGCCCGGCCGCGGGATCGTCCATCATCGCCGCAAGCCCGACGATCCCCTGCAGCGGGTTTCTGATATGGTCGCCGAGGACGGCGAACTGCTCGATATTTCGCTCCAGCTGCTCGTAGGCCCTGCGTTTCATCTCCTCTACGGCCTTCTGGTCGCTGATGTCCCGGCAGATGAGCATCAGGCAGAGCAGGCGGTCTTTTTCGTCCTTCACCCGGGAGCCCGAAACATAGAGATCGAAGACCGACCCGTCGAGCCTCTGCCCCTGGAGCTCGCCGTGGAGCGACGGCCCGAGGGCAAGCGGCCTCAGGACGGAAAGCGCCCCGTCGGGGTCTGTCAGAAACGCCTGGAATGCGTGGCCGGTCAGCGCCCCGGGAGATGCGCATCCGAAGATCTCGCCGGCGGCGCGGTTGGCATAGATGATCCGTCCCTCCAGATCCAGGATCAGAATCCCGTCGGTCGATGACTCGATAGCGCTCTCCTTGATCCGCAGCTCGCGCTCGGCCTCCTGGCGCTCGGTGATGTCCCGCGCCACGGCGACGGCATAGAGGTTCCCGCTGAACCTGACCAGTTTCAGGGTGATCTCCACCGGGATCGGGTCCCCGGTCGATCTGAGCAGTGAGGTGACCAGCGGCCCGGGCATCTTTTTCTCTCTCGCGCTGCTGTCCATGAAGGCGTAGATGCGGCCGCGATCGGCCGGCACGATCAGGTCGAGGAAATATGCGCCGACAACGGCCGACCTCGTAAAACCCGACTGCTCCCATGCAGACCTGCTGGCATCCACCACCACGCCGGCGACGGCGTCGATCAGGAAAATGGCGTCGTGGCTCTGGTCGAGCAGCGCCCTGAACCGTTCGAGATCGCCCATCCGCTCCTGAAGTTCGGGATAATAACTCTTGTGAACCGACCGCTCGCCAAGCCCGATGATCCGTTCCCTCAACGCCTCGCGGTCAGGGAGTTCAGAACGCCGCTTCATAGATCCTGCCGATATCTTCGAGCGTTATGTCCTTCGGGTTCGTCGCCAGACAGGGGTCGGCGATCGCCCTGGCGGCAAGCGACGGTATGTCCGAGCGCTCGCAGCCGGCGTCGGCGATCGTCCCGGCGATCCCGAGCGAGGACCGAAACGCCCTGATCCTGGAGACGAGCGCCTTTTTCCCGCCGCCCGCAGGCGCCTGCATGATCCGGCCGATCTCGCCGTAGCGATCCGGCGCCGCGGCGTAGTTGAACGCAACCACCGATTCCAGAAGAAGGGCGTTCGCCAGTCCATGGGAGAGATCGAGATACCCGCCGAGGGCGTGCGCCAGGGCGTGGACGGCGCCGAGACTGGCATTGGAGAACGCCAGGCCCGCATGGAGCGAGGCCATCATGGTGGCGAAGCGGGCGTCGATATCGTCCGGGCGTTCCACAGCGCCGGGAAGGGAGCGGACGATGAGGTCGATCGCCTTCCTGGCATGGAGATCGGTCACCGGGGAACTGGCATTGGAGACATAGGCCTCGATCGCATGGCTGAGCACGTCCATGCCGCAGTTCACCGTCACCTCAGGGGGGAGGGTGGTCAGGGGCAGAGGGTCGAGGAGAGAGATGTCCGGGACCAGCGCCTTGCTGATGATGGCGATCTTGCGTTTCTGCACCTCGTCGTTGATGATCGCAAACTGCGAGACGTCGGCGGCGCTTCCTGCCGTCGTCGGGATGCAGATGAGCGGAGGACCGGGCATCCTGACCTTATCGACGCCCTCGAACGAGAGGATGTTCTGGTTGTTGGAAGAGACGATCCCGATCCCTTTTGCGCAGTCCATCGGGCTCCCGCCGCCGACGGCGACGATGCCGCCGCACTCTTCGGCCTCGTAGATCTCCGCCCCCCGCATCACCTCTGCAGAGCGCGGGTTCTCGGATACGCCGGAGAAGGGAGCCCAGGAGATCCCGGCGTCGTCCAGCGACCTGCAGATATCATCGAACCAGGGGCAGGAGGCGACGCCCGGGTCGCTCACGAGAAGGACGCGGTGCACCCCGAAGTTCCGGGCATACCGTCCGGCGAGGCGCGACGCCCCCGCACCGAAGACGAACTCGGGCGCGACAAATTTCCTGAGCGAGTGGTCCGATTCCCCCAACATCGTGGCACCTCGATATAAAAAGTCAGAAGAATGATCGACGCCAGAAAAGATATAGTTAGTCTTATCGTTCTCAGGGTGGCGGAGAGGTGAAGGTGGCGCCCGCCGGCACCGCTCCGGAATGCCTTAATACCGGCGGTCGATTAACCTGATGGGTATGCACACGAAGAGCCTCATCGTCTGTCTCCTGATCATGGCCGCAGCCGTCCTCGTCTGCGGATGCACGGACGAGAGCGCCTCTGCCGGCGAAAATCCGGCACCCACGCTTCCCGAACCGACAGAGGCCGCCGTCGGACAGCCGGTGCCGACGCCGCCGGGAGCATGGGACGGGAGCGAACCAAAAGAGATCGGGTTCGTCGACCCGGCCACCTATCACCTGCCCACCCCCGAGCCCACCGTCACCTTCACGCGGCCCCCCGACGATCTCCACGTAGCATACGGCCAGGACGGGACGGCCAGCGAAGCCGGGCTTTCCATGAACGTATGGGGCTCTTATTTTGAGATCGCCTCCACGCACAGCGGGTCGGTGATGGCCTCCGAGGTCTTCCACATCCCCTTCCCGTACTGGGCGATCAACTATACGGCCACCGCCTACAACAGCGAGTACTCGGGGTTCTCGGTGGAGATCAGGGATGCGAACGACCCGAACCGGGACGTCGGCGGGATCGAATTATCAGGCCCGGACTTCATCAATAACGACTCCGAGACCAACTTCACCGCTTCAGGCGCCCTCCTCTTCAGGGAGGGGTTCAGGGACTATTACATGGTCATCCACCCGACCGGACTCAAGTCCTTCTCGGTCAGGGTCTTCGGGCCGGCGAAATATCTGGTCTGATCCCTCTTTTTTACCCGCCGGCGGCGATGCGCCGGTAGTCTCCAATCGCCTGCAGGTAGGCCTGCCATTCCCCGTCGGCGCGGTCGATAGAGGCCTGCGCCCCGTCGTAATCGTCCCTGAAATAGGCGTCGGCGGCGGCGCCCCACAACGCAAACGCCCGGTTCAGGTGGTCGAGAGCGTCGAGATAGGCGCCCTGCGCCCCGGCGACGGAGAGGGGAGCGTCCACCCCGGCGACCTCTGCACGGTGCACCGCCGTCAGCACCACGCCCCGGTCGGAGAGCGCCCGGAGCCCGAGCATATAGGCGTCGCACTCGCCCGGCGAGGGGCGGTCGGGCAGGGAGGTGAGGAGGGCGGAGATGTCGGCGTTCAGGGGGAGGAGGACCTCCTGGGATCCGGCGATCGCATCGTTCAACGAAGTGATCCGCGCCGTCCGGTCCATCTCCTTGTACAGGCTCCACCCGGCGAATATGAGCAGGGCAACGAGGAGGAGGATCCCGATCCCGATCAGGACCTCGCGCGGGAGTTTGACCTTCGCGGGCAGGGCGATCTTCATTCCCCTGCCTCCAGGGAGAGGGTGGGCGCCGGGTAGATCGTATGGTACTGCGGCCTGACGACGTAGCGGAGGGGGATGATCTCGGGCTTCTCCTTCTGGACACTGGCAAGAGAGGTTCCCGAAGTCCTGCCGATCGACCACGGCCGCCCCCAGCGCTCGGGGCTCACGGTGGCGGTGGCGGTGGCGTTATCGGATTCATCTTCGACGATCCTGACGATCTGGAGGTAGTTCGTCGTCTCGACGTAATAGTAGCGTTTTCCCTCGTATTCATAGTATTTCGGGGGATAATCGGCGTAAAACGGCGAGAATTTCGCCATCTCGATCCCGAGGGCCATGTGGTCGGAGTAGCGGAGGAGGACGACGTCGTAGCCCATCAGGTCGAGCATCGCCGCGGCCAGGATCGAGGTGTCCTCGCAGTCGCCCTTCCCGTCGACCAGGGTCTCCACCGGGTACTTCGGATAATCGGCACCGCTGCGATAGGCAGGGGGAAACGCTCCCTCACGATAACTCATCGTGCTGTTGTCATAGGCGTACGGGATCTGCTGGACAAAGAAGATCACGTCCATCACGCGGTAATAGGCGGTGTCCGGGGAGTTGAAGCGGTCCGGGGCGACGGCCTCGACGAGGGCCTCCAGGTACGGCCGGTCGGCGTCGGAGAGGGCGTAGCGCCCCCACGCCGAGGCGTACGGGATCCTGGGCATATCGCGATAGAAGGCGAAGAGGTCTTTCGGGACGGAGAAGGTCCAGGTGCGCACGCCGCCGTCGATGCCGGTCCAGCGGTAGGCCGGCTCGATCATCTCCGCCTTCTCCGAGAAGGCCGGCGGCGTCGGCGCCGTCCGCGTCTGCCAGGGGGAGAGGGCGGGCAGCGTGCCGGCGCCGTCGCCCGAACCTCCGGTAAGGGCCGGTTTTACGACAATGGCAAGAAAAAAAACAATTGCAATCGCTGCACCAATCGAGATGAGGTCCTGCCGCTCCATGAGGTCTCCGGGCCGGATCCACGAACGGATCCTGTCGTACAAAGTACTGCTCGGGTGTGCCTGATAACCATGCCGATAGGTGCCGGCGCACAACGGCGACGGCGGCGAGGGGGAGCGGCATCAGAAGGCAGGGGCGAGGCGCCGGGAACACAACCGGGAAAAAGAGCATAATCTTTGGGGACCGACCATGAGTGTATGAAGAGAGCACCAGGCGACAGCCTGAACGCGGAGGCGGCCTGATGGCCGTTGAGACAGGCTGCTCCTGCGGGTGCGGCGGCGAGGGCGAGGGCGAGGGGAAGAAGCGGATCATCTTCCCGTGCGCGGGCGCCTCGAACGTCGGGCAGCTCACCAATATCGCCGCCCTCGAACTCGAAGACGAAGGCTACGGGACGTTCGCCTGCACCGTAAAACTCGCCGCCGGCGCTGCGGAGATGAAAGAGCAGTGCAGAGAGGCGGACGAGATCGTCGTCCTGGACGGCTGCCCGAACCGGTGCGCCGCAACGGTCGCGGCGGCACAGGGGATCGAGCCCGACCAGGCGGTCGTCGTCAGCGAACTCGGGATCGAAACCTCCCACAATTTCGAGATCTCGGACGAGGAGATCGAGATCGTGCTCGGCGCCGTCTGGGAGGGGCAGGGCAGAGGAGAGAAGAGGGCGCCTCACGATCACGCCGGGGACTGCACCTGCGGGTGCGGCAGGAAATAAGCCAGGGATCTGAGAGAGAGAGGCGCCTCTCAGTCCGCCTCTATTCTGCAGAGTTCCCCGCATCCTGGGCAGGGTTCTGTTTCGAACTCCAGGGTGCTGTACTTCACGTCGAAGGCGAGGAGCCGGCGCCTGATCTCCCGTTTGATCGCCCCGGTCGCCGCGCAGTCGGATGCACAGGTCACCACGTGGGCGTCAAGGATGTTGATATGGGAGCAGAGGCTCCAGAGATGGACGTTATGGACGTTTTTCACGCCGTCCACCCCTTCGATCGCCCTGACCACCTCGTCGAAGTCCAGGCCGGAGGGCGTGTACTGGAGGAGGACGGCCACCGTCTCGCGCAGGAGGGGATAGGACGAGGCGAGGATGACGACGGCGATCGCACCCGAGAGGAGGGGATCGACGAAGGTCTGGCCGGTGAGGGCGATCCAGAGGGCGGCGGCGATCACCGCCACCGAGGAGAGGGTGTCGCCGAGGACATGGAGAAAGGCGCTGCGCACGTTGAGGTCGTCGCGCCCGTGGAGGATATACGCGACGGCGATGTTGGCGGCAAGGCCGACCGCCCCGACCGCCCCCATCACCGTCCCGCCGACGGCGACCGGGGCGGAGAGGCGCTGCGCCGCCTCCCAGAGGATCGCCCCGGCAAGGACGATCAGGAGGAGGCCGTTGACGAAGGCGACGAGCACCTCGACGCGGTGGTAGCCGAAGGTCCTGGTCTTCGTGGGCAGGCGCTCGGCGATGATCACCGCACCGAGGGAGAGGAGGAGGGCGAGGACGTCCCTGAGCATGTGCCCGGCATCGGAGAGGAGAGCAAGGGAGCCGGAAACGTATCCCCCGGCCACCTCGAGGAGCATCACCGCAGCCGTCAGCGCCACCGCCGCCGTCAGGGCGGCCCGGTCGCCGGTCCTGTGACCTGCCATAAACGGCATTTCGGCCCCTGAGCGTATGAACCTGACCCCATCGGCAGGGTTAAGATGCGGCGCGGCCCACGGTTTCCCATGGACCTCACCGTCCTCTGCGATAACGTGACCATCACCGACCGGTATTTTCTTGGAGAGCCCGGAATATCCATCCATATCAGGGACGGGGAGACGACGGTCCTCTTCGACCTCGGCTACTCAGACGTCTTCCTGCGAAACGCCATGGCGATGGGGATCGACCTCCTCAGGACCGACGTCGTCGCCTTCTCCCACGCCCACCTCGACCACACCTGGGGCCTTATGCCCCTGCTCGCCCACCGGGCCCGTGCCGTCATCGAGGGGCAGGAGCAGATCCGCCCGACCTTCCTCGCCCACCCGGCGATCTTCAGGAGCGTCACCGCGGGCGGCGTCCCTGAGATCGGGATGCCGGTGGACAGGGAGACCCTGGCGAGACAGGGCGAGGTGCTCCTCTCCCGCGAGCCCGTCTGGATCACCGACGACCTGGTCTTCCTGGGCGAGATCCCGCGGCGCTTCCCCTTCGAGGGGCAGGGGGCCTGCGGGGAGTGCAACGGCGCACCCGACACCGTGCCCGACGACACCGCCCTCGCCTACTGCTCAAAAGACGGTCTGGTGGTGATCACCGGGTGCGCCCACGCCGGCATCTGCTCGACGATCGCCCGTGCAAAAGAGGTCTGCGGCGAGAGCAGGATCGCCTGCGTCATCGGCGGGTTCCACCTCCTCGACGCCGCACAGGAACAGATAGATGCGACCTGCCGCTACTTCGCCGGCCTCGACGCCGGGGCCGTCCACCCCTGCCACTGCACCGGCTTTGCCGCCACGATCGCCCTTGCCGGGGCGGCAAACGTCCGCGAGACCGGCGTCGGGCTCAGGCTCTCTTTTTCCGGACGCTCCTGACGATCGCCATCAGTTCCCATCCGAGGGCCTCGGCCCTCTTCTCGTTCGACATCAGGGTGTCGAGGCGGAGGCTGCCCGGCACCTCGCAGGTGTCCCGCACGTCCTGGACAAAGACGTCGACGAAGTCCTTGTAGAGCGCATGGGTCCCGGCGGACGAGGGCTCCATCCCCCACGCCTCCATCAGGGCGGCCGCCGGGCCGGAGACCGGTTTGTCCCCGATGAACGGCGAGATCGCGATGACGAATTTCTCCTGCAACGCCTCCCGCACGCCCCTGCACTCCAGGATCGGGGAGATGCTCGTCACCGGGTTGGACGGGCCAAGTATAACGGCGTCCGCCCCCCGGATCGCCGCGAGCACCTCGGGAGTCGCCTGCGGGTTCGCCTGCCCCATCCTGACGACGCCGCCGATGTCCACCTCGCCCCGGTGGCCGACCCAGTACTCCTGGAAGTGCATCGGTCCGCTGTCGGTCTCCACGTAGGTCGTCACCTCGGCGTCGGTCATCGGGAGCACCCGCGCCTCCACGCCCAGGGTTTTCGCAATCGCCGCCGTCGCCTCCGTGAGGGTGGCGCCGTTCCAGAGCAGGTGCGCACGCGCGATGTGCACGGCCCGGTCCTTGTCCCCGACGGCGATGAACTCGCCCTCGCCGAACTGTTCGAGGAAGCGATGGGTCGCAAAGGTGTCGCCCCGGATCCCCCACCAGGTCTCGGTGTTGAGCAGGCCCGCAAAGAGGTAGAGCACCGTGTCGATGTCAGGGGACATGTGGTTGCCCGAGATCCACATGTCCTCGGCCGTATTGACGACGACGGCGATCTCGTTGTCGTTTACGAGGTTGCGCATCCCCCGCAGGAGCTTGGGTGTGCCGGTCCCGCCCGAAAGGAAAGTAAGCATAAGAGAATAGTTTAATTGCGCATACATGAAGAATTTTAACTGAAAGCCCGATGAAAATCATCAAGGACCCGGTGCACGGCGACGTGGAAGTGGGAGAGGCGGCGCTCGTCCTCCTGGACTCCCCGCCCCTCCAGCGCCTCCGCCACGTCAGGCAGCTCGGGTTCGCCCATCTCGTCTATCCGGGCGCAAACCATACCAGATTCGAGCACTGCCTCGGGACGATGCACCTCGCCTCCCTTCTCTGCCGCCACCTCGGCCTCGACCGCCGCGACGCCGACCTCGTCACCGTGGCCGCCCTCCTCCACGACATCGGCCACGGCCCCTTCTCCCATGTCTCAGAGGCCTTCATGGTCGAGATGCTGGGGAAGGGGCACCAGGAGGTCGAGGGACTCCTCCACGAGGAGCGGACGGCGACCCTGATCGCCCGCTGCGGCCTCGACCCGGACGAGGTCGCCGCCGTCATCAACGGGCACCACCGCTACGCCGGGATCATCCACGGCGATCTCGATGTGGACCGGATGGACTACCTCCTGCGGGACGCCCATTACACCGGCGTGCCGTACGGGATCGTCGACGCCGCACGGCTGATCCGCTCCACCGTCCTGACCGAGACCAGGATCGCCCTGGACCAGGGCGGGATCAACGCCGCCGAGTCCCTGCTCATCGCCCGGACCCTGATGCGCCCGGTGGTCTATTACCACCACGTCTCCAGGATCGCCACCTCGATGTTCCACCTCGCCCTCCTCTCCCATATCGAAGGGGGTGAGGACGCCGTCGACGACCTGATGGGGATGGACGACGCCGCCCTCTTCACCCGCCTCCTCGCCTCTCCGGACCCGACCGCCCGCACCCTCGCACGGCGGCTCTACGGCCGGGACCTCTACAAGCGGGCCGTGTACGTGGGGAGGGGCCAGGTGAACGCCGCCTCGGTCCAGAGCCTGACCACCGTCGCCGAGAGCCGGCGGATCGCGGCGGCGATCGCCGCGGAGGCCGGCGTGGAGGAGGAGACGGTGCTCGTCGACATCCCGCCCTTCCCGAGCGAGATGTCGATGGAGGTGCGGGTGCGCGACCGGGACGCCCTCGTCGGGCTCGAACAGGTCTCGCCCCTGCTTGCGACCCTGAACGAGACGCGGCGGGAGCAGTGGCGTCTCGGTATCTACACCCTCCCGGACCAGCGGGGCGAGGTCGAACGAGCGGCGATCGAGATATTGCACATCAAAAAACCGACGCAGCAGTACAGGCTGCCAATATGAGGGAGAACATGGGGAAAGAATATGTCATCGGGGTGACGGGCGCAAGCGGGATCGTCTACGCCCGCCGTCTCGTCGAGGTGCTCAGCGCACAGGCGCGGGTGCACCTGGTCGTCTCTGATATCGCACGGGAGATCGCCGCCTTCGAAGGCGTGAGCCTCGCAGGCTTTCCGGTGATCGAGGAGGACAACCGCAACCTCGCCGCCGAGATCGCCAGCGGGTCGTTCAGGTACGACGGGATGGCCGTCGTCCCGTGCTCGATGAAGAGCCTCGCCTCGATCTCGACCGGGCTCTCGGACACCCTCATCGCCAGGGCGGCCGACGTCTGCCTCAAGGAGCGGCGGCGGTGCATCCTGGTGCTGCGCGAGATGCCCCTCTCGCGGGTGCACCTCAAGAACATGCTCGCCGCCGACGAGGCGGGGGCGACGGTGATGGTGGCGAGCCCGCCCTTCTACGGGCGGCCGCAGACGGTCGACGACCTGGTGGACATGGTCGTCGCCCGGATCCTCGACCACCTCGGGGTCGAACACGATATAGGAAAACGATGGAGCGGATACGATGACGATGAGAAGGTTCATTGAAGAGATGCGGGAGCGCGGGCTGGTCGACGAGATCGTCGAACCGGTCTCCACCCGCTTTGAAGCGGCGCAGATGGCGGCAAAGACCGACCGGATCCTCCTCTTCCGCGACTGCGGGGGAAAACCGGCCGTAATGAACCTCACGGCGGGAAGGCCCGCCCTTGCGGCGGCGCTCGGGGCCGAGGAGAAAGACCTGGTGAAACGCCTCGCCGATGCCTCGTACAGCGGGCGGCTGAACCTGATGGGCACCCTTGAGATGCACCCGGTCGACCTCTCCGAGATCCCGATCATGACCTTCTTCCCGAAGGACGGCGGGCCCTATATCACGGCAGGAATCGTCTTCTCCCGCTCCGGCGAGGTGGAGAACGCCTCCATCCACCGGATGATGGTCGTAGGAAACGACCGTGTCGCCGCCCGCCTGGTCGAGGGCCGGCACACCGACGTGATGCACCGCGAGGCCCTCGCCGCAGGCGTTCGCCTGCCCATCGCCGTCGTCATCGGGACGCACCCGGCCGTCACCTTCGCCTCGTGCACCCGCGTCCCCGAGGGGAAGGAACTCGCCTTCGCCGCCGAACTGATGGGCGGCGAACTCCCGGTCTGGGAGTGCGCAAACGGGGTCCTGGTCCCTGACGCCGAGATCGTCCTCGAAGGCTACATCGGCACCGAACGGGCCGAGGAGGGGCCGTTCGTGGACATCACCGGCACCTACGACTTCGAGCGGATCCAGCCGGTGATCGAGTTCACCGGGATGCACACAAAACCCGACCCGATCTACCACTCCATCCTCCCGGGCGGCAACGAGCACAAACTCCTGATGGGCGTGCCGTACGAGCCGCGGATCTACAAGGCGGTCGCCGGGGTGACGAGCGTCCGGAACGTCGTGTTGACGACCGGGGGCTGCGGCTACCTCCACGCCGTCGTCCAGATCAGGAAGAACACTCAAGGGGACGGCAAAAACGCCATCATGGCAGCGTTTGCCGCCCATACCTCCCTCAAGCACGTCGTCGTCGTGGACGAGGACATCAACCCCTTCGACATGGGCGACGTGGAGTATGCGATCGCAACACGGGTGCGGGGAGACCGCGACCTGATGGTGATCGCCGGGGTGCGCGGCTCGTCCCTGGACCCCTGCCGCGAGGGGGACGGGACGAACGTGAAGATCGGGGTCGATGCCACGATGGTGCTCGGCGAGGAAGAGAAGTTCGTGCGGGCCAGGTGGGATGCCTGATGTTTCTTGAGTCTGAAGAACAGCAGATCTTAAACGGCGAGTTCGGGGAGACCCGCCAGCAGATGATGGAGCTGCTCGTCGGTCTGGGCACCGTCTTCGGGGCCGAACGGCTCGTCCCAATCGCGAGCGCCCAGGTGAGCGGCGCCTCGTACAAGACGATCGGGCGCTGGGGGCTGGAGTGGCTGCAGGGGCTCGACGCCCGCGTGGCCGTGCCGACGGTCTTGAACCCGATCGGCATGGACCGCGACCGCTGGCGCGAGATGGGCGTGCCCGAGGAGTTCGCCGGGAAGCAGGAGGCGGTGATCGACGCCTACGAGCGCCTCGGGATCAGGCTCGAATGCACCTGCACCCCCTATTACCTCTCGAACACGCACTACGGCGAGCACCTCGCCTGGGCCGAGTCCTCGGCGGTCGCCTATGCGAACTCGGTCATCGGGGCGAGGACGAACCGCGAGGGAGGGCCCGGTGCCCTTGCAGCGGCGATCGTCGGCAGGACGCCGTATTACGGGCTGCACATCTTCAAGAACCGCCAGCCCTCGATCGGGATCGCCGTCGACGACCCGGCCGCCATAAAGGACGCCGCCGATTACGGGGCGCTCGGCTACGTGGCCGGGAAGATCGTCGGCAACCGCATCCCCCTCTTCTCCGGGATCAGGCCGAACCGCGACCACCTCAAGGCCCTCGGGGCGGCGATGGCGGCGACCGGGGCCGTGGCCCTCTACCACGTGGCCGGGATCACCCCCGAATCCCGCCTCCCGACCTTCAAGGCCGAAGTCCCGGAGACGGTCGAGATCAGGATGGCCGAGGTCAGGGAGGTCTTCTCCTCGATCGAGGTGGACGCGATCGCCGTCGGCTGCCCCCACCTCTCCCCGGCGGAGATGGAGACGCTCGCAGGTCTTCTCGAGGGAAAAAAGGTGAAAAAACCCTTCTTCGTCTTCGCCGCCCGCGGCGTGATCGCCGGGAACCGCGCCGCCGTCGAGCGGATCGAGCGGAGCGGGGCGCGGGTCTACGCCGACACCTGCGTCGTCGTCTCGCCGGCCCTCGACCGCTTCGATGCGATCATGGTGAACTCGGGCAAGGCCCTCGCCTACGTCCCCACGATGTGCGGGGCCGTGGCGCGGATCGGGACGATGGAGGAGTGCGTGGCCGTCGCCACGGCATGAGGTAAGAACATGGACACATTCACCCCCTTCCAGCAGGTGCCCGGCGAGAACACGGAGGAGCGCTTCGCCGCCCTCGGGATCAGGGCCGGAGAGACGGTCGACCTGCTCGCCCTCAAAGAGATCGGCGAGCGCGGCGACGTCGAGGTCTGGATCTACTTCGACGAAGAGGTGGCCGCCGCCTCCACCATCGAGCGGGACCTCGCGAATTTCGAGTTCGTCCCCGAGCCCGACCGTCCGTTCATCGAGCTCCGCCGCTTCTTCGCCTTCATGGAGAGCATCGAGCCCGGGTTCGAGCGCAGCCTCGCCGACACCCCGGTCAGGGCGCAGATCGTCGCTGTCGGGGAACGGGAAGCCTTCTGCGGCTGCGTGCTCTCGCCGCGGCCGTACGTGAAGGCGGCCCTCGAGTAGGCGAAGAACAGGAGGACTCAATACCCACCCCGCCCCATTCTCACAGGAGAGACAGATCGTGCAGCCAGAGAGTTCATGGGAGAGTGCCCGCGCACAGAGCGATCTGATCAGGCTCTACTGCCACCCCACGATCCTGCGCCTCCTTGTTGCACTCGGCGAAGGACGGCAGAGTGCAGGCAAACTCTCCCTGATCCCCGGATGCGGCGGGTGCGGCGCAGAGGAAGCGCTCAGGCAGCTGCGCTACCGCTGGATCGTGGATCAGGACGAGAACGGCTATACCCTCACCAACAACGGCGCACTGCTCGCCCTGCGGCTCCGGAACCTCTGCGGGACCCTGCACCGAACACGCTGCGGCAGGGGAGCGCACGGCCTCCAGCCCATGCCCGCACTCTTCGAGGAGGTGCAGGACGACCTGATCGGGATCACGCGCCCGGACTCGATCCATGCGCTCAGGGATCCGGGATCGGGCAGAGACGAAACGAGGGCATGGCTCGCCGAACGGGGCTTTTTTGCCGTGACCGACGGGGCGGCGTCCCTGAGCGCAGAGGGCGCGGAGATGCTCGAATCCATCGAACGGTGCATCAGGACCTTCGAGGTGATCGAGCGGTTCAACTCCTTCTTCCAGATCCATTCCCTCGACGGCATGCCCGAATCCGCCCTCGCCACCATCGACGACCTGATCTGCGCCGACCTGATCTGCGACGTCCCGGTGAACTTCGAGCAGGGACTCGCCTATTTCTACGACGTGATCAGGAAGGCGGACCGCCTCCACGGGGTCTCGACCTGGTTCCTGCCGCAGATCGCCGAGACGATCTGGGAGCGCGTGACCGCCGGGGCAGAGATCGAACTGGTGATCACGCCTGACCTTGCGGAAACACTCTGGAACGAAGAGATTGTCAGGAAAGGACGAAACCCGGCCGACTTCCCGAACCTCAGGTTCTACGTCTGCACCATACCGGTGAAGGTCGGGCTCACCGTCACCGACAAAGCCCTTTCCCTGGGACTGTTTCTCAGGGACGGCAAAACCTACGATCGGATCCACGACCTCCTCTGTTTCACTCCCGAGGCGGTCGCCTGGGGCGAACGGCTCTTCAGGCATTACCGGGAGCGGTCGGTCCCAATCGAGGAGTTCTTTTCCGACGCGGTGCGGGCAACAGGTTCATGCCGGTGAACGTCAAGAAGGAAGGTATGGATATCCCTTCAGAGGGTTTTGCACCGGTGCCTGGCGGGCGGGTCAGGTACCGCATCGCCGATGCCGACCAGAACGGCATCCCCCTCCTCGTCCTCCACGGCGGCCCGGGGTGCACGTGGGATTACCTCGAACCCCTCTCCGCCCTCGAGGGCGGGCGGCCGGTGATCTTCTACGACCAGCTCGGCTGCGGCGACTCCGACCGGCCCGACGACCCCTCGCTCTGGACGCTGGAGCGCTCCGTCGACGAACTCGTCGCCGTCAGGGAGGCGCTCGGGCTCGATCGCCTCCACATTCTCGGCCAGTCCTGGGGGACGATGCTTGCCGTCGAATACATGCTCACGCGCCGCCCGGCCGGGGTGGTGAGCCTGGTGCTCTCCGCCCCCTGCCTCTCGGCCTCGCGCTGGGCAGCGGACGGGCGGCGCTACCTCCAGAACCTCCCTGAGGAGCACCGGCAGGCGGTCCTCCGCGCCGAGGAGACAGGCGTCTACGACGACCCCGCCTACGGGGAGGCGATGATGGCCTATTACCGCCGCCACCTCTGCCGCCTCGACCCCTGGCCGGCGTGCCTGACGCGGTCCTTCGAGCGCCTGAACACCGAAATATACCTGCAGATGTGGGGGCCGAGCGAGTTCACCATCACCGGCAGCCTCAGGGACTTCGAGCGCGCCGAACGCCTCCACGAGATCGGGGTCCCCGCCCTCTTCACCTGCGGGGAGTTCGACGAGGCGACCCCGGCGACGACGGCGTACTACCACCGCATGATGCCGGGATCGGAGATCGCCGTCTTCGAAGGGGCGTCGCACGAGCACCACCTGGAGGACACCGCCGACTACCTCCGTCTCGTCAGGGAGTTCCTCGCCGGGGCAGAGACGGCAGAAAGATTGAGGGTCTGAACCGATCTATACATGGGAGAACAGATGTACGCACACGAAAGGTCAGACTGCCGCATCGATCCCGGCCAGATCGGATTGTACACCACGCCGGCGACGGTCCGCATCCTTGTGGCGCTCGTGCGCGGCGCGCAGCCCCCGGCCCATCTCGCCGTCATCACCGGGTGCCGGCGGGGCGAGACCGAACCGATCCTCCGCGACCTCAGGCAGCGCGGGATCGTCGTCCATGAGTGGGGGCGCTACCGTCTCACCAGGAGCGGGGAACTCCTGGCAGGCCGGCTCCTCGCCTGCGCCTCCAGGCTCTTTCAGACGCTCTATGGCAGGTCAGGCTCATCCCTCCCGCCTATGCCCCTCGTCGCCGAGGGTGTGCTCGACGATATCGGCCGCCTGACCCTGCCCGCCTATATCGAGGCGTTCGAATGCCCGGAACGTGCAGACCCGGAGATCCTGGCGTGGATGCGCTCCAACGGCCATATCTCGGAGACGGACGGTGCCTTCTCCCTGACCGGGAAAGGCCGGGCCTACCTCACTTTCCTCGACCGCTGCAGCAGGACGATCGCCACCATCGACCGGTTCAACGAATTTTTCGAGAGCCATGCCACAAGCGGCGTCCCGGAAATCGCCATAAAAGAGATCGGAGACCTTATCAATGCCGGGCTGGTCGTGGACCAGCCGGTGAGCGCGGAGCAGGGGTTCGCGTATTACCTGGAGATCATCAGGGAGGCGGGATGGCTCCACGGGGTCTCGAACTATTCCCTGCCGCAGATCGCCGCGGCGATCTGGGAGCGGGCGGTCGCCGGGGCAGAGATCGAATTGGTGATCACGCCTGAACTTGCCGGCGCCCTCTGGGAGGAGGAAATCGTAAAAAAGGGGAGAGACCCCGCGGCCTTCCCCACCTTCAGGCTCTATGTCTCGACCGTCCCGGTCACGGTCGGGCTCACCGTCACCGACAGCGCCCTCTCCTTTGGACTCTGTAACCCTGACGGCACCTACGACACCGTGCACGACCTGGTCGGCAGGACCGAGGGGGCGGTGAGGTGGGGCGAGCGGCTCTTTCGGCATTACAAAGAACAGGCGGTGCCGATAGAGGAATACGTTGCGACGCTGCGCTGATCAGCAGGTCACGTGGACGAGGGCGGCAAACCGCCGCCGCTCCTGGCCCATACGCGCCTCGACCTCGGGGGTCGGGGCGATCACCGTCTCGTAACCCTCCAGCATCGCCCTCGCCCCCGGCGTGATGGGCAGGGCACCCTCGTAGCCCGTGCCGATGTACACGACCTCCGGGCGCTCCTCTTCCAGAAACCCGAGTTCTGCCTCGCTCAGAGGCGTGTGACCGTACTCTCCCCTCAGGTGCTTCGAGCGTTTCTTCTTCCGCTTCTCCACCCGACCGCCCGGGTGCACGACGACGTCACCGTCATAGACCTCGTCGCCGATCCTGACCGAACCCCATGGCATCGACAGGAGGACTCGCAGTGAAGGGACATAAAAGCAGCGATGGCCGCGCCGCAGAGACCGCTCCCTGAAAGTCTCGACACTGCCCGCTCCGGAAAGAAATGGACAAAAAATGATTGCGGGGAGGGTATCCCCGGGAATGGGTACGCCCGACGCTCACGCCAGATAGTCGTCAGGCCGCGGGATCTGTTCCTTGAGACCCTTCCTCTTCCGGATCGCCTTGACGACCTCGGGGAGGAGGCCCTGGGGAACGACCTCGAAACCGGCGAACTCGGTGGACCACATCGCACGACCCTCGGTCGCCGAGCGCAGGTCGCCCGCAAACCCGAAGAGTTCTGCGACCGGGGCCTTGCCCGTGACGGTGATCGAGTCGCCCATGCTCTGCATGTCGAAGACCTGGCCGCGGCGGCCCTGGATCTGCCCGGTTGCAGCGCCCATCTGGTCCATCGGGACCGTGATCTGGATCTTCTGCATCGGTTCGAGGAGGGAGTCGCCGGCCATCAGGATACCGGCCTTCACGGCCGAACGGACGGCCGGGATCACCTGCGCCGGACCGCGGTGGATCGCGTCCTCGTGGAGCTTCACATCGACGAGACGGATCTTCAGGTTCTGCACCTGCTCCTCGGCGAGCGGACCGCCCGCAAGGGCCTCGCGCCAGCCTTCGAGGACGAGTTCCATCGTCTCGTTGAGGTACTGGATACCCTTGGTCATGTCGAAGAACATGTTCGTCGCCTCGATCGCCTTGAGGTTCTTTGCCTCGTCCTTCTCGAGACCGCCCTTGAGCAGGGCGTCACGCCGCTCAAGCTCGGACATGTTCATCGTGATATCGCCGTCCTTGATCATCTTGACGAGCTCCTCAGGCATCGGCTCCAGCTCGATGTAGAACCTGTTGTGCCGGTTCGGGGACTTGCCCTCGACCGGGCCGGCCTTCTGGGTGGGGGTCTCGCGGTAGACGACGATCGGCGGGGAGGTGAGGATCTCGACGCCCTTGTCGCGCTTGATACGGCCGGTGATGATCTCCAGGTGGAGCTCGCCCATGCCGGAGATCAGGTGCTCGCCGGTCTCCTCGTTGATCGTGACGCGCACGGTCGGGTCTTCCTTTGCGACCTGCCGCAACACGGTGACGAGCTTCGGGAGGTCCTTCATGTTCTTCGCCTCGACGGCGACGGTCATGACGGGCTCGGAGTAGTGCTGGAGGGACTCGAACGGGGTCATCTCCATCAGGGAGGTGACGGTGGAGCCGACGATGGCGTCTCTCAGACCGGTGACGGCGGCGATGTTGCCGGCGCAGAGGCTCTCGACCTCGATACGCTCAGGGCCCATGAAGATGCCGACCTGCTGGAGACGGTTGGACTTGCCTGCGGTGCCGGAGATGTAGACCTCGCCGCCCCGGCGGAGGGTGCCGGAGAAGAGACGGCCGGTGGCGACCTCGCCCGCATGCGGGTCGAAGGAGATGTCGGTGACCATCATGGCGATCGGGCCGTTCGGGTCGCAGTTGATCATCGACTTGCCGACCTCGGACTCATAGTCCCCGTGCCAGATGATGTGGACACGCCGGTCCTGGGCGTCGATCGGGTCGGGGAGGTGCTTGACCACCATGTCGAGGAGCACTTCGGCAAGGGGGCTGCTCTTCGCGAGCGCCTTCATCTCGCCGGCGCGGCAACGGTCGTAGACTTCCTGGAAGTTCACGCCGCTCTTCTTCATGTACGGCACCGAGACCGCCCAGTTGTACAGCGCCGAGCCGAATGCGACGGTGCCCTTTGCAGCGTCGAGCTTCCAGCCGTCGTTGTACATCTTCTCGTTCATGCCCTTGATCAGCTTGTTCACCTTGTCGATGACGCGGCCCAGGCGGATCTGCATCTCGGTCGAGTCGACCTTGATCTCGTTGATCAGGCGGTCCACCTTGTTGATGAAGAGCACGGGCTTGACGCCCTCCTTGAGGGCCTGGCGGAGCACCGTCTCGGTCTGGGGCATGGTGCCCTCGACAGCGTCCACGACGACGACCGCACCGTCCACGGCGCGCATCGCACGGGTGACGTCGCCGCCGAAGTCCACGTGGCCGGGGGTATCGATCATGTTGATCAGGTACTCCTCGCCGCCGTACTCGTGGACCATCGAGACGTTGGAAGCGTCGATGGTGATCCCGCGGGCCTGCTCTTCGGCGTCGGAGTCCATGAAGAGCTGGTGGCCGGCGAGTTCCTCGGAGATCATCCCGGCGCCTGCAAGCAGGTTGTCGGAGAGGGTGGTCTTGCCGTGGTCGATGTGTGCTACGATACCAATGTTGCGGATCCGCTGGGGCTTATCCATCAGCTCGGTGACCCGCTCTACCATCTTTTTCCTTCGTGTCATTGGGGTGCCTCAGAAAAAAAGGGGTTTAGCGTGCAGCCTTCGCAACACGCTCGCGTTCTTCTTTCTTGGAAACGGAGAAGCACTTGGCGTCTCCCTTCGCCGCGGCGATCAGCTCGTCGGCGAGGACGTCGGAGGCCGCACGCTTGCTCTTGTGGGAGCCGTTGTAGGTGGCGGTGGCAAGGAAGCCGATGGCGGCGTCGACCCGGCGCTGCGGGGCGGTGTCGACCGACTTGGGGACGTTGATGCCGCCGTACTTCAGGCGGACGGTCTCCTCGCGGGGGCCGGCGTTGGAAATGGCGTCGACCAGGACCTGCACCGGGTTCTTCTTCGTCTTCTTGTGGACTCTGTCGAAGGCTTCCTCGACGATCCTGATGGCGAGCTGTTTCTTGCCGGTGTTGTTCTCGGTCTGCATCAGTTTGTTGATCAGGCGCTCGACGACGAGCATCTCGCTCTTCGCAAACTGCTGCTGCGAGAGCTTCCCGCAGGAGTGCGGGACGATCATGGAGGTGAGGTTCACATATCTGACAAGGCCGGGGTCCGTAATCTGGACCTCGGAAATGTCCCACTTATTGAAAAGGAGCTGCTTTACGCCAGTCTCCTGCTCTTCTGCCTGGACAGGCATCTCTGCTTCGGTCATCATCATCACCTGCGCGGCTTCTCCTTACGGCCAAGCACCATTTCCTGGAGGCAGACATCGTTCACCTTGGTCACGCAGAAGCGGACCCCGGGGATATCACCCTTCGAACGGCCGAGACGACCGCCGATACCTTCGATGGTGACTTCGTCGTGCTCGTCGATGAAGTTGATCGCGCCGTCGCCGACCGCGAAGGCGGTGACCTGGCGGCCGTTCTTGATCAGCTGCACGCGCACGCACTTACGGATAGCGGAGTTCGGCTGTTTCGCCTCGACACCGACCTTCTCGAGCACGATACCGCGGGCCTGCGGGGCGCCCTCGAGGGGGTCGGACTTAACATCGAGCATCAATTCACGGCGTGCGTAGTCGACATCATTCCAACGAGTCTTGTTGGCATCACGCTTCATTTTTCTGGCTGCAAATTTTCCCATTCCCATTGAATACCCTCTTTAGAGTCGGATTTCTGGATGTGGATACCCTTCACTGTGGTATAATACCAAGGCGCGGAACGAATTTATATATTGTCCATCGTTCCGAAATCTGGTATTATTCATGGGATGTTCTCTATAATAATCTTATATGCCCGCCGGACGAATAATGGAGTGATGGTCACCTGCATCTACAAAGAAACCACCTTCGACGCAAGCCACCGCCTCCTCCACTACGTGGGCAAGTGCAACCGCCTGCACGGGCACCGATGGCGGGTGGAGGTATGGATCGCGGGCACGCCTGACGAACGGACCGGGATCCTCATCGACTTCAACTGCATCAGGGCGGTGACCGACCGGTTCGACCACCAGGTGATCCTCAACGAGGACGATCCCATGGTCCCCTGCATCCGCCAGTTCCATGAGGTGGTGACGACCGCCGGCGACCCGACGAGCGAGGCGCTTGCGGAGATCATCGCCGACCTCCTCAACGAGGCGTGCATCAGGGAAGGGACCGACGCGCGGGTGACGAAGGTCCGGGTCTGGGAAGCGCAGACCTGCTATGCGGAGATCGATTATGCTGGTCTGTGATATATTCGGATCCCTGCAGGGCGAGGGGCAGCACCAGGGGCGCCCGACCACCTTTATCAGGCTGGCGGGCTGCAACCTGCGGTGCGCCTGGTGCGATACGCCCGAGTCGCAGGAAGAAGAGGCCGGGAAGGCGATGACGGTGGACGCCGTCCTCGACCGGATCTGGCGGATGAAGTGCCGCAATGTCTGCATCACCGGCGGCGAGCCCCTCCTCCAGATGGGCGAGGTCGTCGAGGCGTGCCGCCGCCTTCACCGGATGGGCTACTCGGTGGAGATCGAGACGAACGGGACGATCGACTTCAGGCCGGTCCAGCCCTTCGCCTCGATCTGCATGGACGTGAAGTGCCCGTCCTCCGGCCAGAAGAGCGATCTCTCTCTCCTCCAGTACACCCGCGACGCCGACAGCGTGAAGTTCGTCGTCGCCGGGGAGGACGACCTCGCCTTCGCGGAGAAGGTGCTCACCCACTGCCCGGCCCGCGGCGAGATCTTCATCTCGCCGGTCTATGGGGCAGACGAGCGGCAGATCGCCGCCTGGGTGATCGATACCGGGCTGCCGGTGCGCTTCCAGATCCAGCTCCACAAGTACCTGGAGATGAAATAAGGATGAAAGCGGTATGCCTTCTTTCGGGCGGGATGGACTCGACCACCCTCGCCTACGTGGCAAAAGACATGGGCTACGATATCCTCGCCCTCCACCTCAACTACGGCCAGCTGACCGAGGCGAAGGAGCGGGCATGCGCGCGGACGGTCGCGGGCCTCCTCGGGGCCGAGGAGTTCCTCGAGATCGACGTCGGGTATTTCTCGCAGTTCGGCAAGAGCGCCCTCACCGATCCGGGGATTGCGGTTGAGGACTACAGCGAGGGGCACGCGGGGATCCCGAAGACCTATGTGCCGTTCAGGAACGCCAACCTCCTCGCGATGGCCGTCAGCTTTGCCGAGTCCCGCGACGCCGATGCGGTGTTCATCGGGGTGCAGTCCTCTGACTACTCGGGCTACCCGGACTGCCGGGAGGAGTTCATCCAGGCCTTCCAGCGGGCGGTGGACCTCGGCACCGCCGCCGGCGGGACAATCAAACTGATGACCCCCTTCGTGCACATGAACAAGACCGAGATCGTGCAGAAGGGGCTCGACCTCGGCGTGCCGTACGACCAGACCTGGTCCTGCTACACCGAGAACGAGGTCGCCTGCGGGACCTGCGACTCGTGCCATTTCAGGCTCGAGGCCTTCCGCGCCCTCGGGATCGAGGACCCGATCCCGTACCGGGTGAGGCCGTGACCGAGATCTACCGGGGCCGGAGGCTTTCGGTGGAGCTGAACCGCTTCACCCTGCCCGACGGGACCGAGCGGGAGCGGGTCGTCGTGAAGCCGGGAAACGCCGCGGCGATGCTCCCGATCGAGGACGACCACTGTTACCTCCTCAGGCAGTACCGCTTCGCGATCGGGGCGTGGATCTACGAAGCCCCGGCCGGGACCCTGGAGGAGGGGGAAGACCCGATCGAGACCGCACGCCGGGAGATCATCGAGGAGTGCGGCCTCGCCGCCGGGGAGATGATCCCGCGGGGGTTCATCTACACCACGCCGGGCTTCTCGGACGAGCGGGTCTACCTCTTCGAGGCGCGGGCCCTCTCGCCCTCCTCGGCCTTTTCTCCCGACGACGACGAGCAGATCGAGGTCGTGCGGGTGCCGCTCGCCGACCTTCCGGCCATGTGCCGGGACGGCCGGATCTCGGACGCAAAGACGATCGCCCTGGCCTTCAGGTGCCTCGGCTGAGAGGGCGGTTCGCCTGATGCGTGTGGTTTATAGGAATCTGAATCGAATACGTACTAGCTTTGAACACTGGTGAATAAGAGATGACCGAAATTGAGGAGATGGACCCGGCGAGGCTGCGCTACGAGTTCAAAAAGATGCTCGAGCGGCTGGAGGCTAAACAGGGGAGCGGGACGGAGCTGATCTCCCTCTACATCCCCCCGGACAAACAGATCTACGACGTGACCGCCCAGCTGCGCGACGAGTTCGGCCAGTGCTCGAACATCAAGAGCAAACAGACAAAAACCAATGTCCAGAGCGCCATCTCCTCCATCCTCTCCAGGCTGAAGTACTTCAAGAAGCCGCCCGAGAACGGGATGGCCATCTTCTGCGGGAGCATCAATACGGTCGGCGACCGCACCGACCTCCAGTGCGAGATCGTCTATCCGCCCGAGCCCCTCGGCCTCTATATGTACCGCTGCTCCTCGAACTTCGAGCTCGAACCCCTCAAGGCGATGCTCGAGGAGAAGTACGTCTACGGCCTCCTGGTCATCGACCGGCGTGAGGCGTACTGGGGGTTCCTGCGGGGCAACCGGATCGAGCCCATCGGCGGCTCCACCTCCACGGTGCCGGGCAAACAGCGCAAGGGCGGGCAGTCGGCAGCCCGGTTCCAGCGCCTGCGGCTGATCGCGATCAACGAGTTCTACAAGAAGGTCGGCGACCATTCGAGCGAGATCTTCATGGCCGAGAAGGACTTCTTCGAGCGGTTCAAGGGGCTGCTGATCGGCGGGCCTTCGCCGACGAAGGAGGAGTTCGCCGAGGGCGGATACCTCCACCACGAGGTCCAGAAGAGAGTCCTTGGCCTCTTCGACGTCGCCTATACGAACGAGAGCGGGCTTCCCGAACTCGTCGACGCCGCCGCCGACGTCCTGAAGGGGATGGCGGTCGTCAAGGAGAAAGACCTGATGAACCGGTTCCTCAAAGAACTGGTCAAGGACGACGGGCTTGCCGCCTATGGCGAGGAGAGCGTCCGGGCCAACCTTGAGACCGGATCAGTCGATATCCTCCTCCTTTCCGACCGCCTGCGCGAGTCCCGCCTGAAGATCAGGTGCGGGGCCTGCGGCTACTCAGAGGAGCGGACGATCAAGAGCGAGTCTGGAAAGACGACCAGGGACATCGAACTCGGAAACTGCCCGAAGTGCAGCGCCCCCCTCCAGATCGAGGAAGAAAGCGACATCATCGACGAACTCACGGCCCTCGCCGACGCGAGCGGGACGAAGGTCGAGATCATATCAGACGAATTTGAAGAAGGGTCGGTGCTCTACTCCGCCTTCGGCGGGATCGCGGCGATCCTCAGGTACAGGACGGGATATTGAAATGTATTTCAACACATATCGGCAGATTGAAGCGGCCCTCAAGGCGTGCACCGGCGAGGAGACGGTGGACCTCGGCGAGGGCGGCGAGCATGCGGATTTCGCCACCCCCATCGCATTCTCCCTTGCGAAGAAACAGCGGAAGGCCCCGGCGGCGATTGCGGCCGGACTGGCAGAAGACCTCAGGGAACGCCTCGCGGGGACCGGGATCACGGTCGAGGCGGCCGGGCCGTACGTCAACTTCCAGGTGAGCGGCGAGTATGTCAGGGACGCCGTTGCAGCGGCCCTCGAACCCGGCTTCGGCCGCCTCCCCGAGCGGGGCGAGCGGGTGATCCTGGAGCACACGAGCGCCAACCCGAACGGCCCCCTGCACGTCGGGCATATCAGGAACTCGATCATCGGCGACACCCTTGCACGCGCCTTCAGGAAGGCGGGCTATCCCCTCGAAGTCCATTACTACGTGAACGATATGGGGCGGCAGATCGCCATCGTCTCCTGGGGCTTTTCCCACAACCCCCTGCCCGCGGAGGAGGGCGAGAAGTCGGACCACCACATCGCACGCGTCTACGTGGCGGCAAACCGGGCGATCGAGGCCGACGAGACGATCACGGCCGAGGTCGACCGCCTGATGCAGCAGATCGAGGCCGGCGACCCCGAGACCAGGAAGAACTTCCGCGAGGTCGTCTCCCACTGCCTGGACGGCTTCAAGGTGACGATGAAGAACCTCAACGTCGCCCACGACCGCTTTGTCTGGGAGTCGGACTTCGTGCGCAACGGCGACATGGAGCGGGTGATCGCGAAGATCGAGCGCCTGCCGCAGGCAAAGCACGACGGCACTCTCTCTATCGACCTCACCGAGTGCGGCTTCGAGAAGGACTACGTCATCCGCAGGAGCGACGGGACTTCGGTCTACGCCGCCCGCGACCTCGCCTACCACACCTGGAAGAGCCGGAACTTCGACCGCGCCATCGACGTCCTGGGGGCCGACCACAAGCTGATCGGCTCGCAGCTCCAGTGCACCATGCGCCTCCTCGGCGAGAGGGCGCCCGAGATCGTGATCTTCGAGTTCGTCTCCCTGCCCGAGGGTTCGATGTCGACGAGGGCCGGCAAGTTCGTCTCTGCCGACGAGTTGATCGCCGAGGTGACGAACAAGGCCTTCGCCGAGGTCTCGGAACGTCGCCCCGAACTCCCCGAGGAGGAGCGCGAGGGGATCGCCCGTGCGGTCGCCCTGGCCGCCGTCAGGTACGATATCGTGAAGATCTCGCCGGAGAAATCAACGGTCTTCGACTGGAACGAGGCCCTGGATTTCGAGCGGCAGAGCGGGCCGTACGTCCAGTACTCCCACGCCCGCGCCTGCTCGATCCTGGAGAAGGCGGGTGCGTTCGAGCGCGCCTTCGTCTTCTCAGACCCGCACGAGATCGCCCTCGCCAAACAGATCGCCCGGTTCCCGGCGGTGATCGACCGCGTCGTCAGGGAACTGCGCCCGCACCTGCTGGCCGCCTATGCCCGCGAGCTCGCCGACCAGTTCAACACCTTCTACCGCTATGTGCCGGTGCTCAAGAGCGAGGGCGAGACCCTGCAGAGCAGGCTCACCCTGGTCGCCGCGGCGCAGAACACCCTGAAAGAAGCCCTCGAGACCCTGGGGATCGATGCCATCCGCACCATGTGAGGAGGGACGGATCGCCCTGCGCAAGCAGGGCTACCAGTTCGTCGCCCCCGACGCCACCGCCGCGGTCAAGCCGTGCATGTGGAACAAGCGGACGCTCCGCGGCGGCGACATGTGCTACAAACACCAGTTTTACGGGATCGAGAGCCACCGCTGCGTCCAGATGACGCCGACCCTGCGGTGCAACCAGCGCTGCCTCTTCTGCTGGCGCTCGTTCGAGCACGAGACGACCGATGAGCGGTTCTGCACCCCCGAAGAGATCGCAGACGCCCTGCCCGCCCTCCAGAAAAAAGCGCTCTCCGGCTACAAGGTCTCGCAGTACGTCACCTCCGAGCGGTTCGCCGAGGCGCTGGACCCGAACATGGTGGCGATCTCCCTCTCGGGCGAACCGACGCTCTACCCCCACCTCCCCGAATACATCGACCTCTTGAACGAGCGCGGCTACACGACGTTTCTCGTCTCGAACGGGACGATGCCAGATATGATCAGGCGGTGCCGTCCGTACCAGACCTACATCTCGGTGGACGCTCCCGATAGGGAGACCTACCTCGCCCTCTGCAACCCGCAGGAGGACTACTGGGACCGGATCCACGAGAGCCTCTCGCTCCTCCCCGCCCGGCGGTCGGCGGTCAGGACGACCCTCGTGAAGGGGAAGAACGATTTCGACCCCGAGGGCTATGCGGCGATCTACGAAGCCTCGGGCGCCACCTTCATCGAGGTGAAGGGATACATGTATCTCGGATACAGTCGAAAACGCCTCTCACGGAGTGCGATGCCGGAGCACGAGGAGGTCCGCCGCTTCGCCGAGGCGATCGCCGGGCACTGCAGTTACCGGATCACCGACGAGAGCCCGATATCCAGGGTGGTCCTGATGGAGAGAGAAGTATGAGATTTGATCCAGAAGAGCGGAAGGAACTGTCAAGGAGCGATTTCGAAACGGCGTGGCACCGGGGCCCCGAGGTGCTGACGCCCCCGTCCCTTGCGGAGACCTATCCGCGGAAGGCCTACCGGCGGGCGGCGCCGCACCCGATCGCCGAGACGATCCAGCGCCTCCGCGAGGTCTACCTCTCGATGGGCTTCGACGAGGCACGCGTCCCGGTGATGATCGAGGAATCGGACGTCTACCGGCAGTTCGGCCCCGAGGCGAGCGCCGTCCTGGACCGGGTCTTCTACCTGGGCGGGCTGCCGCGGCCGAACGTGGGGATCTCGGATAAACAGCTCGACGAGATCATGGCGATCATCGCGTCGCACGAGGAGAACTTCGCCGTCGCCCCCGAGACGGTGAAGGAAAAACTCCAGCGGACCTTCCACGCCTACAAGAAGGCGACGATCGACGGCGACGAACTGACCCACGAGATCGCCGCCGACCTCGCGATCGACGACGGCCTCGTGGTCCACATCCTGGACTCGGTCTTCCCCGAGTTTCGGAACCTCGCCCCTGAGTCGTCCAGGACGACGCTGCGCTCGCACATGACGAGCGGGTGGTTCCTCTCTCTTGGGGCGATGTGGGAGCACTACGCCCACCCGATCCGCCTCTTCTCGATCGACCGCTGTTTCCGCCGGGAGCAGGAGGAGGGGCCGACCCGCCTGATGACCTATCACTCGGCCTCGTGCATCATCGCGGGCGAGGACGTGACGATCGATGACGGGAAAGCCGTATCCGAGGCCCTGCTCTCGGCCTTCGGCTTCGAGGACTTCCAGTTCCGCCCCGACGAGAAGCGTTCGAAATACTATATTCCCGACACCCAGACCGAGGTGTATGCGAAGCACCCCGAGATCGGGTGGGTGGAGGTCGCCACTTTCGGGATGTACTCGCCCTCGGCCCTGGGCGAGTACGGCGTCGGCGTCCCGGTGATGAACCTGGGCCTGGGCGTCGAGCGCCTGGCGATGATCCTCTATAAGTCCAACGACGTTCGGCAGCTCACCCACCCGCAGTTCTTCCCCCGGACCCTCACCGACCGCGAGATCGCGGCGGCGATTGGCCTGCGCGAAGAGCCGCGGACCGTCGAGGGGCGGCGGCTCGTATCGGCGATCGTCGCCACGGCGACGGCGAACGCCGCCGCCTCCGGGCCGTGCTCGTTCCTCGCGTATGAAGGGGCGTTCGCGGGCAGGAAGATCCGAGTCTTTGTGGAGGAGCCGGAGGAGAACTCGCGCCTCTGCGGCCCGGCGACCTTCAACGAGGTCTTCGTGCAGGACGGCAAGGTGCTCGGCGTCCCCGACACCGAGAAGTTCGCGGACGTCCGGGCGAACGGCGCCCCGACCGGGATCTCCTACCTGACGGCGGCGGCGAACCTGGCCGCGGCCAGGATCGAGGAGGCGGCCCGGTGCGGCGAGGCCGTGGTCGTGCAGGTGAAGATGGCGAAGACGCCGTCTGATGTGAATTTGAGGATACCGGAATGGGCGATGCGGTATATTACGGATAATAAGCGGAAGGTGGATGTGCGGGGGCCGGTGTTTTTGACGGTGCGGGGGGAGATCGGGGAGTGAACGGGCCGGCGACCCTCTCGTGCCGGGCCCGACACCTCGCCACCGTTTTATGAGGGGGACAGGAGATCGTCCTTTCCCCCATCCATTTTTTGGTACGACGTTTTTTCCAGTTCTTCCGGCGTGAAGATGACGGAACACTCGCCCCGGCCGACGAACGCCGTGGCACCGCCTCCCTGCTCACTCGCTGCAGACCCGTCGAAGATCCCGGTCTTGCAGAAGGAGAAGTAATAGACCTGCGACGGCGCACCCGCGGTCGAGACCCAATCGAGAGGGACGAGGGTTCCGTTCTCCAGGAGATACACCGGGGAGGATTCACTCCTGTAGGTCGCGCCCCGGATATTTTTCAGGTGGATGCTCCAGTCGTTCTCCCAGAACGAGGTGTTCGAACCGAGGGCTTCGAGATCCCCGAAGACCCGGCCGGGATGGCGGAGGCCCGCGGGGGAGAGGCCGGTCATCGACCTGGCCGTCACGGTGCCGCTCTGCCGGCGGGAGGCCTCGAAGTACCGGCGCTCTCCGTTCACGTCACCGGAGAACAAGAGCTCCATCTGGACGATATGGCCGTCCCCTCCCCTGAGCAGGGTGAAGTCGCTCACCATGCCGCTCTCTTCGTCGATGCCGGTCGCCTCCACGACCCCCTCCCAGAGGGCGGTGAGCGGCGGACCCGACACCCCGGCAGGAAGGGTGAAGGTCTGGTCCGTAAGTCCGCTGCAGCCTGCGGTGCAGATGAGCAGAAGACAGAGTCCGGGTATAAGATATGGTGTGTTCATGGTTGTCACTCGCGCCTCCGGTCGCCGCTGCCTGAAATATGTCCGTTTCAATATATACCGTTTCTGACGCAATCGTTTACCTGTCGCGTCGATCTCGCCGGGCCAGGAAGAGGATGAGACCCTACAGTGGCGCATGTCACGGATCGGCACCCCTCGTGCCCGCTACAAAAAAGAACGGTGTCGAAAGTGTCCAGCGCTTCGATTGTCTCTCCGGTCCCGCCACCTCTAACAAGCTCTTCGTGCAGGACGGCAAGGTGCTCGGCGTCCCCGACACCGAGAAGTTCGCGGACGTCCGGGCGAACGGCGCCCCGACCGGGATCTCCTACCTGACGGCGGCGGCGAACCTGGCCGCGGCCAGGATCGAGGAGGCGGCCCGGTGCGGGGAGGCGGCGGTCGTGCAGGTGAAGATGGCGAAGACGCCTTCTGACGTGAATCTGAGGATACCGGAATGGGCGATGCGGTATATTACGGATAATAAGCGGAAGGTGGATGTGCGGGGGCCGGTGTTTTTGACGGTGCGGGCGGAGATCGGGGAGTGAACGGGCCGGCGACCCTCTCGTGCCGGGCCCGACACCTCGCCGCTGTTTTATGAGGGGGACACGAGATCGTCCTCTCCCCCATCCATTTTTTGGTACGACGTTTTTTCCAGTTCTTCCGGCGTGAAGATGACGGAACACTCGCCCCGGCCGACGAATGCCGTGGCACCGCCTCCCTGCTCACTCGCTGCGGACCCGTCGAAGACCCCGGTCTTGCAGAAGGAGAAGTAATAGACCTGCGACGGCGCACCCGCGGTCGAGACCCAATCGAGAGAGACGAGGGTTCCGTTCTCCAGGAGATACACCGGGAAGGATTCACTCCTGTAGGTCGCGCCCCGGATATTTTTCAGGTGAATGCTCCAGTCGTTCTCCCAGAACGAGGTGTTCGAACCGAGGGCTTCGAGATCCTTAAAGACCCGGCCGGGATGGCGGAGGCCCGCGGGAGAACGTTCTGCGATCGGTCTGACCGTCACGGTGCCGCTCTGCCGGCGGTAGGCATTGAAGTGTCGTCGCTCTCCGTTCACGTCACCGGAGAAAGAGAGGTCCATCAGGACGATATGGCCGTCCCCTCCCCTGAGCAGGGTGAATTCGCTCACCAGACCGCTCTCTTCGTCGATGCCGGTCGCCTCCACGGCCCCCTCCCAGAGGGCGGTGAGCGGCGGACCCGATGTTTCGGCAGGGAGGGTGAAGGTCCGGTCCGTAAGTCCGCTGCAGCCTGCGGTGCAGATGAGAAGAAGAAAGAGTCCGGGTATGAAATATGATGTGTGCATGGTTGTCACCCATACTTTTGCTCAATGGGAATCAAAATAAAGATTAGAAATGATTGAGTAATCATTTAATAATCAACCCAGAAATCCCAAGCGGTTCTGAGATCCCGATACTGGCGATCATACCATGGTGAAGTGGGATCAACAAATTTTCCATCAACATATAGACGTGTCAGATGATACTCCCCGGCAACGTTAGGAACGTCTGCTAATATAGAACTCCCTACTCTCCACCCCTGTATTGTTTTTTGCGCTTCGGCAGAGTTAAATGACATATCCCATCGTGCTGTTTGAGTAACCGGATCGCTGTTATCCTCAATGGAGACAGAATCAAGGATTAGCGACCAAGACATACATGGTTCCGGATAAAGAGATAACTGAAGGGTTGTTGGTCCCACATAGGTTCCGAAAGGTTGGCGGTTATGTAACGAGGAACTAAGGGAGTTGGGGGCATATGACCAGTCGTTCCAACAAAAACCCGATTCACTAATCCATTTACTCCAGTTATCTTCTCTCCACCTATGAAATCCAGGTTCCATTGAAAAAAATTGTTTAACTGCATAACAGTCCTGATCTGGATCATCTTCTTCGATATTGCGATACAGTTCATAGTTGTTCTCAACTAACCCATACGGCTCGGCTTCATAATAGAGGTCATCCTGTGAGAAGCAATCCCAACCATCCTGAACATCTGAGGACGATAGAAGATTCTGTTCGTTACTCATATTTTCAAGCCATTGATTGGCTATCTCATACATGTCGTCAATACAACTTTCGTCATTGACAACACCGATCAATTGGTGAGTCGTACCTTCAGGATCAATATAAAACCCATAAGCCACGATTGTTCCATTATCTAAGATCCTCGGATTTGCATAGGCAAGAGTTGGGCCATCCCCTTCGGTTGAACGGAATAAATGGTTTTGCTTTGAAATAAGGTTGCTCCGCAAATCTATAATTTCAGATTCAGTAATTGGGTTGCTCAGATCGCGAATCTCATAGACATAAGGTTGACTCATGTTTATAGGAGCCAACGTTTGATTCTCAGCTGCGCCAGGAGGGACCACAGTACAGACCAGTAGGATAACCAGAAACAGAGGAATCCCAGTATAAAGTTTTGTTTTCATTCGTTTACCTCCAGTCTTTCTCGGAGGAACGAAACACACCCTTAAGTATTAGAAAAGAGTACATTGTCATGCCTCCGGGCAGTGCGGGGCACCGTCAGCGTCTCGAAAACACGGCGGACCCCCGCCGGGAGACCAGTTTGATCTCCACATCACCAAATATGGCTGTTTTAATATATACGACTTCTGACGCAATCGTTTACCTGTCGCGTCGATCTCGCCGGACCGGGAAGGGGATGAGACCCTACAGTGGCGTATGTCACGGATCGGGACCCCTCATGCCCACTAAAAAAAAGAACGGTGCCGAAAGTGTCCAGCGCTTCGATTGCCTCTGCGGCCCCGCGACCTTCAACGAGGTCTTCGTGCAGGAGGGCAAGGTGCTCGGCGTCCCGGACACCGAGAAGTTCGCGGACGTCCGGGCGAACGGCGCCCCGACCGGGATCTCGTACCTGACGGCGGCGGCGAATCTCGCCGCGGCCAGGATCGAGGAGGCGGCCCGCTGCGGCGAGGGCGTGGTCGTGCAGGTGAAGATGGCGAAGACGCCTTCTGACGTGAATCTGAGGATACCGGAATGGGCGATGCGGTATATTACGGATAATAAGAGGAAGGTGGATGTGCGGGGGCCGGTGTTTTTGACGGTGCGGGGAGAGATCCTCGAATAATTTTTTGAGGGGGCTCAATCTTCAGAAAATAGGGTCAAAGAACCATATAACGAGCACTATTTTGGACACAAACCCTTTTACTGCAGAAAGTGGAGTTAATCCCCTTCAGCATTTTTCGACATTTAATGTAATATTCAGTTTGATACTCAAATGATCTTTCACCATTCTATAAAAAAGAGAAGAAATCCAGGATCCGATAATACCACTTTATTTTGCACTTACTGTCGCCAGAGATTTCATATGGAATCGAGTATCTGTTGAGAACGGGGTATTTTCTTTGTGCTTTGCTCCATAACTGATGGCGAATTTTCTGCCTTACTTTATGCCCACGCCCCCCATGTGTTTTGTAAACTGCATGAGACGTACTGACAATTATCCAGTTGACTTTGTACCATCTCTCAGGATCATCCTTGGTATAATACAAAACACGAGAAATATTTCGCATTGCAATCTCAGTATGATTTATAGGGGGTTCATGGATACTATACTCCGTGCACCATACCCCATTAAAATGACGATCGGCTTTTTAGAATCCCCCCTTGAATAATTTATAGGCTTTCCATCATTAAAAACAGAATAACGAACGCGAAAAACTGCATGCCCAGAACGATCAGTAGGAGGCATAGAAATTGCTCGTTTGGTTCTGTGCTTTTTCCCGTATATACAGCACCATGGCAAGGCGTTCCCCAGGTTACGGTCCCGGTTTGAATAAAATCGCGGAAATTATCGTTTGAATAGTATCCGGGGAATCGCCACGCGGCATGATGTCGCGGGAAGGTGGATGGGATTGTACCGACATCTCTCTTTCGCCGGAAAAGACCGCTATTCCAGCGCCAACAGGTCTTTCAAAAGAACGCTTATTGCTTCCATATCCTCGACCGAGCACCGCCCGATCTTCCGGACGAAACGATCTTCCGAGAGGGCAACAATCTGGAAGACCAGCGCCGCACTATTGGAAATCAGCCCGTTCTGTGAACTCTTCTCGATACCGTGGGTGTGCGGGAACGAAAAAGCCACCGGGGTCGTCGTCAGCGGGACCGCGATGGTCATACCCCCGTAGGCGACGGCGAGCACCACGGCAGGACGCAGCCCGCTCTGCTCGTGCCCCCGTGCGTCGGTAAGATCGACGAACCAGATATCGCCTCTGCTCCGGCGCATCCTAATGCCTCATCGACTGGATACCGGCTCGTTGCCACTCCTGCAGCTCGGAGTCAAGCACCGCCTTCTCTTCGTCAGTGGGGGCAAAGAGGTACTGCTTCACCCGGTTGATACCCTTGACGATCTGCTCATTGGAGTAGAAGGACTTCATCCTCCGGACTGCCCGGTATGCCTGCTGCGGCGGTTGGTGCATCTCGTAGGCCAGATACCCGTAAGTCGCCCCGATCTCAAGCAGGGACGGGCTTTTGCCGAAGAGGCCGGTGAGCCCGGCAACAGAGTCCGCTTCGACGGGGGAGAGCGCGCGCTCCGTCTCGCACCGGGAAAACTCGTCGGCGTGCTGGTAGTACTCCCGTGCAAGGTCCGGGGAGTAGGGTCCCCGGACGTAGAGATGAAACGGATACGCAAATTCGACACCCTTCAGCTTCAGCAGATAAACAAGCTTCTGGGCGATGAGCCGGTGCTCGAACTGGCCTTTATCCATACGGAACCCAGCTTCTCGGAAACAGGCAATGACTTTGCTTCTATCGTTCACAGATATCACCTTCGCAGCCGAGGAGTTTGCAGAGCCAGCCCCGGACACGCCGCCACTCGCCGAGCCCTTCCGGGGTGATGGCGCAGAGCTCCAGTTCCTTCCCTTCAAGCGTCACCTTCTCGGAGCGGAGGTATCCCATCTCGACAAGTTTCTTGAGGTTTGCGTAGAGCACGCCGTCGCTCAGGTTCAGCCCGGCTTTGAGCTGCCGTGCGGTGGCCCCGTCCTCGCCGAGCTCGGAGAGCGCCCAGAGTATCTCCAGGCGCACCCGGGAGATGAGGGTGCTGTTCACGTCCTCGGATTCTTCCACGATTGCTATCAGATCATCCGACATAAGCGACTTTAAACTTTGAGTAGATGTTGGAGCAGGGGGAGATAAAGGATTCGGGCGGTGTTTCTTATGCGTCAGCGGGTAGTTGTACTCTTAAAAGGGACGCGATGAAACCTCTGCAGCACCGTATCCTCCTCCGGAAAGAGGCGAAAGGCAGGCATACAGTTATAGAACCAACCCTTCCCGGGCTGCGTCACCTTCGGCGGCACGATCGAGGAGGCGATCGCAATGGCAAAGGAGGCGATCGAGGTGTACCTGGAAGACCTGACCGACAGGGGCGAAAAGATCCCGACCGAGGAGGATAACCTCGAATATACCCTGACGGTCGAAGCATATGCCTGAGGTTCCCGTCCTCTCTCCGCAAAAAGTCATCAAAATCCTTGAAACAAAAGGATTCGTCCTTGCACGAACACGGGGCAGTCACCACCTCTATCGTCATCCGGAAACGGGAAGACGCGTGACTGTCCCGGTTCATGCACCAGATCTGCCTGCAGGGACTCTTCTTGAAATCCTCAGACAGGCCGGAATTGAAAGGGAAGAACTCGAAGATCTGAAATGATCCGTTCTCTCCCGCCATCCACAACCATTATCCTCCCCCCAACAGATGATCCCCCATGCACTCCCGTGAGAGCGTCCTCGCCCTCCTCGCCACCCTCAAAGACGACCTTGCGGTCCGCTTCCCCGTCGCCAGGATCGGCGTCTTCGGCCCGGTCTCCCGCGGCGAGCAGACGCCCGCACGCGACATCGACATCCCGGCCTGCGTTCTCCCGGCCGGTCGGCACATTTCACCTTCATGGAGCTGGAAGAATACCTCTCCGAACGACCCGGCGACGCCCGACGCCATCAAACCGGCGATGCGGGAGAGGATCACGGGCGAAACAGCCGATGCCCGAAACCGTCCGCCACACCTCATACAGACCATCCGATCCCGAACGCAAAGTTTGATAGCCCGTCCCACCGATCATCTGCATAACGGGAGGCCCCACCATGACCGGCATCGAAGCGGACGTCAGGGAGATCAAGGAGAGCATCAGGATGCTCACCGAAAAGATCGACGAACTCCTCCACGAGAGGGAGACGGCAGCCATGATGAAACTCTCCGAGCGGTCGCTCTCCGCGTTTCTTGAGGAGGAGCCAGACCTCTACGCCGTCAGGGACCTGAAGGTCGTGTACCGATGAAGGTCGATTCCGTGATCAGGCTGGACAAGATCGCAACCGTCCTGAAAGACCTGATGGTAGGCGAACTCGGCGAACTCGACGATGACCTCAGGGCAGAGGTCAACGCAAAACTTGCAACTCTTTTCAGGATCTGATCCCCGGCGAAGAGGTGCCGGCCGGTCGGCGCATTAAACCTTCATGGCACGTGAGCCAGAACACTCTCAGCGGAGAAGCCCCTCTATGGCATCAAGGAATGCCTCCGCGCGCGAAACCGCATTGTTCGCTTCCTCCTCCGAGACTGTCCCCGCCATATCGCAGGCCCCGATATGCCGCTTCCCCCGCATCCGGTCGAAGGCGAGCACGATCTCGCGGTCCAGGAAGAGTTCGACGAACCTGACCGCCAGGACGGCATTCGATGCGAGACCGTTGAGAACCCTTTGATGACCCAAAAATAGCCGATATTGCGCACAATGTCCACATATAGAGCAGAAATCTCGATAAAAACCCCATTAAAGGCATCTGTTGATACAGAATCTTTATCGGCTGGAAAATCGCATTAATATCATGCAAAAACCGTCAGTTTCATTCCTGATTCTGCTGGTTCTCGGCCTGTTTCTTGTAACAGCCGGGTGCACACAGAATCAGCCCGACGTCGCCACTTCAACGTCGGGAAGTACTGAGATTCAGCAGGAGACCTACACCTCCAATGAAACGCTCGTCGCCTTCGTTGAGAGTGCGGCCGCCTATGTGAAAACAAACGGCAAAGAAAAATCCCTTGCAGAATTTAACAACCCGAATGGTTCTTTTATCAGGGGCGAACTCTATATCTACGCCTACGACTTCAACGGCACAACCCTCGCCCACCCGGTCAATCCTGAGAAGGTCGGAGTAAACCGTCTGGATGAGGGAGACACAGGGATCTATCTCCGGGGCACCATCGATGCCGTCAGGAATGGAAGCGGTTTTTACCGGATAAAGTATGTCAATCCCACGCACAACCGGACGCTCGAATCAAAACTGGTGTATGGTGTGAGTATCGATGATGACTGGTGGCTTGGTTCCGGAATATACACCGGCCCGGCAGACCAGTCTCCAATGCAGTAACTATTTTTCCCACCGGCATCCGCCCCGGACAGTGTCTGGATCCGGGGCGGAATAACAACCGTGACATCTATTTTTAAGATCGCAATGGCAAAGGAGGCGATCGAGGTGTACCTGGAAGACCTGACCGACAGGGGCGAAAAGATCCCGACCGAGGAGGACATCCTCGAATATACGCTGCCGGTCGAAGCATATGCCTGAGATTCCCGTCCTCTCCCGCCATCCACAACCTTTATCCTCCCCCCAACAGATGATCCCCCCATGCACTCCCGTGAGAGCGTCCTCGCCCTCCTCGCCACCCTTAAAGACGACCTCGAAGTCCGCTTCCACGTCGCCAGGATCGGCGTCTTCGGCTCGGTCTCCCGCGGCGAGCAGACGCCCGCAAGCGACATCGATATCCTGGTCGAGTTCTCCCGGCCGGTCGGCTTTTTCACCTTCATGGAGCTGGAAGACTACCTCTCGGATCGGCTCGGCGCCCCGGTCGACCTGGTGACGCCCGACGCCATCAAACCGAGGATGAGGGAGCGGATCGCGGGCGAGACGGCCTATGTCTGAGCCGGACCCTCTTCTCTATTGCAACGATATTCTCGAAGCCATCGACCGCATAGAGCGTTATACCCAGTCAATCGGTTTTGAGGAATTCCTGCACGATACAAAGACGCAGGATGCCGTGATCAGGAACCTCGAAATCATCGGGGAAGCGGTGAAAAAGCTCCCGGCCGAATTCAGGGAGGCGCATCCCGAGGTGGGGTGGCGTGCCGTCGCAGGGATGCGGGACAAACTCATCCACCATTATTTCGGCGTCGACATGAGGATCATCTGGGAGACGGCCCGCTCCGATCTCCCTCATTTGAAGGACAGGATCGAGGAGATCCTCAAAAAAATGTCCTGAGGGCAGAGGGACGTCATCCACCCCTTCGAGGAGGACGATTCGTTCTCCTGCCTCTCAGCCGTCCGGGCTGCCGACACCCCATCACGGTCAGCCGCACCAGCACAGCCCGCCAGCCCCACACATTCAAATACCGCCATAACCGAGATCCACCCATTCAGATGGACCTCTACCCCGAAATCCTCGCCGAGATCCGCGACCGGCAGGCCGCCGTCGAGCAGACCCACTCCCCCCACGCCACCAGGAACGCCGAGGCGGTCCGGAAGAAAGCCAGCCCGAAAAGGCCCGAAGAGCCGGTCATCCGTCCCCCCTTCTACCGCGACAACGACCGCATCCTCCACTCCAGGGCCTACACCCGCTACATCGACAAGACGCAGGTCTTCTTCCTCATCGACAACGACCACATCACCCACCGCGTCCTCCACGTCCAGCTCGTCTCCAAGATCGGCCGGACCATCGGCCGGGCCCTCGGCCTCAACGAAGACCTGATCGAGGCGATCGCTCTCGGCCACGACATCGGGCACACCCCCTTCGGGCACAAGGGGGAGGCGTGCCTCGACGCCATCTGCCGGCGGGAGGGGATCGGGGCCTTCAGGCACAACCTCCAGAGCGTCCGGTTCCTCGACGTCATCGAAGACCTGGACCTCACCCTCCAGACCCTCGACGGCATCCTCTGCCATGACGGCGAACGCTTCGTCAGGCGCCTCGCCCCGGCCGAACCGATCACGGCGCCGGCCTTCGCCGCCAAATGCGAGAGGATCGGGAGCGGCGCCGAAGAGCCCGTCCTCCCCTCCACGATGGAGGGGTGCGTCGTCAGGGCCGCGGACGTGATCGGCTACCTCGGCCGCGACCTCCAGGACGCCATCGAGGTCGGGCTGATCGACCGGGACGACGAAGACCTCGCCGCGATCTGCCGGAAGACCCTCGGGACCGACGACGAGCGGGCGATCAACTGGACAGTCATCGACACCCTCATCAAGGACCTCGTCAACGAGAGTTTCGGAAAGGGGGAGATCGCCTTCTCGGAGGCGGCCGCGGAAGGCGTGAAAAAGATGCAGCAATTCAGCATCGACCGCATCTACAACAACCCGAGACTCACCTCCCAGCAGGAGAAGATCGAACGGATGTTCTCCACCCTCTTCGACCATTTCTCCGCGGACCTGGAAGAGGGGAAGACCGGTTCGCTCATCTACACCGACTACCTCGATTCCACGTGGGTCTCCGGGGACTATCTGGACACGGCGGGCGAGGGCGATAAGGTGAGGGACTTCATCGCCGGGATGACCGACCGCTACTTTTTCGAGACATTTCAGGCGATCACCCTGCCCGAACGGGTGAAAGGCACCTACAGGAGAGAATAGGGGAGAGGTCACGCTCCCGGCCGGCAGGCGCATTCCATATCCACCCGGCGATTCAATGCCTTCAATTCGAGCAATGATGAAAAAGAAAACTATATTGCAGGCAAACAGCAAGAAATCTGCACATGAAACAGATATTCTGGATCGCACTTCTTCTTGCAGCCTTCATGCTCGTCTGCGGCTGCACGCAGCAGAGCACCGCACCCGAAACAACGATCGCGACGCCGACCCCTGTGGAAACGGCCGCACCCGCGGGGTCTCTCCCGGCAGAGCTCTCCTCGTCCAGCCCCAACGCCTCGCTCTCCCTGGACGCCGGCGTCCTCCTCCTCTCGTTCCACGCCGACGGGGCGCAGAAGATGACGGTCACCTTCGCGAGCGTATCGAACGAATACATGGCGAGCAACGAGATCCCCATCGCCGGCCCGTATGACGGAACGCTCATCTTCGAGATCCCGCAGAAAGATGAATACTGGCTGAACATCTCAGGGACCGGCGCATGGACCGCGGAGGCCTCGCGCTACGTGCCCGGCGAAAGCCAGAAGGTGCCGCAGAACCTCACCGGCAACGGCACCGGGGTGGCGCCGACGCTGTACCTGGAGAAGGGGCAGTACATCTTCGAGCGGCAGCAGACCGGCCTCTCCTCGCCGCTGTACCTCCTGAGTTACGTGAACGCAAGCCCGCTCATGGACGCAAACAACTCCTATGTCCAGCCCGGCTTCGGCGAAATCTCCACGGAGACGTTCAAGTTCATCACCGTCCCCGAGTCCGGCGACTACATCCTGAGCGTCATCGCCAGGGAGAACCCGTCCACCTGGGCGGCGTCCATCCTCCCCGCCCCCACCCTGCCCGCCATGGGGCCGGGCCCGGAGATCCCGGAGAACGAAACGCAGACGGCCTGAACCGGAGAATCCGAGCGGGTCGGGTTCAAGAGAATGATCAGGTACTCTGTACCGCCGGAGAGAAGACCCGGAATGATACCTATACCGGAAGATTCGCTACACTCTCCCCGCTCGGGGTTCCATCCACCCCAGCAAAACCTATTTCACCCCTAAAACTCCCCACGACAGATCGATCCGACAGGAGAGAAAGCGAACGTGCACCGCATCACATCTCGCATTTTTCTGCGAAAAGAGCCGTAAGGGGGCTGCACAGCCCGGCAAGACCAAAAGATCTCATTTATCCCCTTCCCGGCGTCATGCAAACACCATGAAACAAAAAGCCGCCCTGTGTGCGACCGTCCTCCTCCTCGCCGTCCTGATCTGCGGGTGCACGACCTCACCCGGGGAGAGCACCGCCGCTCCTGCCGAAACCCCAGACCTTCTCGGGAACTGGACCGGCCAGATGACAGGCTACGAACATGGAAAGGGCTACACCGACTATGCCGGTTCGACCATGACCCTCCGGGTCGCCGAACAGAACGGCCGGATCTTCTCAGGCGAGATCACCTTCACGAACAGCAGCGGCTATGCCACCCGGGAGGCCACCCCCTGCGCCGGCGTGATCGGCCGTGACGGCAGGGCGCTGACCCTGGTCGAGGAGGGAGGAGGCTACTCTTCCGGCTCCATCATCGCCCCCGAAGAGATCGAGTTCATCTACGCCAATGGGGCCGAGCCCTTCAGCATCGCAATCGATTCGCTGAAGCGGAGCTGAGAAACTCCCCGATTTTTCTTTTTTGCGGCTGTTCGGGTCACTCCATATCCCGTGGCGGCCGTTCCAGAAGAGTCCCCGGCCGATTCCGATCTGCCCCTCTCCCCGGAAAGGGATCGATCCACCGTCACAAAAAAGCATATTGAAGCGCCGCCGAGTAGAATTAAAGGCAACCAATCCGGGCACCCGGACGACGATTATCATGACTCTACGACCACGGTTCACAGGAGGCCACGTCTGGCTCATCGCGCTCATCTGCATCGTCACGATAGGGGCTTGCGCCGCAGGGTGCACCGCCGGATCGGAGACCGATCCCATCAGTATCGGCGTCCTTCTCCCCGCGAGCGGCCCCCTCGCCATGCACTCCCCCGAAGGGCTCGCCTGGGCGGCGGAGGCGATGAACAGGCAGGGCGGTGTCGGCGGCCGCATGATCGAGGTCGTGTACCGCGACACGAGCGCCGGCAATATATCCGCATACGCGGAGGAACTGGCCGGGCGCGACGATATCGAGATCGTCGTCGGCCCGGCGACAGGCGCGGAACTGACGCAGATCGCCCCTCTCGTCACGAAGCGGGGCAAACTCCTCATCACCCCGAGCGTCACGGCCGAGTCCGTCACAGAGAGCGATCTCGTCTGGCGGACCTGCCCCACCGACGGGCGGCAGACAGAGGCGATCTTCCGTATCCTCCGGGAGACCGGCGTCCGGAACGTCTCCCTCGTCACCGCAGACACCCCCTACGGCGAGACCTTTGCACGCCTCGCCCCTGATGCGGCCGCGGCGATGGGGGTCGGGATCGCCGGGGCGGCATCGGTCGACGCATCCGACGACTTCGCGAAGATCGCTGCACAAATCGGCGACGAGGAACCCGGGATGGTCGTCGCCGCCGTGTACCCCGAAGAGGCGGTCAGGCTTGCGGAGGCGCTCGCCGCGGCGGGATCGCCCGCCGGCCTCTTCCTGACCGATGCCGGGCGCTCGCCCTACCTGCTGGAGAGCCTGGGCGAGCGGGCGGAGGGCATCCAGGGCACCTCGCTCTCCCCCGACCCCTCGACCGGATATGCGATCGCCTACGAGGAGACCTTCGGCAAGGCCCCGCCGCCGTATGCCGCACAGACCTACGACGCCCTCCTCCTCGCCGTCTATACCGCAGCAAGGCAGGAGACAGCGCCTGACGAGTCGCTCGCCGCCTCCCTGCGGTGGGTCGTCTCCGGCGACGGCATCACGAAAGGCTGGGACCCGCAGGAGGCGACCGAGGCGGCGGCGATGATCCTGGCCGGCGGGCACCCGGCGATCACCGGCGCCTCAGGCCCCCTCAGGTTCGCCGAAGAGCCCTCATCAGGCCCCCTCGCCGGCTACTACACCCACTGGACGGTCGAGGGCGGGGAGTTCTGCGAGGGTGAACCGGTCGCGTCCTCGGATCTCTCCGTGCGCCTGCCCGCCCTCTCCTATGACCCGTCCCCCGGCACCGCCGGAGAGAGGCCGGTGGTCTGGATGGTCTACCCCCTCGCAAAGGGCGACCGCTCGTTCGCCGACACGGCGTACCGGGGCCTGTTCCGTGCGCAGGAATCGTTCTCCTTCGACAAGCGGGAGTGTTCGTACGACGATCTCGCCCTCCTCGACGCCGTCTTCTCTGCACAGAACTTCACCGAGAAACCCGACCTGGTGATCACCGAGGGGTTCGAGTTCACCCCCGCCTCCCGTACCTGGGCTGAGGCGAACCCCGACATCAGGTTCTTCACCCTCGAGCAGGCGGACTTCGGCCTCCCGAATGCCTGCGACGTCCTGATGGTCCCGTACGGGGCCTCCTACCTTGCGGGCGTGATGGCGGCGAATATGACGGCGACCGGCAGGATCGGCGCGATCGCCGGGGCGCCCGTCGCCGTCATCGACCCGTTCGTCGAGGGGTTTCGGGCCGGGGCAGGGGCCTATGACCCCGCGGTGAACGTCACGGTCCGCTACGTCGGCGAGAGTTTCGAGGGGTTCGGCATGCCCGGGCGTGCGGGTGCGCTGACGCAGGAACTCCGGGCAGAAAGCGTCGATGTGATCCTGATGATCGCGGGATCCTCGAACACCGGGATCGTGGACGCCGCCCGGGAGAGCCGGGGCGTCTACCTGATCGGCGAGGACACCGACCAGTCGTACCTCGCCCCCACCCTCGTCGCCGCATCGGTGGTGAAGCAGATCGACGCCATCGTTTATCATGCCGTGGAGAACGAGATGCACGGGCGGTTCACGCCGGGAAGGGAGGTCTGGACGCTCCAGAACGGCGGCACCGGGCTTTTTGTCTCCCCGCGCTTCGAGGAGTATGCAGGGCTTGCCGCCGGGTGGCAGGAGCGGGCGATCGCTGCCGAAAAAGATTACCTGAAGACGGCGGCGCTGTAGAGGAGCGGGGCGCCGACCGGCAGATATTCGTCGAAAAAGGCGACGACCCGCCCCTCGTATTCGTCAGGCAGAAGAGCGAACGCTTCGGTATGACCGGCACCGGGAGCGATCCAGAGGGAAGCCCGCCCGTCCCCGCTCAGGGCGTACATGCGGCCGAATGCTTCCTCCATCGGTTTTTCGCCCCCCACGATCAGCAGAAATTCGGTGGACCCCGCATCACCGATCGAGTCCCGTATCGGTTCGGGCGTCTGGTCGCCGCTCAGCACCCCCACGGCGGCGTACATCAGCAGCGCCGTGAAACTCCGGTAGAGAGGACGCTCGGACTCCAGCGCCAGAAGATCGTCAGGGGAGCGGTGCGTGGCGCCGTCAGCGACGATCGCCCGGACTTCAGGATATTCAGACGCCGCACCCATGAGCACCTCGCCGCCGAGGGAGAGCCCCATACCGCCGATGGCGGCGACCTCCTCGCGCCCCTCCAGAAAGGCGACGGCGGCGCCCACGTCGCGGCCGCTCTCCCAGCCAAACTGGTTGGTGGCGCCCCCGCTCATCCCGTGCCCCCGCATGTCGATGGCGAGGACACCGTAACCGTGCTTTTTGAGCATGGCGGCGTAAGGGCGCAGATCTTCACGCGAACCCCCGGCCCCGTGGATCAGGATGATCGCCGCAGTGCCTGACGGCGGGGCGTACCAGGCGGCAAGCGGCACGCCGTCCTCGGCCACGAGCGTCACCTCCTCAAAACCGGAAGGCGGGGCGCCGACCCCGGCGCCGGCCGGGATGACGACAAAGACGCCGAACAACACCGGGAGCGCGATATAGACCAGCAGAAGGAGAGCCGCCACTGCGATCAGGATACGCCGCGTGAAGGAGCGGGTGAGGTGCACGGGAACACCTCACTCCCCGACCACGATATCGTACACCGCGTGCCACTCGCCCGGCGAATAGCTCCGCACCCGCCGCTCGGCGACCGACGCAACCGGGAAGGCGCGGATGCGGTCGAGGTACGCCCCCTCCTCCTCCTGGAGGGCATAATAGTGGATCGTCCCGCCGGGACGGCAGAGGGCGAAGGCCGCCGGCAGGAACTGCGCCGACTCCATCGGGAGGTTCATGATCACCCGGTCGAAGGTGCGGGGGAAGACCCCGGGCAGGTGGGCGGCGTCGGCGAGGACCGGCAGGACGTTCCTGCACCGGTTCATCCTGACGTTCTCGCAGAGGAGGGAGACCGCCGCCGGGTTTAAGTCGGCGGCGACGACGAAGGAAGCGCGGTCCGAAAGGGCGATCGCAAACGGTCCGACCCCGGCGAACATATCGCAGACCTCCTCGCCCTCGGCCATCAGGCCGTGCACCCGCTGCCGCTCGGTCGAGAGGCGGGCCGAGAAATAGGCGTGGGCGAGGTCGACGGCGAAGCGGCGGCCGTGCTCGGTGACGACCGTCCGGGTGGTCGGCTCTCCCGCGAGGACCTTGAGCGCACGCGTCCGAAATTCCCCGGAGACCGGGCCGGTCGGGACGACGACCGTGTGGAGGGACGGGCGGGAGGCGAGGATCCGCTCTGCGGCGGCCCGGTCCTCCTCCTGCAGGATCGCGATCCCGCCCACGAGCTCGTGGCGCGCCAGGTCTTCCCTGGGCGGGAAGGGCGTGAAGACCGCCCGCTCGGCGCCCGGCACTTCCCCGGTCAGCGGCAGGAGCAGGCTCTCCCCCTCGGATCTCGGCCGATAGCCCCGCTCCAGCAGGCCGCGGCCGATCAGGTCCTGCCGCATCTCCTCGGCCCGCCTCTTATCCACCCTGAGGCCCCAGAGTTCGTCGCCTTCGGCATGCATCTTTATCCCGGATCTCCCAACACTATTCTCATGGATGATCCTCTCGCAAAACTAAAAAATGGAACCCTCAAACTCTACGCCCTGGAGAAGGAACTGCCCCCAAAGGAGGCGGTCAGGGTCAGGCGTGCCTATATCGAGGATGAAACCGGCGCCGACCTCGCGGCCCTCGGCACCTTCTCGATCGGGATCGACCGCGTGGTGAAGCGGAACATCGAGAACATGATCGGCGCCGTCCAGGTGCCGGTCGGCGTCGCCGGTCCATTGAAGGTGATGGGCGAGTACGCGAACGGGACCTACTGGCTCCCGCTCGCCACGACCGAGGGGGCGCTCGTCGCCTCGGCGAACCGCGGCTGCTCGGCGATCACGAAGGCCGGCGGGGCCGACGTCAGGATCATCAAGGACGGCATGACCCGCGCCCCGGTCTTTGCCGCACGGGACATCGTCCACGCCAGGGAGATCGCCGACTGGGCCGCCGCCCACACCGCCGACCTCGCCGCGGCGGCCGAACAGACCACGGCACGCGGAAAACTCCTCTCGATCACGCCCTATATCGTCGGGACCAACGTCTTCCTCCGCTGCGCCTATGACACCAAGGACGCCATGGGCATGAACATGGTGACGATCGCCACCGCCGAGATCGCCGACCGTGTGGAGGCGGCCACGGGAGCGCGGCTCATCGCCCTCTCCGGCAACATGTGCACCGACAAAAAGCCCTCTGCCATCAACATGATCGAGGGGCGGGGCAAGAGCGTCGTCGCCGGCGTGCACCTGAGCAACGACCTGATCGAGACGGTCTTAAAGACCGACGCGAAGACCCTCGCCGAGGTCAACTACCGCAAAAACCTCATCGGATCGGTGCGGGCCGGCGCCCTCGGCTTCAATGCCCACGCCGCAAACATCATTGCCGCCCTCTACCTCGCCTGCGGCCAGGACGCCGCCCACGTCGTCGAGGGGAGCAGCTGCATCACCACGGCCGAGGCGACCGACGACGGCGCATATGTCGCCGTCACCCTCCCGGCCGTCCAGGTCGGCACCGTCGGCGGCGGGACCGGGATCGACACCCAGGCGGCCTGCCTCTCCCTCCTCGGCGTCGCCGGCGGCGGCGAGCCCGAAGGAGCGAACGCAAAGGCCTTCGCCGAGATCATCGCTGCAGGGGTGCTCGCCGGCGAACTCTCCCTCCTGGGCGCCCTCGCCGCAAACCACCTCGCCCGGGCCCACAAAGAACTCGGCCGCGGCTAAAACCTGAACCACTTCATCATCACCAGGGCGTCCTCGCCATTCGAGTAGTAGCCCCCGACGGTGAAGACCGGTTCATACCCCAGCTTCTGGTAGAACGCCTGCGCGGGGGTGTTGGAGACCCGCACCTCCAGCTGCACCCCTTCGGCGAGGCGGAGGGCGAACTGCTGCTCGGCCCGGCGGACGAGCACCCGCCCGATGCCGCACCCCCGGAAGCGTTCGGCGACCGCGAAGTTGCAGATATGCCCGTAGATCGCCTCGCCCGTATCTTCAAGCCCGCCGACGATGAAACCGGCGACATGACCGCCGACAACCGCAACAAAGAACGAGTCGGCCCAGTACTCCAGTGACTGCTGAAACGTCTCCTCGTTCCAGGGGTCGACGAAGGACTCCTTCTCGATGGCGACAATCGCCGGGATGTCCTCTGCTTTCGCCCTTCGAAGAAAAAATCCTGGCCCTTCCATCTCTTCTCATCTATTCCCGCGGGAGATAATATATTGACGCCGACAAAACTACTACCAGCTTATCAGGTGCGTGATCCTCATGGTGAAGGTATACCGGTTTACAGGGCTCAGGCCACAACGCGCATATGCCGCGCAGATAGCCTCGGTGCCGTACGACGTCGTGACGGCCGATGAAGCGGCAGAGATCATCAGAAAAAACCCGCTCTCGTTTTTGCATGTGAGCCGTACCGACGCCCTCCTCCCTGACATCCCGGCGGATGACGAGCAGATCTACGTGCAGGCCAGGGAGAACTTCCAGGAGCTGCAGGAGAAGGGGATGCTCCAGCGCGACGACGCCCCCTCGGTCTACCTCTACCGGGTGAAGCAGGGCGGCAGCCTCTATCTCGGCCTGGTCGCCTGCCTGGACGTGGACGACTACATCGACGACGTGATCAAGAAGCACGAGCACACCCGCTACGACAAGGAGCGGGACCGGACCAGGCACATCGACGCCACGAACGCCAACACCGGGCTGGTGGTCGTCCTCTACCCGGACGAGGGCGACGTCTTCGGCTACATCGAATCGATCCTCCCTGAGGGCGAACCCGACGCCGTGGTCAAGACCGAGCAGGGCAATGTCCACGAACTCTTCAGGATCACCGACCGCGTCCGCCTCGCCCATATCGAGGACCTCTTCGCCAGGGTGCCGGCGGCATATATCGCCGACGGCCACCACCGTGCGAAGTCGGCGGTCACGATCGCACAGGAGCGCCGGAAGGCCGGGACCTACGGGCCAGAGGACGGGCGGTTCATGGCGATCCTCTTCGCCCACAAGCGGGTGAAGATCCACGGGTATTCCCGCCTGGTCACCGACCTCGGGCAGTACACCCCGGCGTCGTTCCTCGCGGCCCTGAAGGAGCGCTTCGACGTCAGGCCGTACGGCGAGATCGACGACACGGTCTTCCGCGTGCCCCCCCTGAAAGAGGCGGCGAACCTCCACGTCGTCCACATGTACCTCGGCGGGATATGGTACGAACTCTCCACGCCGGTGAAAAACCCGGAGGACGTCATCGGCTCTCTCGACGTCTCGTACCTCCAGCGGACGGTGCTCGAAGGGATGCTCGGGATCACCGACCCCCGCGGCGACGCCCGCCTCCAGTACCTCGGCGGGGCGCGGCCCCTGGCCGACCTGGAGGAGCGGGTGGACTCAGGGGAGTTCGCCGTCGCCTTCTCGATGCAGCCCGTCGACGTGGAGACGGTGATGGCGATCGCCGACGACGGCAAGGTCATGCCCCCGAAGTCGACCTGGTTCGAGCCTAAACTCCTCTCCGGGCTTGTGATCCACACCCTGGGCGAGGGGAAGAAAGAATAACTTTTTTTTAGAAAAATGTGCGGAGGGGCCGCTCACCAGCCCCGCGTATATTCGCCGGCGCAGGGGATGCAGACCGTCTTGCCGTCCCGCATGCGCACCCTGGACTCGGCGACCGACTCGCCGCAGACGGCGCAGATGTACGACCTGAAGATCCGCGCCCGTTCCGGGATCTCGGGCTCGATCTCCTGGATCGTGAAGATCTCCTCGGCCGGCCGCGTCAGGATCGCATCGCAGATCGCCATTAAGTGCTCTTCATAGGCCTGTTTCTCTTCAGGGGTTGCACCGGCACCCCATGCCCGCGCCCGCAGGGGCAGGAACTCGGGGTCGATCGCCTCGATCGAGAAAGAGGGGCGGGTCGCGATCCGCACGGCTTTGCCGGTGGTGCGGTTGATGAGGGTCCAGGCGTTCTTGCCGAGGTCGCGGAGGAGAAGGTTTCCCTTCCCGACGGTGCAGCCGGTGATGACCTGGAAGGCGTCCACGCCGCAGGCGTCGTTCTCGACGATGACGACGAGCTCTTCGTCGGGCGCCCGCACCGAACCGGTCCGCTCCATGGCGATCCCGGCAGCACGGTAGCCGAAGGTGACGCCCGGGCAGGTGTGACCGTGGAAGCGGATCACATCCTCGTATGTTGGTGATTGCATACGATAGGGTAATACCTGATATGAAAAAAGTATTACCATACGATCTCCGGCGCCTGCGGCCCGGCACACCCCCGCAGATCGATCCGTGGACCGGGAAGGGGCACAGCCGGACAAAGAGAGACATAATGACGTAAAACAGAATTCTAACTATCTGAAACCGATAATAGAGATTCGATCGATATATATAGTAACCACCCTAAAGAGGATCACAGATATGAAGCCTATCCCCCCGCTCATTCTGGCGATCTGCTGCATCTTCGCGTTCTCCGTCGTCTGCGGGTGCACCTCGGCGCCCTCTCAGCCGTCAGGTGAGGGTGCCGGGATCCAGGACATCACCCGCCCGGTTCTGGAAACGAAGACGGATCTCGAAACGGCGCTCGAAGAACTCGATATGCTCGCAGGGGAAGGGCTGGAGAACGTCACCGGCATGCAGGTCGTCATGGTGAGCGGCACCGCCGTCACCGAAACGGCGAGCGCGGGCACCTGGGTGCTCGGCGTGCGCCAGGAGAACGCCACCTCTCTCCTCGTCTATTCTCGCGGCACGTGGTCGAGGTTTGCATGGAGCGGGGCCCTGCCCGACGAACCCCTCCACCTCGACGAGATCGTGATGCCCGGCGACCTCTACCGCCTGCACGCGGCGACGATCGGCATTCCCGGAAAGCAGACCGACCTGCTGCTGGAGGACGGCACCTATACCATACGGTCGCACAGCGACCGCCCCGACGCCGCCACCTTCGATGCACGCACCGGCGAGGCGATCTGAATGGCCCGGATAAACGACGACGCCCTCATGTCCATAGATTTCCTCGCGGGGTTCACGATCTTTCTCCTCTCCCTCATCGTCGCGGCCGGGATGGTGCCCGGGATGCTCGCAGGGCTCCAGAGCGCCACGATCGACTACGACGGCGTCGCCTACCGCACCTCGGTGATCCTCGCCGAGGACCCGGGGTGGTTTGAGGATGTGAATGGAGGGGTGGGATCCCGGTGGGAGATCAAACGGGACGATGAAATACAGCGGATGGGGCTTGCAGTCTCGAAGGAAACGCCAAATATTCTTTCGATTGCAAAGGTCGCGCGGTTTTTAAACCAGACGAAGTACAGAGAAGACCCCGCGTTCTACCGGAGCAGAGTATTCTTTTCAGATATCCCATACTCCTTTAACATCACCCTGAAGGCGAAGGACGAGTCATTCGAGTACCACCTCGGCGACGAAACTCCGGACGGGGAGTACGGCTCTATCAGGAGGGTGGTGCTGGTGAAGAACGCCAGTTCGGCGAGGCTGGACTTCTCCAATGAGAGTGTGCTGAAAGATTATGCTGCTGATCCGGCGACGGCGCCGGGGGCGACCTCGACCTTCAGCGTCAGCCTGAACTTCACCGATCTGCTGGCGCCGTCGCCGGCGTACCGGGTCGATCCTTTAGGAGAGGAGATAGCGATCACCCTTGACAACCTGGACAAAACCCAGAATGAAACAGCAGTTAATGCCAGCCTTACGAAGGTGACGCTCAAGCATGACAGCAAAATACCTATCACTGAAACACAGTCGACCCGGTTTATCCTCTTCCGTGTCGATGGAGAGATTAAAAAACCTCCAATAGAAGACGGTGACAGCCCAATAAACGTGAGTAGCAATATCTCCTTGCTCATTAAACCAGGGCTCCTTTACGAAATACCATACAGAGATAGAATAGATGTAGTTTTCGAGTTCGAAAACACTGAAAACCAGAACACTAACATCACCGGCACCTTCCCCTACACCCCGACCGACCTGCGCAACGTCACGAAGCCGCTCCTGAAACCCGCCGTGCTGGAGGTGGCAGTATGGTAGACGACTCGGCCCAGCTCTACACGATGGAGGGGATCGCCGCCGCCTTCGTGATCCTGGCCACCGTGTACCTCGTGGCAGGCACGACGAGCATCTACACGCCCGGCGACTCCCATATCACCGACATGCAGCTGGAGGTGCTGGGAAACGACGTCCTCCTGGTGATGGACACGCCCGCAGAGGAGGGTGAGGAGAGCAACCTCACGCGCTACCTCAGGACATGGAACACCCCCGATTTCAGAAGCGAGTTCGGTTCACTGTTGAACAACAGAACCACAGGGGCCAACGACACCCTCCAGTTCGCCGCCGGGGTCTTGTACAGGAAGGCCGACAGCAAGATCAACACAACACCATTCGGATTCGACGGCGGAAGGACCGGTTACGAGCAGGCGGTGCGGGTGACGAGACTCGCAACAATCCCGGGCAAACCGACAGGCACGCCCACAGACTTTATTGACAGAGATCGAGTCGTGATGCTGGAGGTGCTCATATGGAGAAATTAGACGACGAGGGGCAGTGGATCGTGATGATGGGCTTTATCGTGGCGGTCTCCATCTTCTTCCTGGCGCTGGTCATCAACCAGGCGACCCTGGTCGGGCAGACGACCGCGGAGGGCGTGCTCGAATTCCCGAAGAGCGAGATCAGGGACCTCCAGAGCGAGGTCTTCACCCTCATCGATACCGGAGACGTGTACGACGGTGCGATCAACGCGTCCCTCCATCAGGACATCCTCGTCCTCGAAGAGACCAGAAAAAACACCATCGTGAATTATTCGGTCAATAAGATCACCACGTCAGGAACCGGAATAAAATATAACCTAACGAAATTGCACTTCAACAACGGGGTGACAGAGTATGACGCAACGATCCATTACTGACGAAGACGGCGCGACAAGCATGATCGAATACGTCACCATCACCGGCATCCTGGTGGTGCTCCTGGTGATCACGATGTTCGCCGTGAACGCCGTCTTCATGGAGGGCCCGGCGAACAAACTCGCCTACCACTCCTTCGTGGACATCGGCAACGGCCTTTCCACCAGGGTCGTGGACGTCTACATGATCGCCCCGGACAACGGGACGATCGCTACCGAGTTCGATATCCCTGACGACGTGGCCGGCCAGGACTATGCCGTCGACCTGGACGGGAGCGGGGGGGACCAGGTGGTGATGATCTCCCGGGGCGATATCAGGAGCCGGATCGCCATCGCCGGGATCGGGGCGACGATGGGCGTGACCGGCAGCACGACCGGGGGCGGGATCAACCGGATCGTCTACAACTCGAGCGGGGTTTAAGATGAAAATTTCAGCAGGAAACAACGAAGAAGCGGTCTCCGAGGCGATCGGGTTCATCATCATCTTCGGGCTGGTGCTGACCGGGATCGCCCTGATCACCCTGTACGGCTACCCGATGCTCATGCAGCAGCAGAGCAACGCCGACGTGCGGAACATGGAGCAGACGACGGTCGTGCTCCAGAACGATATCAAGAGCCTCTGCTACAAGAACGTCCCGTACAAGGAGACCTCGATGCAGGTGAGCGGCGGGTCGCTGGCGGTGGTGAACACCAGCGAGACGGACCAGAGATTCAATATCACCTGGAAAGAGAGTCCGGGCGGGGCCGAGACCACCAGATCGTTCTCTCCGGGCATGCTCCTTTATGACTCGGACAACCAGGACGCCGCCATCGCCCTGGAAAGCGGGGCGGTGATCCGGGCGCAGGCCGGCGGATCGTCGATGCTCGCCGAACCGCGGTGGTACTTCGACGACGCGAGCGACACCCTGGTGATCAACCTCATCGCCCTGAACGCCACCGGCACGATGGCCAGGAGCGGAATGGGCGGGGTCAGATTGAAACTCGACAAAACAGAGACCCTGATGGATAACACCACCGCAGGGGGAACCGTGCAGGTTGTCTACACCCCGGATCCCGCCAGCAACTTCTCGAAGGCCTGGGAGAACTATCTCACCGGGAGCCTCGGGATGTCCAAAACGGCCCCTGACACCTACACAATCAGTGCAGATCGTCTGATCGTCAAAAAATACGATATCCTGGTGCTCTCTGTCTGAGCGCCGAAAAAAAGTATTTTTTTAGAGATAACCGTGGCCGCGGAGCCAGTCCACCTGCGGGCGGGTATAACGGTAGATAATATCGCACTTATCGGCCTGGAAGTCCCACGGGACCACGATCAGGACGTCGCCTTCCCGGATCCAGACGCGCTTTTTAATCTTCCCCTTGATCCTGCCGACGCGGGTCTCTCCGTCAAAGCAGCGAACCCTGATATGGTTTGCGCCGAGCATCAGATCGGCACTCGCAAACATCTCTCTGTTGCGCTTGTTCGGCAAACGCACCCGTACGATCTCTTCTTCAGGTCCTTTATCGTTTTTTCTTCCAGGATTTGTCAGGTAATCAACTCCACTATATTGTACATTCTTCTGCACCCTTTTCTGCTGAGAGCATATAAGGGTATGCATCATGTGCATAGAGGGAGAAATGCGCCCCGAATAGAGATATTTGATTTTTAAGAGGTATTATAACTCAATCATGCCGGTGGCGGTGGTGGATATCAGGCACGTGCGGGTGCTCGTGCCTGATCCCCTCGTGGGCATGTGAGTGGGAGTGCTCGCCGTTCCGGTCCGGCAGAGGCGTGCAGGGCAGGTGGTGGTGCTCGTGGTGGAGATCGTCGTGCCGGTGCCGGTGCTCGTGGACTACCGGCGGGTGCTCGTGGGGGTGGGAGTGGCGCTCGGTGACCAGGAGGCACGCCCCGAGGGCCATCACCGGGAGGGCGAGGTAGAAGGGGCCGTCTGGCGGGGCGGCGAAGAGGGCGAACGAGACGACGATCCCGAAAAACGGCGAGATCGCAAGGAGCGACCCGGTCCGCGCCGACCCGACCCTGCGGAGCGAGAGGAGGAAGAGGACGCTGGTCAGACCGCCATAACTCAGGAGGCCGACGGCCATCGCGATCAGGGCCGGGCCCGGCGCCGGGAAGGGCTCGGCAAGGAGATGGGCGAGCAGAAGGGAGAGGACGCCGGCGCCGATCCCCTTGATCATCACCGTGGCCAGCGGGTCCTTTGCCGAGACGTTCCTGCTGAAATTGTTGTCCAGCCCCCAGAAGGTGCAGGCCAGGAGGATCCCGAAAGCGGCGAGGGAAAAACCGCCGGGCCCTTCCTCGGCGAGGGAGAGGATCAGGCACGATGCCGTGATCAGGCCGAGCGCCGCCCAGGTGCGCCGCCCGACCGCCTCGGCAAAAAGGAGTGCGGCGATGCCGGCGGTCGCCACCGCCTCGAAGTTCAGGAGGAGGGCGGCCGTCGCCGCCGGGGTCGCCTGCAGACTGAGCATCAGGGTGAGAGGGGCCAGAAAGCCCCCGAAGATCACGACCCCTGCGATCCAGGGGAGATCGCTGCGGCAGAGAGAGGCCTCGGCGACCTCCCGGTCGTTTCCGCCGAGGCGCACGAGAGCAAGATAGGCCGCCATCCCGAGGCCGCTGCCCATATAGAGGAGGCCGGCAAGGGTGGCCGGGCCGATCCCCCCGAGGAGCACCTTCGCAAACGGGGCCCCGCTCCCGAAGAGCGCGGCGGCGGCGATGGCATAGACGTAGGGCAGAGAGGTGCGGGCGGCCATGGGGCAGGATTCCAGAAAGGTTGGCCTTCGACAGAGATATAGGTTGGGAAGGGGAGGGACATGCAGATCTCCAGTGGAAACAAAGGGGTTATGTATGGCTCCCGGGCATCACTATAGAGGCCCCTCGCGATCGTCCGGGATATTGAGGGCTCTCGGGCCGGTGGGTATATGCACCCGTCAGGGCAGAGAATAGGATCGAGCATGCTGATCAGGGACATCAGAAACGGATCATACGCCCGGGCAAAAGACCGCTCGGTCCTCTGCGAACTCCTCCACCCGGCACACGAACGGGAGTGCACAAACCGCTACAGCCTCGCCCACGCCGTCGTCCCCCACGGCGAGGCGACCCTGCCGCACCGGCTGAAGACCTCGTCCGAGACCTATTATATCCTCGCGGGGGAGGGGCAGATGCACATCGGCGACGAATCCGCGCCGGTGCGGGAGGGGCAGGTCGTCTCTATCCCGGCAGGCGCCACCCAGTGGATCGAGAACACCGGCGAGGGCGACCTCGTCATCCTTGCGATCGTCGATCCGATGTGGAGCGAAGGGGACGAGGAGATCCTCTGAACTGAGGAAGCCATGGCCGCGACCACCACCCGTCTGAGAATCAACCTCGCCATCCTCGCCGCCGTCGTCGTCATCGGCACCGCCGGTTTTGTCTTCACCGAGGGGCTCTCCCCCCTCGACGCCGTGTACTTCTGCATCGTCACCGTCGCCACCGTCGGCTACGGCGAGATCCACCCGGTGACCGCGGCCGGGAAGGTGCTTGCAATCCTGGTGATCGTCGCCGGGGTCGGCACCTTCGTCGGGGTGATCGCAAACCTCTTCGAGACCTGGATGGAGCGAAGGGAGCGGCAGGAGCGGAAGAGAAAGGTGAACATGCTCGTCGGGATCTTCTTCTCCACGACAGGAACGACGCTCCTGAGGACGTTCGCCCGGTCCGACCCCCTGATCGGGACGATCAGGGAAGGGTTGATGGTGACGGCGGACTGGAGCGCAAAAGACTTCGCACGGATGAAAAAGGTGGTGCTGACACATGCGTCCGGCCCTGCTGCGTCTGATCTCGACCTCAAAGAGATCCGCACCTTCCTCGATGAGAAAAAGGACTTCCTCCTGAGGCTGATGGAGAACCCCCTCCTCCTGGAGGACGAGGGTTTCACCGGGGTGCTCCATGCCGTCTTCCACCTTGCAGACGAACTCTCGTACCGCGACGACCTCGCCGCCCTCCCGGAGACCGACCTCGCCCACCTCAGCGGCGACCTCGGGCGGGCATACCGTGCAATGATGCATGGATGGCTCGGCTATATGGAGCACCTGCAGGCGACCTATCCGTACCTCTTCTCCCTTGCGGCGCGGACGAACCCGTTCAACCCCGAAGCGTCGGCGATCGTCGAGTAGGCCGGTTCATCCCTCTCATTTTGCCTCCCTCCGCAGGCGCGGAGTCTTCATCGCCCAGAAGATCACCGGGATCAGGAGGTACACCGCCGTGCTCCAGGTGACCCCGAGGAGAGCGAGCGCGATGCCGAGGACGGAGACCGCCGGGGTGACGGCGGTCTTCTGCATCCCGACGGCGAGACCGGACGGCGTGAACTCAGGGGAGAGGAGGTGCGGGGTGCGGGCGACATACTGCCACTGGAGGAGGAGGAGGATGCCGACGACGAGGAGGTTTGCCTCCAGGACAACGGCGGCGAGAGAAATATCCTCGAAATCCCCTGAAAACGAGGTGGTGAAGGGAATGAGGCAGATGGCCATCAGCAGCCAGAGGTTGATCTCCAGAAACCGGCGGTCGATAAAAGCCATCCGCCTGGAGAGGACGTGGTGGGAGACCCACATGCCGTGGAGGATGAAGAAGGCGATCACGTAGTGGACAAAGTCCGGGAAAAGCCCCATAAGGGCCTCGATGAGGCCCGTCGACGTCCGGATCGTCCCCGCGGCAGGGACCGCAAGCCCGAGGACGAGAAGGGTCATGGCGATCGCGAATATGCCGTCGGTCAGCGCCTCAAACCTGGACTTCGAGAACCCGATGCTCTCGGGGCGATCGTTTCCTTCCATCATTCCTCGATCCTATCTGGTGCCTGGGCGGTGATAACGGCTCTGAATTGTTCCCGGCGCCCTCCCCTCAGACGACAAGCCGCCGGCGCATCAGCCGCAGGGCCAGGAGAAAGAGCGGGGGGGTGACGACGGCGATCCAGGCAAGCCCGAGGGCGAGGAGTTCCCACCCCGCCATCAGGGTGAGGGCGCGGCAGACGTTGACGACGTGCGCCAGGGGCAGGGCCGCAAGGGCGAGGGCCTGCAGCGGGGCGGGCAGGAGGTCGAGAGGGAAGAAGGTCCCGGAGAAGAGGAACATCGGGGTGATGAAGAGGAAGGCCGGGTAGTTGATCGACTCGATGTTCGGGATGATCGAGGTGAAGCACATCGCGATGGAGGCGAAGAGCAGGCCGGCCGCAAAGGCGAAGGGGATGAGGAAGAGGGACGACGGGAGGGCGACGACGCCGAAGAGGACCAGCACCGGGAGCATCAGGGAGGCGGAGATGAGGCTCCGGGTCGCCCCCCAGAGGATCTCGCCGGCGATCACCTCCTCGATCGAGACCGGGGTGGCGACGATGGCGTCGAAGGTCTTCTGGTAGTACATCCGCACGTAACTCCCGTAGGTGCACTCGAAGAAGGAGGCGTTCATCACCGAGATGGCGACGAGGGCCGGGGCGATGAACCTGACGTACGGGACGCCGTCGATCTCGCTGATGTACGACCCGACTCCGAAACCGAGGGCGAGGAGGTAGAGGACGGGCTCAAACGCCGGGGTGAGCAGGTTCACCCGCCAGGATTTGAGATAGACGTCGAGGTTGCGGCGCCAGACGGCCCAGGCAAGGCGGCTCAGGTTCTCCGGCATCATTCCCGCAGCCTCCTTCCCGTGAGGGTGAGAAAGACGTCTTCCAGGGTGGCGGGCCGGGTCGAGAGGCGGATCGCCCCGCACTCGTCCAGGAGGGCCTTCGAGACCGCCGCCGGGTCCTCGACCGGGACCTGGATGCTCCCGCCCCCCTCCTCGTACCTGATCCCGTGCCGCCCCAGGCAGGCGCGGACCGGGTCGGTCGGTTCGGTCTCGATCACGTACCGGCCGATCCGCGATCTGACCAGGTCGGCCGGAGCGCCCCGGGTGAGGATCCGTCCTTCGTCCATGATCACCAGCCGGTCGCAGAGGCGTTCGGCCTCCTCCATATAGTGGCTGGTGAGGGCGATCGTCCGCCCTTCCCGCTGGAGCGCCCTGAGTTTCTCCCAGATCTGGTGCCGGGCCTGCGGGTCGAGGCCGGTGGTGGGTTCGTCCAGGATCAGGATCGCAGGATCGTTGACCAGGGCGCGGGCCAGGATCAGACGCCGCCGCATCCCGCCGGAGAGGCTCTCGATGACGACGTCCGCCTTCTCCCGCACCTGCACGAATCCGAGGAGGTCTTCCACGCGCTCTTCTGCCGCGGCACGGGGAATGCCGAAGTATCTGGCATAGGAGACGAGGTTCTCGCGGCCGGTGAGGTCCGGGTCGAGGTTGTTCTCCTGGGGCACGATCCCGAGGAGGGCCTTGATCTCCCGCGGGTGCATATCCGGGTCCATCCCCAGGACGCGGAGGTCGCCGCCGCTCCTGGGCGAGGCGCACTGGATCATCCGCATCGTCGTGGTCTTTCCGGCGCCGTTCGGCCCGAGAAAGCCGAATGCCTCGCCTTCGAGGACGGTAAAGTCGATCCCCCTCACAGCCTCGGCATCGCCGAACCGTTTGGTCAGGCCCCGTGCAGAGATGGCGGCGCGCTCCTCCATGGGGGAGTGATACATCCCTCCGGGTAATTCAGGGTTCCGCCTGCGGGCAATGCCGCCGGGGGGGGAATCTATTTTGCGCACGACGACCGAGAGATGGATATGGCATCCCCCCTTGTCGCTGTCGTCCTCTCGTTCTTCATCCCGGGCCTCGGCCAGTTCTATACCGGGCAGATGGTGAAGGCCATCGTCCTCTTCGTGCTTGCGGTCGTCTTCGGCGGCCTTTCGACGATCATGATCGGCATCCCGTTCTACCTGCTGGTCTGGCTCTACTCCATGTACGACGCCTACACCGCGGCAAAAGAGAGCGCATAGACCCTGAACTCTTCTCTTTTCGTCTCCCTCCCCGACGCCAACCTATATTTACCGGAAGGCCCTCAGTCTGGATCATCGGAAATGGAGGGATAAGAAATGGCTGATGCACACGAAAAGGACAAAGTCATCTTTGCCGCCACGATGGCGGCGACCTTTGAGCCGGACTCGATGACCAACGACAAACTCGAGGCGGCGACGAAGGGGCACGGCTCCATGGTGATCCCGGTGTTTGCGGCGGCAAACTCCCTTGCCGGCGATATCTTCTGCCCGATCGGGGCCGAGGAGATGAGCCTGATGGGACGGATGACCGTGGTGGACGCCTCCGCCCCCGAGCTCCCGCTCGACATGGTGATCGAGAAGGCCGTGCGGGCGGCGATGAACGCCGGGGCTGAACCGGCAAACGCCGCCCTGATCGTGGCGTCGCTCGCCTACTTCTCGGGCTCCTGCGCCAGGTCTGGCGTGCCGCTCGGCAACCGCAAGCTCGGGGCGATCGCCCGGATGCACGCCGGCGCCGCCCGGACGAGCGCCATCGCCCTGGTCACCGGGAAGTTCACCCACCGCATCCAGGCCTTCCCGGCCTACCTCGCGATCTACGAGGGGCTGATGGGGAAGAAACTGACGCGGGTGGACGGCGCCATCCTCCCGCCCTTCATCGCAGGCGGGGCGATCTACGGCCATTCCGCACTCGGCGAGGACTACAACATCCCTGAACTCGCCTACAACGCCGCAAAGGTCGGGACCGAGGCGATGATGCGGAGCATGGAGGGTGCGGGGATCACGCCCTACGCCCTCTGGCCGGCCCTGATCGGTGCGGCGGTGACGATGGAACTCGTGCACCCGGACGCCCTCCTGGGCGAGGAGTTCGGGAAGTTCGGGCGGGTGGACTCGGCCTATCTCGCCGGGAAAGGCGCCCGCGACGCCGCCGGCCTGCCGGAGAAGATCCATATCCGCGGCACGCACGAGGAGTACGACACCGCCAGGGTGATCGGCGACTTCGGGCTGATCCTCAAGGATATCGGCGGCCCATCGGTCATCGGCTCGATGGCCCTCTCCGAGATCTTCGCCGCCTTCGAGGAGGCGGCGATGATCGGGGCCGGGTTCTCCGGCGGCCCGGTGAACCCGCCCCTCGGCCACCTGGAGGGCGACTGCGTCCCGGCGATGCGGCTGCTCGTGAAGCACAACGGCGACGTCTTCGCCGTTGCCGAGGCGATCCGGGACTACAAGATGAACGCCTTCATCGATCCCGAGATGGCCCTCTGCGGCCTGAACACGATCGCCCGCAAGGCCGAGCAGGTGAGCCGCGGCAAGATCACGAAGGCCTGCATCCTCGCATCGGAAGGGGTGCGGGACCGGGCGATCTACCGGCGGGCCGCCCACACCTACGACCTGATGAAGGCCGGAAAGACGGTGGCCGAAGCGACGCAGACCCTGGACGCCGAGCGGCAGGCCTATGTGGAGCGCCGGGGCTCGGCGGTCCTCTCGGGCTTCACGGGAAAGCAGATCAGCTTCAAGTACACCTCGATCAAGGCGCACGGCCGCCGGACCGACAAGTTCACCGCACGTTACTGGGGCTTTGACTCCAACGTCTCCTACGACGTCTCCATCGACGGCAAGCCCTATCACGTGGAGAACCTGGGCGGGAAGGAGGTGCCGGCCTTCGCCCTCGAGGGAAAGAACCGTGACGACCCGAACTGGGCGACGGCTCTCTTCTGCGGAGCGGTGCTGACGCAGGAGCTCCAGTACATCGGGCACACGATCATCAACATCACGGTCCCGGCGGCGGTGGCGGCCCTCGTCGGAATGGATGCGAAGGACGCCGCATTCAGCGCGGAGGACGGCGCCTTCCTGACCCGCGCCATCCCGGGCGCCGGCGAGAAGGCCTTCGAGGTGGCGAAACTGGCGCAGCGGGTGTACGCGAAGATCAACGAGCCCTTCCCGCCTGCAGCATGAGGGCACTGCTCATCGATCCTCGCACCGGCGGGATATCCGGGGACATGCTCGCCGCCGCCCTGGCCGACCTGACGGGATCGGCCGAGCCCCTCGAACGGCTTGGCGCAGCGATCGCCGCCCTTCCCGGGTGTGCGGAGTTCTCGGTGAGGCTGGAGGAGGCCGACGGCGGTGTCAGGGCCAGGCGGCTCGCCTTTAAGGTGCGCGAGAAGCCCGCGGGATCGGACGGGGACCTCGCCGCCGCCCTGGCCCAGGTGGCCGCTTCGGTCGGGCTCTCCGCATGGGGGCGGGAGCGGGCGGAGAGGGTCCTCGGCGATCTTCTCGCCGCCGAGCGGCGCCTCCACCCCACGGGTTTTTCGCGGCACGCCGTCGCCTCGGCCGACACGATCTTCGACATCCTCGCCCCCCTCCTCCTGATCGAGGAGGCCGGGCTTGCCGGGTGTCAGGTCCACGCCACCCCGCCGGCCCTCGGGGGCGGGCTGATCCCGACCGGCGGCGGGACGGTCGGCGGCCCGGCGCCTGCGGCCCTGGAGATCTGTGCGGCGCACCGGATCCCGGTCGCCGAAAGTTCCCTCTCGATGGAGCTGACGACGCCGACCGGCGCCGCCCTCCTGGCGAACCTCGCCGTCGTGGCCGACCGTTTCCCGGCGATGACGCCCATCCGCACCGGCTACGGGGCCGGGACCCGCCCGAACGGCGCCGGCGCCAACATCCTCAGGGTCGTGGAGTGCGAGACGAGCGACCTCGTCGAGGAGCGGATCGTCCTGCTGGAGACGAACCTGGACGATATCAGCGGCGAAGTGGTCGCCCACGCCCTCGGCCGCCTCCTCGAGGAGGGGGCGATCGATGTCTTCGTCACCCCGGCGATCGGGAAGAAGAACCGCCCGGTCCAGGTCATCTCGGTGATCACCGACCGGGAGCGCTATGCACGCCTCCTGACCGTCCTGATGGAGGAGACCGGCACCCTCGGGGTGCGGGTGCGCGAGGAGCCGCGGCTGGTCGCCGACCGGCGGCGGGAGACGGTGGAGGTCGTTGTCGGGGGACGCACCTTTCCCGTGCGGGTGAAGACCTCGCGGGCCTGCGGGCGGGTGATCGCCGTCAAGCCCGAGTACGAGGACATGCGGCAGATCGCCCGCGAACGCGGGATCACCCTCCGCGAGGTGGCGCGGGAGGTGGAGCGGTGCCTCCCCGCTCCCGGAGGAGGGGGCGACCAGGAGTGAAACGCACCGGCCGGCCCCGCAGATTCGCGAAAAACATCAAATCGGCCGTATTTTAAACTATGTGAAATATCGATATACAAATATAGTATGGCCGCATTATGAACCACAATGGATTTCCCGGAGCCCCATTATTCCAATAAACAAAAAATATCTGTTCTTTATATTGACGACGAACCCGCACTCGTCGAAATTGGAAAATTATTCCTTGAACGGGGAGGAAAGATCGCCGTGACCCCGGCCACCTCCGCAGAGGAGGCGCTCCCGCTGCTGGCCGGCGGGGCCATCGACGGTGTGGTCTCTGACCTGCAGATGCCGGGCATGGACGGGATCGAACTCCTGCGGGAGGTAAGGAGACGCTACGGCCCCCTCCCTTTCATCATCTTCACCGGAAAAGGGCGCGAGGAGGCGGTGATCGAGGCGCTGAACGCCGGGGTGGACTATTACCTCCAGAAGGGCGGGGCGCCGAAGCCGCAATTTGCCGAACTGGAAAACAGCATCATCCAGGCGGTCGAGAAGAGACGGATCGCCCGGGCCCTGGAGGAGAGCGAGGAGCGGTATCGCACCGTCGTCGAGGACCAGACCGAGATGATCTGCTGGTTCGATCCAGAAGGCGTGATCCTGTTTGCAAACGAGGCATTCTGCAGGCACTTCGGGGTGCCGGGGAAGGAGATGGTGGGGCGCCGCTTCACCCCAAAAATTCCGGTCCACGAGCAGGGGCGTCTCCGCCGCCACTTCGCCTCCCTCACCCCCGACCATCCGGCCGCCCACATCGACCACCAGGTCGTCATGCCCTCGGGCGAGGTGCGCTGGCACGGCTGGACCGACCGCGCCTCATTCGACCCCGCGGGGAACCTGATCAGGATCCAGTCGGTCGGCAGGGACATCACCGACTATAAAAATGCGGAAGCAGCGATCCTCGCATCAGAACAGCGCCTCAAAGGCGTGATCGAGTCGCTCCCCGACCCGACCTTCGCGATCGATAGGGAGGGGCGGGTGACGCTCTGGAACCGCCAGATGGAGCGGCTGACCGGGGTGGCGGCCGCCGGCGTGATCGGGCGGTCTGACTGCGACCCCCAGATCAGGGGCCAGGTCCGCCCGGTGCTCGCCGAGATCGTCCTCGGGCGGGCGTCAGGGGAGACCAGAAGCCGCCACACCGCCGCCAGGTGGGAGGACGGGAGCCTCACCGGGGAGATCACCGTCATCACCGGCGACGGCGAGGAGCGTGTGCTCCAGGGGCGGGCGACGCCCCTGCGGGGGCCGGACGGGGAGACCGTCGGCGCTATCGAGTCGCTCCGCGACATCACCGAGATCCGCGCCGGAGAACGGACGCTGCACGAGGCGAATGCCCTCCTCGAATGGACGATCGACGCCCTCCCCGAGATCGTCGGGATCATGCGCCCCGACCGCCGGGTCATCCGCTACAACCGGGCCGGCTACGAGGCCCTCGGGATGACGCCGGAGGAGGTGGCGGGAAAACCCTGCTACTCCCTCATCGGCAGGGCCCGCCCCTGCGAGGCCTGCGCCACCGAGATGGCCCTCAAAAGCAGAAAACCAGAGACGATCGAGAAATACGTCCCCGAACTGGACCAGCACCTGCGATGCACGAGCGTCCCGATCATCGACCGGGACGGGGAGGTGTGCCTGGTCGTCGAGCAGCTCGCCCCGGTCCCGGCCGGGGAGCCGGGGGAGGGCGAAGCGCCCGACGACGCTCTCACCGGCGCTGGTACTTCCTGAAGTAGTACCAGACCCCGCCGGCGATCGCACCCAGGAGGAGAAGCCCGGCGATCGCCGCGAACGACTGCTCCTTCACGACGATCCTGAACTCGTCGCTCTCTTCGCCCTGGTCGGAGACCGCCTTCAGCGTGACCTTGTACTCGGAGGCGACGATGCTCGACGGCGGCACCACCTTCACGCTCACCTTCTTCGACTCGCCTGGCTGGAGGCTCGTAATATTCGTCGGCGTCACCGTGGCCTTCCAGCCCTGCGGTGCGCTCACCTCGAACCTGATCCCGGTCAGGGCGCCGGCATTGCCGAGGTTCCTCACCGAGACATCGAACTCGACGGTCTCGCCCATCGACGCCTCGTAGCGGTAGCGGTCCGCAGAGAGCCCCATCTCATAGCTCCCGCTGATCTTCGCCGTCATATCCTCGGTATAGGCGTCCGAGGACGACTCGATTGTGGCCGTGAGGAAGTAGTCCCCGACCGTCACGCCGTACGGCGGGATCGCCTCAAGGAAGAGGCTCCGCTCGCCGCCGGCAGGGACGAAGATCTCCGAGATGTCGCTCGTCTCGGCGGCGCCCTCCTTGTACCGGGCGTACCAGCCCTCAGGGAGCCCCGCAGTCGAGAGCCGGTAGGTGTCGTCGGCCTTGCCGACGTTGCGCAGGGTCAGCTCGAAGGTCGGGTTCTTCCCGGCAGGCGTCGTGATCAGGGCCGACTTCACCGTCACCTCGGCGGCGTACGAGGACTTCTCGAGCATCACCGTGCCGGCGTCGGTGGTGATCCCGCACTTCACCTTCACGTCCTTCTTCTCGGCAGAGCGGTAGCCCGGCTTCGTGATGACGAGGTGGTAGACGTCCTGCGGGAGGCCGGTGCTGATCCGGCCGTCGGCGGTCGTCATCACCCGGTCGAAGGGCTCGCTCTCGCTCCCGCGGTAGATATCGACGGTCGCCCCCTTCACCTTCTCGCCGTCCTTGTCGGTCACCAGGACCTGGAGGGTGCCGAGTTCGCCGGTGTGCGTCTTCGAGATCGTCACGTAAAGCCAGATCGCACCGTCGCCGACATGCATCTTCAGGGGATAATCGCCGATCGGGGTGTCGGCCGCCGTCTCGACCTCAAGGGTGACGGTCTTCGACCCGCCCTTCGGGATGGAGACCCGGTTCACCTCGGTCGTGCCGTCGACAAACCGCATCTCCCAGTCCCGGCTCCCGGCGAAGTTCTCCGCCCACATCTTGATCTGGTCGGCGCTCCCGTCGTTCGCCGCGACGAGGGTGAAGGTCGCCGTCTCTCCGGCCTCGACCACCTGGCCGGGGAAATCGCAGTGGATCGAGACCGAGCCGGTTGCCGAGGCGGCGGCCGCCGCCGGCAGGGGCAGGGCGGCGGTGAGCACCAGGAGGGCGAGGAGGAGGGCGGGCGCCTTCGTCATCGCACGTCCTCCCGCATGAACCGCACCCATGCAAGCCCGAAGAAGAGGGCGGGCGTGATGACGAGGGCGGCGATGTTCTTCGCCATCTCGCCAAGGAGGGCGAAGAGGGCAGAGAACCCTTCCTGCGGGATCTCGTCGTCCATCTCCACGACCGAGAAAAGGGAGCTGGAGAGCATCATCCTCGCCATGTCGGGGTTGGTCACGGCATAGGCGAGCATCTGGTAGTTGCTCGTCGGCGAGAGGAGAGATACGGCGTCGCTGACTGCCTGCCGCCGCTCCCAGTAGGCCCGGGATTCCTCCTCGTACTTCTGCCAGGCCTCGTCGACCATGGGGTCCACCTTCTCCTCGCCGCTGACCGAGACGGAGACGGCCGACGAGACGTACGTCCCGCCGTAGCCGCCGTACCTCACCATGGTGGATTCCGGGGGGTCAGGGGGCTGGCCGAAGGCTGCGGTGTACACCGAGCCGTAGGTGAAGATCGGGAGGAGGGAGGAGAGGACGATCATCACGATGAGCGTGTAGATGATCGCGCTCCCGCTGTCCTTTGCGACCGTCGACATGAACAGGGCGATCGCGAAGAACGAGAAGACGAGCAGGAACGAGAGGGCGCCGAAGAGGAACATCCGCACCGTTTCCTCGAAATTCGGGACGATCCCGAAGAGGAGCATCACCGCAAGGGAGATGACGAGCACGACCCCCATCGCGAGGGCGATCGCCGCGATACCGCCGAGCGCCTTCCCGTTGATCACCTCGTCCCGGTAGACCGGGTGCGAGAGGAGGATCTTCAGGGATTTGCTCTCCTTCTCCCGCGTAACGAGGTCAAAGCCCATGGCGATGCCCAGGATCACGCCGATCGTCGTCATCAACGAGGACATCTCGTTGAAGGCCGAGAGCATCGAGGGTTTCCAGGAGTAATACGATTTCTCCATGAACTCGTCGGTGTCCTGGACCGCCGACTGCGCCCGGTTGTAGTCCTCCAGCTGCTCCTGGTAGGTGACCATGCCGCCGATGAGCCCGATGACGGCGATCACCAGGAATATCCCGAAGATCAGGTGGAACTTCCTGCTCCGCAGGTGGTCGTTGAACTCCTTGGCGGCGATCACCCTGAGCCCGGCCGACCTCATGAGGCCGCCTCCTCGTGGTAGTACGAGAGAAAGACGTCCTCGAGGTCGGGGGCTTCTACCTCCAGCCGCCTGATCCCGGCGGGACCGGCGACGGCGGCGATCTCGTCCCTGATGTCGGCGCCGGCGACGAGGCGCGCCGACCTATGGCCGTCGGCATACTCGGCCGAGAGGAGGGCCGGGTGGACGATCTCGGGCATCGGAGACCTCGTCTCGAGGCGGATGACGCACTCTCCCTTCTCCCGGGTGCGGGCGAGGTCGTCCCAGGTGCCGCCGGCGACATATTTCCCGTGGGCGAGGATGGCGGCCGAGGTGCAGACCCGGTTCACCTCGGAGAGGATGTGGGAGGAAACGAGCACCGTCGTCCCGTTTTCCGCCGTCTCCCCGAGGATCCGGCGGTAATCGGCGACGCCCTGCGGGTCGAGGTTTGCCGTCGGTTCGTCCAGGATGATCACCTTCGGCTCGTTGATCAGGGCCTTCGCAAGCCCGAGGCGCTGGCGCATCCCCTTCGAGTAGCCGCCGACGACCTTCTCGACCCCGTCGAGGCCGACGAGGGAGAGGAGGTCGGGGATCCGCTTCCGCCGCACGGCGGCGTCCATGCCGTAGAGTTTCGCCGAGTAGTCGAGGTTCTCTTCGGCCGTGAGGGTGGCGTAGAACCCGACGTCCTCGGGCATGTAGCCGATCCGGTGTTTCACCTCGATCGGGTTTTTCGCCACCTCGATGCCGTCGATAAAGCACGCCCCTGATGTCGGTTCGATGAGCCCGATCAGCATCAGGATCGTGGTACTCTTGCCGGCGCCGTTCGGGCCGAGGAGCCCGAAAATCTCGCCGGCCGGGATCGCCAGGTTGAGGTCGTCGACCGCCGCCACCCCGTTATAGACCTTGGTAAGGTGTTCACATCGTATCATGGGATTTACATTCCTCTGATTGGACAGACAGTCAGGTATTGGTCACATTTTATAATAGACTTCTGACGCAATCGTTTACACGTTCTGATAGCCCGTTTGAGACCTGCAACATGTAAACAGATGTGCCAGATGATTTAAGAGGGGATAGGTACCAGATCATACCCATGCGTTGGTGGGTCGCGGGGTGCGCGCTGGTGCTGCTGCTGGTCGTCGCCTCTTCCGCGTCGGTCTTTTCGGTCTCGGGCGGTGGCAGCATGAGCCAGGCCGATCCAGACCTGCCGTCGGTGATCACGGTCACGGTCGTCAATGCCCGGGGTGCGGCCTCCAGCACCGGGGGCGTGATCACGGTCAACACCATCGAATCGTCCGGGTTTGTCGAGGTCCCGGGCTATATCGCCATCCTGAACGGCCCCCTCCTCCCCGCCGCTTCGGCGGAGAGGGATGCCCGGACTTCCGCCCTCAGCGTATCGGTGTACACGGTGAAGAGCGGCGATGAGGCTGCCACATCTGCCGTCATCTACCGTGCTCCTGAAAAAGAGGCAGAGGGCGGGGGCGCCCTGGCGAAAGAAGACACTCTTCTCTCCGGAGGAGGCGAGGCAGAGGCCCCGCTCCTATCCTCGAACACGCTCCCCGTCCTGCCGGGATTCGGCGGGAGGAACCGCTACTATATGCTGGAGATCACCCCGAACATGACCTGTTTCTGGGTCGATCTCGTCTGGAAAGACCCTGATCGGCCGCTCGATCTCACCATCTATTATCCGGGCGGCGTGCTCGGCACCTATGACGACATGAGCGACGGCAACGAGGACGGCAGGATCTATCTCAGGGTCTCGAACGAAGAGGGGATCGCAGAGGGGAACTGGTTCCTGAAGATCAGCGGGTCGAAATCGTTCACGTCGAGGAACTACACGTTCCTGACATACATGGGGTGAGGGGATGAGAGGATGGATGATCGCCGTATTTCTTGCAGTCGCCCTCGCACAGATCGCCTCCGCAGCCTACGTCGTCAGCCCGGGGAGCCTGTACCCCCCTTCAGAGGATCCCTTCGTCCCGTCCGAGGTCGCCTTCTGGGAACTTCCGCTCTGGGTGATCCTTCTGGAGGTCTGCATCGTCCCGCTCGAACTTCTCTGGGCGACGAAGACCTGCCTCTCTCTGGGGTGCCGCAGGGTGGGCCGCGAGAACGTCCTGGAGAGCGCGGCCAGAGCCGAGATCTACACGATGATCAGGGCGGCGCCCGGCATCCATCTCAGGGCGCTCTCTGAGCGCGCGGCGATCTCGATGAGCACCCTCAGGTATCATCTTGCCGTCCTGCAGGAGCATCACAAGATCACCTCGCTCGACGAGGACGGCTACCTCCGCTTCTACGAGAACAGCGGGACCTACACCGCTGCCCAGCAGCGAGTGCTCAAGCACCTGAGGAACACGACCACACGGGAGATCCTCATCGGGATCCTGGAGCACCCGGGGGCGTCGCGGCAGGAGGTTGCCGACACGGTCGGGATCTCGGGGCCGGCCGTCACCTGGCACATGAAGAAGCTGACCGAGGACCGGATCATCAGGCAGGAACGCGACGGGCGGGCGGTCAGGTACCGGATCAGCGAGGACGCCGCCGTGGACCTCGCCTCCGGGATAAGGGAGGCGGAAGACCGCCGGATCCTCTCGCACACCTGAGAGGCACGGGGCAGGGGTAAAAAAGAGCGAGCGGCCGCTCCGGGCGCATGACCGGAAGCACTCAGGAAAACAGGCCGGGGAAGGTCATCGGCAGCATCATCCCGATGCCGAGCGACATCAGGGCGATCAGGGCGACGATCAGGATCAGGATCCGCTGCTCCGCGTCCACCCTCATTACGTCAAGGAACAGGCGGTCCTGTACCGGTTTCTCCATCGGATCAATACAGAACACAATACTATTTATACATATCCAAGGCTTCAGGATCGAAAAACACAATTTACAAAAAAAATAATAGATTAATTCACAATCAGGCCGCCATTTATCGTTTCCCGAGAGAGCCGCCCCCTTTCCCCCGTAAGTTAAATAACCATCTCTACCTATTCCTCGATCACGATGACCGCCGACGCCATGGACCGGAGCCGTTTCGATCATGTCCCGGAGCGTATCGAGGGGCTCGTCGACCTTGCCTTCAACCTCTGGTGGAGCTGGCACCCGTCGGCCAGGATGCTCTTCAAGCAGGTGAACGCCCATGCCTGGAAGGAGAGCCGGCACAACCCGGTGCAGATGCTCCA